>JAHRFX010000110.1 GCA_019084405.1 Methanobacterium sp.
AGAAGTCATAGTATTCTTTCAGGTCTGAGATAAAGTATTGTATTTGAACTATTTTTACTTTATATAATATATAAATCATTTAAAAATTGATTTAAAAATCCTTGGTTAAATATCTTGCCCAGATGCAATTTAAAATCTAAATTTATAGTATTAGAAAAAACAGAGTATTGATATATTAAATTTCAGGAGTAATTTCATGGTAGAAACTAAATCAATAGAAGATAAGAAATTATGGGAAGCCATATTCCATCGTAAGTCCATCAGGAAGTACAAATCCACTCCTCTGGATGATGAAACCTTATCCCGGGTCAGGAATTTTTTAGAGGAATTGATACCTCTAAAAGAGGATATAAAAACCCGATTTATGCTTATTGGTCCAGATGATATCAAGAGTTTAATTCCCCTAAAAAAAGCACCCCACTATATTGCTGCTTTTTCTGAAAAAAAAGCAGGATACAGGGTTAATATCGGATTTATGTTGGAGCAGATGGATCTATTTTTATCATCCCAGAATATAGGAAGCTGTTGGGTGGGAATGGCTCAACCTAAAAAGGATATACTAAGAGAAACTACCCTGGAAGATGTTATTCTTCTCTCACTGGGTGAGGCAGATGAAACAGTGCATCGTCAGGAGATTGGTGAATTTAAAAGGAAAAAACTGGAAGAAATCTCGGATATGAATGAAGATAATGGATTTTTAGAGCCAGCTCGTCTGGCACCTTCTGCTACCAATAACCAGCCCTGGTATTTCACTGGAAATGAGAATCAGATAGAAGTATACTGTACCCGCCCCAATTTCATAAAAGCCCGGGTACTTAAAAAATGGAACCCCATTGATATGGGTATTGCCCTCTATCATCTCTGGCTCCACTTTAAAGTTAAGGGAAAAAATGTGGAAATTATCACGGATAATATTAAAAAAGATGAAAAGAAAGGTTATGCTCATATAGCCACGGTTATCATTAATTAAAATAATATGCCTTATTTTAACTATTATTAAATCATTTTTTTCCTTTTTAGAGAAATTCATAATAGAAAAAGTAAATAATCCCTTTATCAAACTTAATTCATAATGTTAGGTGGTATTCATGGTAAGTAGTGATGAGATACGTAGAAAGTTAGAAGAAAAAAGAAGAATGAAAGAGAACCCTGCAGTTAAGGTCCCGGTAAAGGAGCCGGTTTTTGAAGCCAAAAAGCCAAATCCAGAATATTCACCAGGAAAAACCCTGAAGCACTGCACTAACTGTGAAGTTGATTATGAAGATGATACTCATTTTTGTCCTGATTGTGGATCCCGACTGGTGGAATACGAGGTTAAAAGTGAAGTTGTAGAAGAACCACTGGAAAATATTCCTGCTGAGCCTATTTTAGAGTCTTCCGCATCAGAGACCTACATCCCGGATATAACCATTGTAACCTCCAATTATGTTCCAGGTTACAAGGCCGTTAAAACCGTGGGTTTTGTATATGGTCTTACCGTGCGTAGCCGGGGTTTAGGGGGTCAAATTGGGGCCGGTTTCCGATCTGTTTTTGGAGGGGAAATAAAAGAATATGTTCATCTCATGGAAAAAGCCCGTGAAGAGGCCCTGAATCGTATGTTGGACCATGCCCGGGAATTAGGTGCCAATGCAATTATCAGTGCCCGTTTTGATTCTGATGAGATTTCCGATATCATGCAGGAAATTCTGGCCTATGGTACTGCGGTAGTTATAGAAAAGGAAGAGAAATAAGAGAAGTAATTTCTGCCTGAAACCATAATAGAAAAGGAATAGGAATACTCACTTCAGGAGGAAGGTGATTTCTCCCAAAAAAACCCTGAATATAAAAGGAATAGGGATACTCAAGGGAAATTATTTCCCCCTGAAAAACCCCCTCCTAAAATTAATGATAATAATCTTTTATTTAAAAAGAATTCTAATTAACCCTCCCTTAAGGTTAACTATAAATTATTTTATTTTTATAATTAAACTGTATATGAAAAATATATATAGTTGGATACTTAAACTTAAGATATACTTAGCATAATTGCAGGTGGCTTCATGCTGGAATCCCTACTGGAAATGGCCTTAGAAAAAAAAGAAGAGATATTAAATAAACTGGATGAGTTTTATGACCCTGAACTGGATCCCCAGGAAAAATGGATAAGTCAGAACATTAAAATCACACCAGACAAAATGGTGCTATCAGCAGGAGATGGCAGCATCCATAAGAAAAAGTTTTTAAGTTTTATTTTCTATGCCATCAGTGCCGAAACCCTGATTTATAAAGAGGAATTGCAGAAAATTGAAAACTCACAAATAGATCTCATACCCCACCACCGCTTTGTAGAGGACCGGTTGCGAAATTATATGAGTTTATATGAAATAAAAAATGCCCTGCAGGCCTTAGAAAAAGGGGTTGATTACTATCTATTTGATGGTTCACTCCTGGGCAACCTGATACGGCCTTTTCCCCTGGATAAAGAACTTAAAACTAAAACTAAAAGGGAAATTGAAGAAAAATACCGTTACCCCCTGGAAAAGGAACTGGATAATAATCTGGTTGAAATCAGTTCTTCCCATTTTGCAGATGATTCTAATAAGAATATGGAGTCTCTTATTTATCTGGAAAACCTGGAGAGTCTTCTGGTTATAAAAAAGCTGCTGGATTATGGAAAAAAGCTGGTGACCATCTCCAAGACTTCCACCCGGAATGATTACTTCGGTTCCAATATACCGGACATATCTCTTTTTGATGGGAGCAATAAAAAAGAGGGCTACTCCCATCCTCATTATTTAAAGGTTTCCAGCCAGCTCAAGCGGGAGTTTCCTATTTTAGATAATTATCTCCGGGAAAAGGAGTTCACCATATTTTATGCCCGGTTAGAGGACTATAAGAATATTATAAAAATAGAACTACCCTACCGGGCCAGTGCAGAAGAAATGAAAAATGTTTTAGGAATGTTAAAAAGAGATAGTGTGGAAGGGTATCCCTATTTATTAAAAAAGGCCCACCATGATGTGGTTATAAAGAAAACTGATCTGGATAGGCTTTCGGCTATTATGGGCTTTTTAGAAAAGGATGGGAGGGAAATGTTATGAAAAAAGTCATAGGAAGATGTGTAGGGGAGACCTCACTGGTGCAGATTACTTTTATTTCCAAAGAGATGCCCCAGGTAGGGGAATACGTTTGCCTGAAATATGATGGTAAAAATGTACTGGGGATGATTGAATCCCTGGTAAGGGGCAGTGTATCCATAACCTCTGATATATTTGATCCTGCCACCATTGAGAAAATAAGGAAAATCGAAGGGGACGATCACTACATTCGGGGTAGTGTGGGTATCCTGGGTGACCTTAATGATAACCTTAGAATCCCTCGCACCCCGGCCCCCCCGGGAACTGAGGTTTTGCCTGCTTCTAAAAGTGATCTGGAGAAGATATTCCCTCTGGAAAATAGCCTGAAATTAGGTACCCTTATTTCCCAGGAAGAAGTGGAAGTACGGGTTGATCTGGAGAAAATGTTTTCCCGGCATCTGGCCATAATGGCCATGACTGGTGCGGGTAAATCCAATACAGTGGCAGTGGTAATAGACGGTATCTTAAAATACAATGGATGTGTGGTTGTATTTGATATGCACTCCGAATACCATATCAATTTCGAGAATGGTGAGTCCCGGGTTATAAAGCCTGAGATAAATCCTCTTTACATGTCTCTATCTGAAATGAAGCGCCTTTCTCGGATTGAAGGTAAAGCCCATCTGCAGGAGCGTTACTTTGGTGAAGCATATAAAATGGCCCGCAAGCAGGCTGAAGAAGGTTCCATCAAAGATAATGATTTTATACAGGCTTTAAGGGAAATACTGGAAGGTTGGGCCAGTGGAAACAGGTTATTCCGGGGCCAGGATGTATCCGGGGCCAAACAAATCGTGGATGTTTTAAATAAGATAGGTGACCTGGAAAGGAGATATAGCTCCATTATCAATCTTTCTGCCGGGAATATTTTAAGTAAGCTGGAACTGGGTAAGGCCAATATCATTGACCTGGGATCAGTGGATGAATCAGCAGCAGAGGTTATTGTAAGTCACATACTCCGTAATGCCCTCCAGAATAATAAAAAATGGTTGAGAAATGATTTCGAAGGAAGTATGCCCCTGCAGCACCCTGTATTTTTCATCCTGGAAGAAGCCCATATACTGGCCCCTAAAAACCGGAACACCCCATCCAAGTTATGGATTAGCCGGATTGCCCGGGAAGGACGTAAATTCGGATTGGGTCTGTGTCTGGTAAGCCAGAGCCCCAAGTCCGTTGACCCTGATTCCCTTTCCCAGGCCAATAACATGATAATCCTGCGATTGGTGGAACCTCAGGACCAGCGGCATGTACAGACTGCCAGTGAAAACCTGAGTGATGACCTATTAAAACAGTTACCCTCTTTGAATATTGGGGAAGCCGTGGTGCTGGGGCTTATGACTAAAATACCCGCCCTGGTGAAAATTGAGGAACATAAAAATAAGGAATTTGGTCAGGATTTAGCCGTGATTGATATCTGGGGAGAGACCCGGCAAAAAAAAGAAGAAACCATTAAAAAACAGGAAGAGAACCTTAGAAATTTGGGAGGGGACTACTGATGCAGTTTGCCCATTTATCAGACACCCATCTGGGTTACCGGCAGTATGGTCTTTTTGAAAGAGAAAAGGACTATTATAATGTTTTTGAAGACCTGGTAACTAGTATTATCCAGGAGAGGCCTGATTTTGTCCTGCATGCAGGGGATCTTTTTGAGTTTTCCCGACCCCCTACCCAGGCCCTCCTGGAAGTGCAGAAAGGATTAATTAGACTAAAAGAAGCAAAGATACCGGTTTATGCCATTGCCGGGAATCATGATATTATTATGAAAAAGAATGCCCTGCCCCCACATCTCTTATTCAAAGAGCTGGGTTTAAAAATCATCAGCCCCCGCACACCTTTTTATCAGCAGGATGATATTTTCATTGGAGGGTCCCCCTACATCTCCCGTTACCATGCAGATACCCTAAAAGAAAGGTTGAAATTACTGGAAAATGAGTCCGCTCGCCATAATAAGCGTATTATGGTTTTGCATCAGGGTATTGATAAGTACCTGCCCTATGAATATGAGCTGGAGCTGGCTGATATCCCGGAAGGATTTGATTATTATGCCCTGGGCCATATCCATAACCGGATTGTGGATGATTATGGTGGGGGTAAAATGGTTTATCCCGGTTCTACTGAGATCTGGAAGATGGATGAAGTGGAAAACTACCAGAAAAAGGGTAAAGGATATTATCTGGTGGATACCGATGGAGAATCCTTCCAGGTGGATCCGGTTAATATTGAACTACCCCGGGAGTTTATCAAAACACGTGTGGAATATTCCCTTCTGGATGAGGAAATAATTAAATTGCAGGATTATATCCAGAAACTTAAGAGTAAACCGGTACTGCATTTAACCGTCGCGGGAGGTAATTTTTCCCGTTCAGAGGTGTACCAGAAACTCAATGATTCCCTGGCGGAAATGGTGCTTAGTCTGCGTCCTGGTTTCCAGATAAAAGAATTGGATGAAGAAAAAAAGATGTTGGATGGTCCGGGACTGGATATACCCGCCCTCTTAAGGGAACATCTAAAAGAAACTGATAATAAGCCTTTAACAGATATGGGTGTTGTGCTTTTTAAGGAAATAGCAGAAGGTAATATGGAAACTGCCCGGGAAATAAGTCAAAAATTTTTAGAGGAATATTATGATCATTAAATCACTGCAGCTGCATAATTTTAAGTCTCATCCTGAAAGTAGCATCGAGTTTCCGGCGGGTATATCCATTATCATGGGTGAAAATGGAGCCGGTAAGTCCAGTATTCTGGAGGCAGTTAGTTTTGCTCTTTTTAAAAGTTATTCTGCTCGTAATTTGCTCAGTCTTATTAAAACTGGAGAAAAGAAGTTAAGGGTGATTTTAAAGTTCCTGGTTAATGGTAAAACCTATCGGGTTACCAGGGAAAGAAGTAAATCCTCCTCCCGGGCTGTTTTAGAACAAGAAGACCAGGGTGGTTTCCATCAGATTGTTACCGGGGATAAACTGGTGAGTAATGAAATTGAAAGCCTGCTGGAAATGGATAGCAGTCTTTTTTTAAATGCAGTTTATATCCGCCAGGGTGAAATAGCGGATTTGATTGATAAAACACCCTCTGAAAAAAAGCAGTTGATAGGCAAATTACTGGGTATTGAATCCCTGGAAAACGCCTGGAAAAATATGGTTCCTTTAATTGGCCACTATACCAGTCAGGAACAATTTTTAAGGGGTAAGATGGAGTCTAAAGAAACCTGGGAAAAGAAGTTAGCCGAAAAAAAGGAGGAAAAAAGTAAGAGGGATGTTACTCTGGGGGAGTTAAACCAGCAGATTGAAGGTATTCTCCAGGAAATAGAACAACTAACAATAGATAAGGAGAAACTGGATGAGAAAAAAATGGAGTACCTTGAAATCAAATCCCAGTTAGTTTCTCTGGAAAATATTCTAAAAGGATTAGAGGAAGATAAAGATAGCCTGGAAGAAGATTTATCCCAAATAACAGAAGATGAATCTAAAATAAGTAAACTGGAAACTGAAACCCACCCCTTTAGTGATCTGATTGTACTCCAGAGAGGCCTTAAAAATTTAGATAGCTACCATCAAGCTGAAGAACAGATTTTATCAAATTTAAAAAAGGTGAATGATTTAAATCAAGTTTTAATATCAAATAAGATATTCCATGATGAGTATCTTCATATTGAAAAGAAAATAGACTCCCTGCTTCAGGAAAAAAAGGAGTTTGAAGGCACCCCGGCCCTTATGCGAAGTCTTAAATCAGATAAAGAGAGAACCCGGGATGAATTATCCCGATTAAATCACCAAATAAGTGAAACCTTCTCTTATTATAATCAAATCCTGGAGAGTAATCTGGACTCGGCTGAGGAAATAGAATCACTCCATGAAAAATTAGAAATTGCACTCATCCATAAACTGGAGCTTTTAGACCAGGAACTGCAGGATAAAAATGGAACCTTATTATCCCTTAAAAATCAAAACCAGCAACTTAAAAAACCCCTTAAAGAATTAAAGCAGGTGGAAGATAAGTGCCCCATCTGCCAATCAGATATCAGTAAATCCAAAAAAACAGAACTGGTAACCATCTACCAGCAGGATATCACTTCCAATAAAAAGAGGATTTTGGATCTGGAAGAATCTTTAAAGAAGTTGAATAAAGAAAAGGAAGAGTTATTAAACCGTAAAAATTCCTTCCAGAAAATCAACATGGATACCCTCCAGGAAAAAATCAAATTAAAAAATGACACCTCCCAAAAAATGGATAAACTGGAAATGAAACTGGAAGATCTTAAAATCCAAAATATCGCACTTAAAGAAATAGAATCCAGTATCCAATCAAAAAAAAACCGGCAAAAAGAAATTGAAAACAATAAAGAGGATTATTTGAAGGCCAAGCATTCCCTGGAAAACCTGGATCCGGTGGAGACTCTGGAAAAAGAAAAAAATAAGATGGTAGAAAAAATAGCTAAAGAAGACTCCGGGATAAAGGAATTATTATCCTCCCTGGAAATTGATTATTTCAATCAATTTAAGGATGATTATTCCCCTCTGGATATTGATATCCTCCAGGAACATATAGATAAGTTGGAAGAATCCAGGAATAATCTGAATCAGTTAAAGGGCAGAGTATCTCAAAAAACAAGCATTGAGAAAAAACTGCAAAAAAAGGTACTGGATTTGAAAGAAAATATCCAGAAAAAGGAATCCTTCCATAGTAGTCTTATTAAAATAGATTATGATGCTACCGCACATCAGAAGATAATCCCGGTTTATGAACAAAAAAAGGAATCCTTCATACAGTTAAATAGTCAGAAAAGTAAAAACGAGGGAATCCGGGATATGACCATTTCTGCTATAGCGGATCTACAAAGAGATCTGGATTCTTTAAAGGATGTTGAAAAAGATTTAGATAATCTTAAAGATTTTATTAAAGTGCTGGATTATATTCGTAAGCTATTTGGTAAGGATGGAGTTCAAAAGGATTTGCGGAACCGTTCCCGGCCTCTTATCCAGGAGGAGGCCCGTAAGTTTTTTGATAGGTTTAATTTTGAGTATTCGGATATTTCCCTGGATGAGGATTATGATGTGGAAGTATATGGTCCCGGGGGTAAGACCACTCTGGATATGATTAGTGGTGGGGAGAAAATTGCGGTGGCATTGGCGTTGCGTCTGGCTATTACCCGGGTGCTATCAGGAGGTAAACTGGAGCTTATTATGTTGGATGAGCCCACCATTCACCTGGATAGTTACCGTCGTCAGGAATTAATCGATATCCTGAAAAGATTATCGGTCCTGCCCCAGATGATTATCGTTACCCATGATAATGATCTGGAAGAAGCAGCTGATAATATTATCCGGGTAATAAAAGAGGAGGGTGACTCCCGGATTAGTCTAAATGAAGCATAGGGTGGATTTTTTATATATCACAACTACCCTCCCCACCACCTAAAACACCTTTTATAGCATCCACAATACAGGGGGCATTCCATCCCACCACTTCCTGGGCCTTTTTTTCCAGTTCCAGAGGTATATTTTCCACCCCATAGGGTCGGATAATAACCAGGGGTTTATTTTGTTCCCGGGCGGTATTTACTACCAGTTCAATGTAATCAGGATAATGACTGTAGAGTCCGGAGAGCACCACCACCACATCCACTTCATTTATCTTATTTTTGATTTCAGGGGGTGCATCCTGGGGTACTGAATAGTTTTCCCACTGGAAATCAGAAGCATTATCCAGTCTATTTTTAAAAAGTATATTCTCTTCTTCTTCCCCTTTAAACTGGCTTATAAATAATTTATATATCCGGTTGTCCATTTCTTCTTCAAACATGGTATTACCTGTTAAAATAATTAAATCATATAAATATATACTTCCCGGGTAAATATTTAGATTCAAAGGCTTCTTTTAGAATCAATTAACGTCTTTAATTTCTTTTTATCAACTTTCCTCTGGAATAAGGGGGTTTTGTCTTTTTTATAAACAGATAGGTTTTCTTCAAAGGTTTTCTGGCCCATTTTAATATAAAATATGCCCAGGGGGAATTTACCTTCACCATCATTTCCTTCCAGGGCTCTTTTTAGGGCCTCTATTTTAAGGTAGGGGTTGTGGGTATCGTCCATGCGATAAGTGTGCTCTTTAAACCAGCTAAAAGTATTCACCTTGTTGAAGGTAACACAGGGTTGGAATATATCCACCAGTGAATATCCCTTGTGTTGTATGGCTTTTTTCAGGACTTCCACGGTGTGAGGTATATCTGCAGCAAATGTTCTGGCCACAAAAGAAGCCCCTAAGGTTATGGCTACTGCCAATGGGTTGAATGGTTCTTCAAATACTCCATCTACCTGAAATGGGGTTTCAAAGTCTTTCTGGCTGGTGGGTGATGCCTGACCCTTGGTTAAACCATACACCATGTTGTTTAGTACTATGTTGGTGATGTCTGGATTGCGGCGTATGGTGTGCATGAAGTGGTTACCACCTTCACCATACATGCAGCCATCCCCTGAGACATCAATAACCACCATATCCGGATTTGATACTTTAATACCGGTGGCCGGTGATAGGGATCTGCCATGTAAACCATTGAATATATTTGATTTCAGGTAGTGAGGTAATTTTCCTGCCTGTCCAATACCCGATACCAGAACCAGTTTTTCAGGACCTAATTCTAAATCCGCCAGGGCCTGTTTTAATGCTTTTAATATGAGGAAGTCCCCGCATCCAGGACACCAGGCAATATCTGCATTTTCCATCTCAAAAATTTCTGGATCCATTTATTATTCCTCCTCCAGAGTTTCCAATACTATTAAAATTTCTTCAACTGAAAAGGGCATTCCATTATATTTTAAAACCTTATGATCAATCTTTAAGCCCGTTTCCATTTGAAGGAGGTGGGCCATCTGCCCCTGGGCATTATTCTCAAACATAACACTTTTTTTGGCCTTTTTAATTAATTCCCCTACCTGGGAAGAGAGGGGATATAATTGTTTGAGGTGTAATAGCGCCAGATCATCATTGTCCATTTCTACCAGGGCCTCTTTTAAGGGCCAGTATGTGGAACCCCAGCCCATAATCAGAGTTTTATATTGGGAGGAATTTAATGTGGAAAAAAATTCACCTGGAACGGCTTCTTTTCTTATTTTATCCATCTTTTTTAGTCTTTTATCTACCATGAGGGTTCGAAGATCCAGATCTTCTGTTATGTGCCCTTCTTCATCATGTTCATCTGAGTCAGCACATACCAATCCCTTTCCATGGCCCGGTATGCCCCGGGGTGAAATACCATCCGGGGTGAGGAGGTATCTTTTATAATCTGCTTCAGTTTCCACCAGGTAGTCCTCCACATCCAGATTTTCTATATCCAGGGAGGGCAGGTTATAATAAATATCAGCCAGATACTGGTCTGATAATATAAATACCGGGATTTGATATTTATCAGCCAGATTAAATGATTTATGAGATAATTCCAGGGCATCTTTAAAGTTCCCCGGAGCAAAAATTATCCGGGGAAATTCCCCTGGACCAGAGTAGAGGGCCAGATTAAGATCTTCCTGGGCCGTTCTGGTGGGTAGCCCCACTGCCGGACCTGGTCTCTGGGCAATATAGATAACCACCGGGGTTTCAATCATCCCCGCTAGGCCCACAGCTTCCTGCATAAGGGCAAAACCACTGCCAGAGGTGGCAGTCATAGCCCGGGCCCCGGCATAAGATGCCCCCAATGCCATATTTAAGGCGGCGATTTCATCTTCTGCCTGTTCAAACACCATCTCAAATTCCGAGGCATTCTCTGCCATGAAAACCTGTAAGGGGCTGGAAGGGGTCATGGGATAAGCGGAAATAAATTTACATCCCCCGGAAATACAACCTGAACCCACTGCCTGGGTACCGTTAATTAAGATTTCATTACTGATAGCCGGGTTTTTTTCTATTTTAATAGAAATCCGACCACTATCCAGTAGTTTTTTCCCTATATCGTATCCTGATACCCCTGCTTTTAAATCTTTTTCCAGGATCTTTTCACCCTTGGATGCAAAAAGGAGAGTGATGAGTTCATCAAATATGTCTTTATCCACCCCCATGATGCAGGACAGTGCTCCAGCAGCAATGACATTGGAGAATATGAGGCCCCCCAGTTTTTTGGCTTTAGAAATAAAGGGGGCTTTTAAGAGATTATAGTGGTTCTCATCCAGATCCTGTAATACCTCTTCATCCCCTAATATCAGAGTATTTCCAGTTATCCTCTTTTCCAGATGGGGAATGGCGCCCTTACTCAGGGCCACCAGGATATCAATCCGATCCCGGTAAGCTTTCACCCTTTTGGAAGAGGCTCTGATTTGGGTAGAGTTTTGACCTCCCCTCACCCGGGACATGTATTCCTTGGTGGAAAAAACATGGTAGCCCCCCATCTTCAAGGCCTGTACCATAATATTCTCCACACTTTGAATTCCCTGCCCTGCTTCACCACAAAGCACCAGGGAAACATCTTCTTCTAATTTTATCTTGGACATTGGTTTCACCAGCATTATCCTATGGAAAATAATCTATTGAATAAGAATTAAGACCCCTTAAAATGAATACTAAATAAATCTATTCGTGAATAAAAGACTTTAAAAGCACCTGAAAAATAAATAAGATTAATTAAGTGAATATGAAAAAAACTAAGGATACCGATCAGCCTTTTATAACATGTTGATTGTTTTAAAAAGGTTGTTGGAATTGATTTTAACATGAAATCATTATTTTATATGATTTTTGCAGTAAATAAATTGTTCTCATATTTTTTATATTTTATAGGAAACATCATCTCTAATAATTAATCTCATATTTTTATAGGAAACATCATCTCTAATAATTAATCTCATATCTTTCTTTTTTATTCAAATTACCCTATTAATTAATAACTAGAAGAAGTGGCAGCTTTTTCCTCCTCTTTTTTCCAGGTACTGCTGATGGTAATCCTCTGCCGGGTAAAAGGTGGTGGCCGGTTCAATGACGGTTACAATTTCCTTATCATACCCCGGGGATGACTGCAGTTTTTCCACCGAAATCAGAGCCTGAGCCTTCTGCTCCAGGTTATGATAAAAGATAGCAGAACGGTACTGGTATCCAATATCTGGTCCCTGACGATTTAAGGTGGTAGGGTCGTGGATTTTCCAGAATAAATCCAGAAGCTCGTTATAGGAGATTTCTTCCTGGTTATAGGTCACCTGAACCACTTCGGCATGTCCACTATCTCCCTGGCATACATCTTCATAGGTGGGATCTTTTAGATGGCCCCCCATATAGCCTGCTTCTGTGGATTTAACTCCATTGAGCTTTCTAAATGCATCTTCCACACCCCAAAAACATCCTGCACCAAAGGTAGCTTTTTGCGTTTTATCTTCTTTCATATTATCTATATCCTTGATAGGGATTATCATAAAACAGATAAGTTCTCCCTGATTATACCAGAAAATGGTAATCATCACTGGTAGTTGATATTATGTTTTTATAAATACAAATTTTTTACCATATTTTTTAAAAACTAAACCAGGAATAAATTAATTAGTAATTAACTGGCACTATCGATTTTTCAAGTGATATGTTTTTTTCATGGACAATTTTATTAAAGGCTTTCATCTCCTTTTTTAACCATTCCTTGCACTCTTCATCGCTTTTTTCTTTTATCACTCGTTCTTTTTCTTCGGCCTTATCTTTTAAGATTTCAATCTCAGCTTCACGGTTATAAAAGATGTTTAATAGCCGGTATTTTGTTAATTCCTGTTGAAAGGTTGTTTTTCTGGGGAAATTGCAAATCAAAGATTTTGCAAACTTGCAACGAACAGTTGCAAGAGTCGTTGACTATGCGCTTGTTCAGATGCAAAAGGCAAAACTGGTGAATCAGATTCTCACCGAAAAAATCCTCTAAAACACCTGAATAACTGGGATAAAGGTCTGTTACCACAAATGTTACCGTATTTGGGTCTAAATGCCGTCCCAGGAACTTTTTGATGGTGTCAGGATCGTTTTTATCGTGAAGTTCATCAGCAATGGGTTGAGCCGTGAAATGATCCAGGAGTGTAAGGCGATATTTCTGTGAACGACCACGTTTCGGGAACTGTTCATCATAATGAACAATATGAGAAACTTCTAAAGGTGGAACAACAGCTTCTTCCACGGAATCAGTGAAAGCACGGAGTATGGTGTCTTTTCCCTGGGGGAAAATATGTTCCATTACCTGTGAAATACCAGATCTGGACTTGAAAATGCCAACGTGCCGGTGCTGGTGATGACTGGGGAAAAAGATTATAAAATCATAAAAGAATCGGCAAGAGATCTTTTGAACGTCCTTCCAAATTCAAGGGGAGCTATGGCTTTGAAGGTGGGGCACATGTGGAATATAGAAAATCCAGAACTTTTTAACAATGCTTTAAGGGCATGGATAACTGATGAAGATTTGCCTGAAGGCTTGGAATCAATTAGTCCTTGAATTTTAGTAATGTAACAAAGGAAAGTTTTTAATTAAACATGTTCATAACTATTTTAAAATTTTGGAGGAAAAAGCTATGACTATTACAATAGGCCATATAATTTTGATTTTAGTTGTTTTGGGAATAATTGCACTCGTTTTAACTAAAATAAAAAAATAAATTCATTTTTCACGAAATAATTCTTCTGCAGGACAACCTAATTCACGTTGTTTACACTTTCCACAGGTTAAAAAGCCTCTAACTAATGCATTACCTGCAAATGAAAGAATTAATAATGCTGCAATCAAAAATAGGATTATCCATGAAAAATTATACATTAAACTGATAATTCCGCCAAGCACCGGGAAAATAAAGACCATCATGTCTGGAATCATGTCTTTCCAGCTTAACTCCTTTTGGGAAAATTTAGAAGAATCTCCTTTTTTAAAGAGTAAAGCGCTTAAACGGCCTTTACCAAAACCGCAAATCTTTCCATAATAGTAGCAATTGACACAACCATTTTTTAAGCATGATTTCTAAAAAAAGACAGTATAAAAGATATAATATGGCGTAAATTAATCCCAGGCCAGATAAAATGTATGCACCAATGATGTAAATGGATAATGAAACCATGTTGGACAAGATGACTATCCAAAGGGGATAATTTTCATAACAGTGATTTTCCATATTTAAAATTATTTACTTATAAAGTATTAATATTTGGGGTGTTTAATAAAGCCAAGGCTTAGTTTATTAGATAAAAAAGAGAATCCTATGAAAATTAAAGAACCGAAAATAGTTTAAACAGTAAAAAAACATTAATTTATTTACTTGAATTCTAAAATATCAAGATTAGAATCTTAAATGGGAGAAAAGATGTCAGAAGAGATAAAAACCATTAAATTAAAACTATTCGGTGGGTTAACCAGTGTTAATTGCTACCTTATAAAAACAGATGATGGATTTATTCCCATAGACACAGGAAATTCCGGTAAACGCCATGAACTTGAAAAAGAGCTTAATAATGTGGGCTGTGAATCTGGAAATCTTAATTTAATTGTGGTAACTCATGGGGATTCAGACCACACTGGTAACTGTGCATATCTGCAAGATAAATACGGTGCGAAAATAGCCATGCACCAGGGCGATTCTGGAATGGTCCAAAAGGGTGACATGCTCTGGAACAGAAAAGGAAACATTCTTTCTAAGATAATAAATCCTTTCATGGGATTAGGTAAATCTGATAGATTTGTACCTGATTTTTACGTGGAAGATGGCTACGATCTATCGGAATATGGATTAAATGCTAGAATTATACATCTTCCTGGCCATTCTTTAGGTTCCATTGGGATATTGACAAAGATGGGGATCTGTTTTGTGGAGACCTGTTTACCAACACCAAGAAGCCAGCCATTAATTCCATCATGGACGATAAAGTGGCTGCCAATACCAGCATTGAAAAATTGAAAGATTTAAATGTTGATATGGTTTATCCAGGTCATGGTAAATCTTTTCGAATGGAGTTCGTTATCATGGTTAGATAAGTTAATAAAAAAAGCATAGGATATTTCCATGACCTTTTTTACGAGGATTAGAAAGTATTTAGTGGTAGGTTATCATGGAAGATAATAAAAATAATAAAACAGATGCCAGAGAAATTAGTCGAAAAAAAGACTTGGAGGGTGTTACTTTTCAATATACTGCTCCTGTTAATTTTCTATTGGAACGTCTCGTTCTTTTAGGAATGTTTTATGCTGAATTTGATGGTTTGAAGGATTATTTTTATTCGGATTCGAAGTGCATTGGATGCGGAACGTGTGAAAGGGTTTGTTTGTCTGGTAAAATAAAAATGATTGATAATAAACCTGTATGGCAAAAAGATATCAAATGCGATATGTGCTATGCATGTCTTAACTATTGTCCTGTACAAGCGGTTCAAATTAAATCCAAATGGTATATGAATTCATATACAGAAGAAAATGAAAGGTATCCTCATCCGTATGCAGCAGCAGACGATATTGCTGGACAAAAAAGAAGGAGGAAATTAAATGAAAATAAGGATTATAGTTCATTCATACACTGGTAACACCTATGAAGTTGCCAAGAAGCTTCAAGAGAGGCTTTTAGATGATGGAAAGGATGTAGAAATACAAAGAGTAAGTATGGTTGGTGGAGATAAACCTAAAGGTAAAGATATAATCATTGAAAACCCACCAGAAGTAGAAAAATATGATGCGTTAATTTTTGGATCTCCAGTACATGCATTTGCCCTATCTCTGGCAATGAAAACTTATCTGGAAGAGATACCATCGCTCCATGGCAAGAAAATTGCACTTTTCGTTACTAAGGGCACGCGCTTTAACTGGACGGGCGGTAACCAAGCAATCAACAAAATGAAAAAAATCTGCCAGTCCAAAGGCGGAACAATCATAGGGACAGGCATAGTTATCTGGAACAAACAGCGCCATGAAAAAATTGCAGAACTGGCCCGAGAATTTAGTGGATTGTTTTAGTTGATTCCTAATGAGTTTAAGGAGAGGATATTATGTAAATACATAGTTTTACTATCGGATCATAAAAAATAATACTTAATAAGAACAATACATTATCATTGAATTTTGGCTAAAGGAATTTCAAATGGGGGTTCATCATGAATAAAACGAGAGTTGCAGCATCAATTATTGGTATTTTTGCCGGGCTTGGAGGTGGAGTGTTTCATGGTATTGGGGAGGTGCTTCAGGGTAGCGTAGCTCCAAACGGAATGATGATACAGGCCTGGCCTGCCATGCAAGCAACGGCAGGAGAGCCTGCAATGACCATAGTTCCCAATTTCCTCTTAACCGGAATACTGGCTATTATCCTGGGCATCATAGTCACAGTATGGGCGGCGGCGTTTCTAGAGAGGAAAAACGGGGGCCTGGTCCTGATTTTGCTTTCAATAATAATGCTCCTATTTGGTGGAGGAATCATCCCGCCCATATTTGGGGTATTAGCGGGAATCATTGGCACAAGAATTAAACCGGACTAAAAATATTGCTTATTAATAAAACCTGGTACGAACAGTATCAGGTATTATTAAATGAAGGGGCTTTGGATGTGCAGGCCATAAAAAGGGCTTTGAAAGTAAAATCAGGCATCATGGTTTTGCTTCAAGATCTGCACTAGAAGCTCTGCACTGAAAATAACGTGATAAGAAACTTTACTGGATTTTTGATCAGCAATGGGATGAATAAAATGAATAACGTTGAAATTTATTATTTTTCAGGAACTGGTAATTCGTTGCACGTGGCCAAAGAATTACAAAAACTAATTCCAGAGACAAAGCTAATACCAATTGTAAGTCTTTTAAACAAAGAATTTATAGAAACAAAGGCAGAAACGGTAGGTTTTGTGTTTCCTATCCATCTGGCAATGGCTCCTGCTCCTGTAATTGAATTTCTTAAGAAACTCGACTTAAAATCAGCCAAATATATTTTGGCAGTAGCAACACGGGCTGGTAGCCAGCATAGAGCATTCATTGACCTGGAAAAAATTTTGAAGAAGAAAGGTAAAGGTTTAGATTCATATTTCACTTTAAATATGGCCAGCAACGATCCAAAATTTGAAGGATGGCACCCAGCAACAGCAGAAGAAATAGCAAAGTTGGAATCTGAGGTTCAAAATAAACTGAATTCCATCCAAGAAATTGTTATAAATAAAGAAAAAAGCCGGGAAAAAGACACTAATTTCACTGTTCCTATGCCAGTATTTTCAATTCTCTCACTACTTCTTCCAATTCTTAATAGATTGTATAATGTCGAGTTTTATGCTGATGCAAAGTGTGTAGGTTGTGGAACGTGTGAAAAGGTTTGTTTATCCCAAAAGATAAAGATAATTAATGGAAAACCAGTATGGCAAAAAGATGTCCAATGTTTTTTCTGCCACGCCTGTCTCAATTATTGCCCAGAGCAAGCGGTTCAAATCAAATCCACACGTTTGCTTAAATCGTATACAGATAAGAATGAAAGGTATTCTCATCCATACGCGATAGTAGATGATATTGCTGGGCAAAAATGATAAAGGGATGAATAGAATTGTATAACAAAGAGTGAATTAATGTCTGAACTGGAATTAAATGAGGGTGATAGTATGGAAACTGCATATTCCAGCTGGAATTGCTCTACAAAGTCAGCATCTCGAAAGAGGAGTGGATCAAAATACGAATCAAAGTAAATTTGGACAAACAGGGAAATGTAGTCATAACCGTGGAGCACAATACAAAATAAAAGGAGGAAAAAATATGAAATTAAGTGATCAACATAAAGTGTCAATAGTAGTCGGAGTTTGTTTGTTTGGTCTAGTTGTTGTGCTCAAGAATGTTCTTCTTGTGGTCGCAACGTCGTATATGCTGGAAACGTTATACGCAATCGGCTCCGGGACACAATATATTTAAAAGTCGAAAAATTAAATCTTAAGAAGGAGATGAATAAAAAAATGAAAGAGGAAACAAAAATATTAATAGTTGCATTTGTTCTTCCATTGCTCTTGGCAATATTTTTTAAGAATATAGTACACAAACCACAAGACGTTGTACCTTTGTTTTTGATTCCAATATTTCTTTGGACTGGATATATAACAGGGAAGGCTGGTGCTAAAGTTTGGATAGGCGTGACGCTATTTATCACTGTTGCAATGGCTGCATTATACGCGTTCTTTTAGAGCTTTCCTTTGGCGTCCCTCTGCCGACTCTTCGGCTTACTTCGTAAGTCTAGTCCTTACTCTCACAGGAGATGAATAAATGGAGAAAGAAGAATACTTTTCTAAGGCTATGGATATTTTTAATGACGATGAATTTGAAGAAGCTTTAGAATACTTTGATAAAATTACTGAAAAATATCCTGATCACCAGAATGCCTGGTTCATGAAGGCCGTGACATTAATCAATATGGAAGAGGATGAAAAAGCACTTCAATCCATAGAAAAAGCTATACTCCTTAATCCAGAGGATACTGAGGCCTGGGTTAAGAAGGCCTGGATTTTATTGTTATTGGATAATTCCAGAGAGGGATTAAATGCAGTTGAAAAAGCAATGCAATTAGATAAGAATTTTTCAGATAGTTTATACCTTAAGGGTAAATTTTTACTTAATATGAAACTTTATTCAGAATCTTTATACTATTTTGAAAAATATCCCCAAGATGAATACCTGTATCCTGATTCACTTTTCCACCAGGGAGAAGCCCTTTACAAGCTGGGTAAATACCGGGAAGCTATAACCTACTTTGATAGGTCTTTAGAATTTGAAAGTGAAAATCCAGAAGTTCTTAATTATAAGGGTATGGCCTTTATGGACCTTGGAAAGTATGAAGAAGCATCAGAATACTTTATAAAAGCATTGGAATTCAACCCTGGTTTTATTTCACCTATTTTTAATCTGGGCATCATGGAAAAGAAGTCTAAAAATTTAAAAAAATCACTGGATTTATTTGATAAAGTCCTGAAAATAGACCCTGACAATCAAGATGCCTGGTATCAGCAGGGAATTATTTATAAACGTTTAAATCTAGAAAAAGAGTCTTTAAAAGCCTATAAAAAATATGTAGAAATCGCAAAAAAGAAGGGTAGCCCCCAGAGCAAGTTAATTGTCCGGCGGGTGAATGAATACATTTCCAATATGGAGAAAAATAAGGGACAACCAGAGCCCAGGAAAACTCCTGTGTACTGGCAATGGGTTTTTAAACCGGATTATTTCCTGGAAGAAGACGGAAGAGAAAAAAAATCGTTAGAACCATATGAATCTTTCCGGGCTGGAAGTTGTGGCAGCTGTCATAAAAACACCCGGTTTGGAGATTTAATTCTCATTTACCGTGCCGGCAAAAAAGAAGGAGAAACATATCAAGATTTGAAATATCTATTAATGGCCACCAGTGATGCTTATTCTATAGAAGATGATGAATATGTCTTTGAACATGGATGGACCTATGGATGTGACTACCTGCCTCTTTTTAAATTTGAAAATTCCATTAATTTGAGTGAAATGAAAAATGAAGAGTATTTAGAAGGATGGAATGCTCTAAGCTCTAATTTCAATCGAACTATTTATAAAACTGATAAAATGTACTGGGAATATTTGATTAGATTGCTGGAAGAAAAGAACCCGGAATTTGAATTAAAAAACCTTAAAATAGGAGAAATAATTGAAAATTTTAAAACAAAATATGCTCTGGTTGATAAATTATATGAAAATCTGGCAGCCCTGGAAAAGTTTGGTTATAATCTGGATAAAATTAACCAGCAGGTTATTTGTAAAGGTCAGGGTGGTAAAATTGATATTCTAGCCCGGTATAAAAGTGGAGATCTGCTAGTAATTGGATTAATAAATGATTCTGCTTCAAGGGATACTTATGAAAAAATATACAATTACACAGAATGGGTTAAAGACTATTTAGCCCATAAAGAATCTGTTAAAGGTCTGATTATTAGTCAGGGTTATGATGATGGATTTAAGTCTAAACTGGATGGTAATCCTGATATGGAGTATCTGGAATTAAGTGAGGTTATGGCCAATTCCCTGAAATGAAAGATTTAAGGCAGTATTATAAACCAGGCTTTTAATTGTTATAATCTTTCTATTTTTCCCCTATATTTTTAGTAGGAGGATGCTCCTTAATGAGTTAATGGTCATATCCTCCCTCAGGGAGGGTTTTATATTTTATGCATCATAAATTTAAATAAGGGATTTGACCTGGAATTTAAGGTAAAAGAGCTATTAACCATGATTCGATTCATGGGCAGGCTTTTTAAAGAATAATAACCCTATTTTTAATCATCATTAAACTCCATTGATGCAAAGGTAAAGCCAAAGCTCCAACGCACCTGACCGGCAGCTTATTTAATTCATCCATACTGTCCCTTAATGATTAGATTTTTTTTATGGTTATTTATACGGTGTTCGCATTTTAAGGATACCACACAGGCCAGGGCTATTAATGTTTTATCCTTGGAGGATAATGCATATCTTTCATTATCACACTGGCCAGATTATGGAAGGTCAGTATTTAATTCTTCACTTACAGCTTCACTAAATCAATAGCGGCCGGGTTTTTCTTTCTTCAAATTATTCACTCTTATATAATTTTTTTTTATATTTTATACCATCAATGAGGGCATTTATATTTTTAGATGTTGCCGGATTGCCCCTCATCATCAGAATCTTTTTTTAATGAATAATAATCAAGATAAATCTTATATAATACTAATGAATATATATTCATAAGGAGGATTAAACATGAAAATTGCCATAGCATCCCAGGGGACGGGAAATAGAATCTCAGGTCAGTGACCTTTTTGGCCGTAGCCGGGACTTTATAATTCTGGAAATGGTTGATGATAAAATATCTACTATTAACTCCATAGAAAATCCATTTCAAAATGATAAAGCAGCAGGTAACTTAGCTGCCCAATTTATGGCAGATGAGAGTATAAATATACTTATAACTGGTAAACTGGGGCATGTAGCCTTAAAAGTATTGAATAATGCCGGTATAAAAGCATATAAAAGTCACAGGGGAACAGTTAAACAGAATATAAAGTTATACCAGCAGGGCAAGTTAACTGAACTTAGCAACCTGCAGTCCGGGTTCCCCACCGGGAAATAAATTTATAACTGAAATTGAATATATATTCATTTATGTCCCGGCCACGACGTATTAGAAAAATAAGAGATCAACCCCGGATTAGATGTTTTAAACCGGAAAATGATGAAGATGAACCTTTAAGTGTGATTGAAATTACTATAGATGAGTTTGAAGCAATAAGACTTCGGGATTATCATGATATTCAACAAAAAAAATCAGCCGAATTAATGGAAATATCCCAACCCACCTTTCACCGCATCATTTCATCAGCCCGAAAAAAAATTGCCCGGGCCCTGATTGAAGGAAGCACCATAATAATAACTGGAGATGATTTTATGACAGAAAATAAAGAATATAAATGCAATGTATGTGCCTTTAAGTGGAGCAGTCCCAAGAAAGTATATGATAAATGTCCAGATTGTGATTCAGAAAATATCCAGGCCATTGAAAAGCAGGATAATGATTCAAAACAGGATATTGGACAGCGCAGATCTTTTGGCGGTCCAGGTTTAGGTGCAGGTGCCCCTACAGTATGTAAGTGTCCTAACTGTGGTTTCGAGTCTCCTAAAAAAAGAGGAGTACCCTGTAGAAACACCAAGTGTCCGGAATGTGATATGCCACTTTGTGGATCAGATACTATCTGAAATGGTGATAATTTGTATTTCATTGAATTAAAAAATGTTAGTAAATCATTTCAGGACCAGGTAGCCCTCCAGAATATAAATTTGGAACTGGAAGAAGGTAGCGTACTGGGTATTTTAGGAAAAAGTGGCTCAGGGAAATCCATCCTCATTAACATGTTACGGGGTATGAAAGATTACCGTCCTGATGAAGGCCAGATCATTTATAACCTGGCATTGTGTTCTGATTGTTTGCAGGTGGAGCCACCATCCTGGAAAGATAAAAAATGCTCCTGTGGAGGTCGACTGGAATTACAGAGAGTTGATTTCTGGAACTGCCACCGGAGTTTATTTGCAGCTATTCGCCGCCGCATATCCATCATGCTCCAGAGAACCTTTGCCCTCTATGAAGATGATACGGTGATAGATAATGTTTTAAAGGCCCTGAACGATGATTCCCCCGAGAGTACATACCGGGCCCTGGAACTTCTGGAAATGACCCATATGACCCATCGCGTAACTCAGATAGCCCGGGATTTAAGTGGTGGAGAAAAACAAAGAGTGGTCCTTGCCCGTCAAATGGCTAAAAATCCCATGCTTTTTTTAGCTGATGAACCCACCGGAACCCTGGATCCTAAAACTGCAGAATTAATCCATGAAACACTACTCCAGGGGGTTAAAAATAAGGACCAGACCATGGTAATCACTTCCCACTGGCCAGAAGTAATGAAATTATTATCCGACCAGGTTATATGGCTGGATGATGGTAAAATAATCCAAAAGGGAGATCCAGAAACTGTAGTTAAAAGTTTCATGGATACTGTTCCGCTACCTGAAAAAAAAGAACATTCCATCGTTGCTAATCCTATTATAAATATAGAAAAGGTGAAGAAACATTATTACTCCATTGAAAGGGGAGTGATTAAGGCCGTGGATGGGGTTAATCTGGTGGTAAATGAAGGAGAAATATCCAGTATTGTGGGTTTAAGTGGGGCTGGTAAAACCACCCTTTCCCGGATGCTCTGCGGCTTAACAGATCCCAGCTCCGGTAAAATAAATGTCAGACTGGGTGAAAACTGGATAGATATGACTCAAAAAGGACCACAGGGTAGAGGTAGGGTCACCCCTTATATTGGACTCTTACACCAGGAATACAGTCTTTATCCACATAAAACGGTTATAGAAAACATGACAGATTCTATAAGTCTGGAATTACCAGCAGAATTTGGAAAAATAAAGGCCATATTTGTCCTGCAGGCGGTTGGTTTTACAGAAAGCTATGCTCAACTTATGCTGAATAAATACCCTGATGAATTAAGTAGTGGAGAGCGCCATAGGGTGGCTCTGGCCCAGATACTGATTAAAGAACCTAAAATTGTTATACTGGATGAACCCACCGGTACCATGGATCCTATAACCAGGGTGCAGTTAACTGATTCTATAATAAAAGCCAGGGAGGAATTAAATCAAACTTTCCTGATTATTTCCCATGATATGGACTTTGTACTGGATGTTTGTGATGTGGCCACCATTATGAGAGGAGGAAAGATATTAAAAACAGGGGCACCCCCGACCATTGTGGAAGACTTAACCCATGGGGAAAAAGAAAAAATGCTTAAAAATAATTAAAGTGGCGATTTGATGGTTAAATTGATAGTTATAGTAGCAACCATCACCACCGTGGCCCTGGTCCTGATGGTGGACCCTGCCTCCAAATATTAAAACTATAGATTAAAAAAGGCATAATTTGAAGGATTTATATTAGATGAGGTTATCCTCTACTATTCATAATAAAACTTCTCCAGAATAACCTTACCCTGATGATCAAAAACTATCCCTTCTGCTTCCAGTAATGCCCTTTTCATATATACCCCGCCCTGAAACCCTCCCAGGGATCCATCAGAACGAATAGCTCTATGGCAGGGGATGATAATTGGAAAGGGGTTACGGGCCAGGGCATTTCCCACTGCTCTGGTACCTTTTTCTTTACCAAGATACCGGGCCAGTAACTGATAGGTGCTGACACTTCCCCGGGGGATATTATACTCCGCATTCAATACCATTTTTTGAAAAAATGAACATTTATTCCAGTCTATCATATCCCGGGAAAAGTGTACCTCATCTCCTTTAAGAAATCTTTCCAATTTAAAAGCAACTTCATCAATCTGCCGGCAACTCTCTTCATTTATAAATCGGTATGCGTTTTTTACTTCTTCTTCAGCGCTTAAATCAGGAGTAGATAATATAATTTGTAATATAAGAGGTTTTTCCTCAATTAAAGACCAGATTATGGCTACCGGACCAAATGGTGTGGATTTAATGATTTTTAGATGGGTTTTTTCAGGGTTCATGGGAATATCCTTCATCTATTACAATTATATTTTATTTGGTGTAAAATATAGTTTTTTTTTAGAAGAAATCTATTAAATAGAGAGATACCTGCTAGATGGTTATTTAGAACATGTTCCCTCATTCCTAAAAATTTATATAGTTATTCCCGGGCATGTTTATATGTACAGTTAGAATTAAATAAGAAAAAGTATTACTTAATGAAAATTTTAAGGTGGTGTGTATGCATGAGTAAAGATACTTCCGTCCTTCTGGATGAAAAAAGACTTTTTAAACCGAATTACCATGTTGGAAGAGGCCCATGTTAAAAACTGGGAGGCAGAGCTGGAAAAGGGGAAGGATATAGAAAAATACTGGGAAGAAAAAGCCGAACAATTTGAATGGTTTAAGAAATGGGATACAGTTCTGGATGAATCGGAAAAACCGTTCTATAAGTGGTTTGTCAATGGTAAAATCAATTTATGTTACAATGCCGTGGGCCGCTGGATAAATACTGATAAAAGAAACCAGGTGGCCATACTCTATGCCAATGAAAGGGGAGAAGAAATAAAACTCACCTATTATGAGCTATACCGGGAAGTAAATAAAATGGCCAGTGTCTTAAAAAACCTGGGCATTAAAAAAGGGGATACCGTTTCCATGTACCTTCCCATGTGCCCGGAATTATTGATATCCATGCTGGCCTGTAACCGAATCGGGGCGGTGCATAGTGTGGTTTATTCGGGTTTAAGTGTAGGTGGATTTGTTGAAAGGATAAATGACTCCCAGGCCAGGGTTCTCATAACTGCCGATGGTACCTACCGGCGGGGGAAAATAATTGATCTTAAAAAAATTGCGGATGAAGCCCTGCTGCAGTGCCCCACTGTAGAAACTATGGTTCTGGTCTGGCATACCGGGAACCCTATTAAAGTATCAGAATTAAGTGGTAGGGAAATATTATACTCCACTCTGATTGAGGGTGAATCAGATGAGTGCCCGGTAGAAGAAATGGATTCAGAAGATCCGCTTTTCACCCTTTATACTTCAGGTAGTACCGGTAGACCTAAGGGAGTACTGCACACCACCGCGGGTTACATGGTGGGAGTGGCCACCACCCTGAAAAATGTATTCGATATCCATGACGGAGACCTGTGGTGGTGTACCGGAGATATTGGATGGATCACCGGGCATAGCTACCTAATCTATGGGCCCCTGCTTTTAGGTACCACCACCCTGGTCTATGAAGGTGCACCGGATTATCCGGATCCAGGAGCCTGGTGGAACATTGTGGAAAAATACGGTGTAACCAAATTATACACCGCCCCTACCTGCCATACGCCACCTGATGAGGTATGGGAGTAAATACCCTGGTCTTTACAACTTATCCTCACTTAAAATACTGGGAAGTGTGGGTGAAACTATAAATCCAGAGGCCTGGATGTGGTTTTATAAAAACATTGGAAAGGAGAAAACTCCAATTATGGATACCTGGTGGCAGACCGAGACCGGCATGCATATGATCGCTCCTTTACCGGTCTCCCCTTTAAAACCAGGCACTGCCACCATGCCCCTTCCCGGAGTTCATGTTGATGTGGTGATGAAAAAGGAAATCAGGTGCCCCCTGGTAAAGGAGGTTATCTGGTAATAACCAGACCCTGGCCCGCCATGTTCCGTACCTTATACCGTGATAAAGAAAGATATCAGGATACTTACTGGAAGGAAATACCAGGGGGTGTCTATCAGGCAGGGGACATGGCCCGTAAAGATGAGGATGGTTATATCTGGATTCAGGGTAGATCAGACGACGTACTTAAAATTGCCGGGCACCAGGTAGGTACTTCTGAAGTTGAATCCGCCTTTGTATCTCATCCGGCGGTGGTGGAAGCCGCAGTAATTGGAAAAGCAGATCCCATCAAAGGACAGGTCATAAAATCTTTCCTTATACTAAAAAAAGGCTATCAGTTAAATACCAGCATTATTGAAGAACTTAAAAAACACGTGCGATATGAACTGGGGCCTGTGGCGGTTTTAGGTGAAATGGTGCAGGTGGATAAACTACCTAAAACCAGGAGTGGTAAAATCATGCGGCGTATACTCCGGGCCCAGGATAGAGGTGAAGATTTAGGGGATACTTCTACTTTAGGGGAGTAAAAATCCCTGATTCTGCCCTTTATTTTTCTTATAAAAATGGGGGTCTGGTGAATTTAATATCTAAATCCAGTGTCATAGAAAAACTATATAAAGCTTTATTAGAATAGATAACAAAGAACTAATAAGGACGAAGAATAATAATGATTATTTTAAATATTCGTCGTAATTAATTTCCCGGGATGAATATTTTTTTTTCCTGGTATTGTACTGAAATTTTATATTTTAGTATAATTTAAAATTACTAAATTAAGAGTTGAATACTATGGCAAAAGTTAAAGGAACTAAAAAAAGAACTAGACAAAAAACAGGTTACAGAAAGGCTGGAAATAAAAGAGGAAGAGGAGTTAAACACTCTAAAAAAAATTAGTTTAAGGGTTTAATACTCTTTAAATTATTTTTAAAAGGCTTATATTTGAATAATAATACTAATATTATCTATAAATTTATTTTAAATTTTGTTTTTTATTTTATCTTAAATTGCCGGGTATCTTTATATTACTTCAATATTATAAATTAATACAGAAAATTATGGAGAAACCCCCATGCCAGAATTCAATCTAAATGAGAGTAAATGTAATAGTTGTGGGACCTGCAGCTCCCTTTGCCCCACAGGAAGTATTCAAATGAACCAGTATCCCCACCAATCACCAGACAGTTCCTGTATAAGTTGCGGGCACTGCGAAGCCTGATGTGAAGGGGGTGCATTGCAGATTAATGACTCTAATCTGGAACCACCATAAACCAATATAAGTTCTAAAATAAGCCCCGACGATCTGGGGGTTTATATGAGAAACCATAGATCAATACGTAACTATAAAAATAAACTGGTTTCTCCAGATATCATCGAAGAAGTAGTGGATATTGTTCGTTATGCCCCCACCGGCATGAATACTCAACCGGTAAAATGGGTTATTTTAGAAAGCCCGGAAAAGGTTAAAGAACTCTCCAGGATTTGTATTGATTGGATGAAAAAAGAGGTGGAAAGTGATTCCCCCTATCCCAATATATACCCATGGAGTCCATGATCACGGTATGGAATGCTGGGATAGATCCTATTTTAAGAGGAGCGCCTCATGTTTTCATAGCAACTGCAAGTGATTCATCAGCAACAGTGGATGGAGTTATAGCTTTAAGTCATTTAGAATTAGCACTACCTGCATTTGGTCTGGGGGCCTGCTGGGCAGGATACCTTAAAATGGCAGCTTCAGATTATGAAAAAGTGAATGAATTTTTAAATCTAGAAGAAGATTCATTTATCGGGGCTTTGATGGTGGGATATCCTGAGAGTAAATATTTCAGAATACCAAAAAGAAATAAGGCGGATATCAGATATCTGGGTTAAGGATATTTTAGTTAATCCGTATAAAGCCCTGTTTACTTAAAAATATAATCAAAAATGTATATTAAAAAATTCATTATTTTTTTCTTTATCCATTTACTTTAATAATAAGAATTTTTTATGATTCATCCCCTCCATGATGGGTTTTTGCCCATTTTCTATCTTTACGAGTAACCATATGTAAAAATGCAGCAAAGAATAGGGGTATGAGGTAGAGACAGTAAGCCCAGTACTCCACTGCCCTTTTTAATCCGGTTAAAAATGATGTATCATCCCGGTAAACACCCAGCATTACCCCGGGGAAAAATGCAGCCAGGGATAGTAAACCAATAACCACCGGTGCCTTCATGAAGAAGGTTAAAACTCCTCCTAAATTTAAAATAGCCACCACATATCCCAGCATCACAAAGGCAATGAATAATAAAAAGAAGAGGTACTGAATAGAATCTATTTTTTTATATAATGGTATTTTAGCATTTATAATGGGTGCCAGGTAAATAAATAGTGTTTCCAGGTTCCCTGTAGCCCATCTAACCCTCTGACGGAAAAAAGGTTTCCAGTAAGGAACAGCTTCCTGAAATACCTGGGCTTTCCCACAGTATCTTATTTTATATCCCTTGATCATCAATTTTATGCTCATATTGAGGTCTTCGGTTACGGCAAATCCATCCCAACCCCCAATTTCTTCTATGACCTTACGGGTGGTAAGTTGACCATTTCCTCCCAGGAAACCATTTTTGCCCATGATATCCCGGGACCTTAAAATAATATTACCAAATATGGAAAATTCCACTTCCTGCATCCGGGTTAAGAGGTTTCTATCTGCATTATACATCCTGACCCGGGCCTGCACCCCGGCCACCTTTTCCTCATTTAAATAAGGGACGATTATAGATAAAAAATTAGAATCCACCCGGGCATCTGCATCAAAAACCGCTATAACCTCTCCTTCCGCCATACGGATACCATCATTTAATACATAGCCCTTTCCATTTCCAGATCGAGGTGGTTTACGGGTGACAATACGCAGACAATCCACTTCTTTTTTAAGATTATCCAGTATTTCACCGGTTTTATCTGTGGAACCATCATTAATAACCATTACCTCAAAATTCTTTTCCCCCTGGTGGTAATAATCCATACGGGATAGTGATCTGACGCATTTTTCAATGGTCATCTCCTCATTATGGGCCGGTATGATTATGCTTACCCGGGGAGGTTGGCTAAAGGGTACTGCCGGAGTGGGTTTTTTAAAGCTCAAGAATACCAGGAACATGTTATAGCAGGCCGGTATAAATAAAAGATACATTAACCAGGTCATACTCCGGGTTACCATACCATATATGGCCAGGGAACATATAACCGCAGTTACAAAGAAAACCCCTGTTTTTTCCATTTTCAATTCTTCTTCTTTGGTATGGATGGTGTCTTCCATTTTCTCCTTTTTCTTTTTATCTGCCTGTGATTTTTCCAAAGCAACTTCAATGGCACTGTGCAATTCATCAGATTTAAATGGTTTTATCAGGTAGCCATAGGGAGAGGTTTCAAGTATTTTTTTTATGGTATTTTCATCAGCATAGGCCGTGAGAAAGATAACCGGTATATGTTCCGGGGCAATTTTACGGGCCACTTCTGCACCATCCATATCTCCCTGCAGCATTAAATCCATTAAAATTAAATCGGGTTGGTGTAATCTGATTTTTTCCAGGGCCTTGTCTCCGGAAGCCACCATATCCACTACCTGATAGCCCATGTCCTTTAATTTATCTTCCAGATCCATGGCAGTGATGAATTCATCTTCCACAATGAGTATACGGGGAGGTGGTGCCGGGAGATCTTCTTTTTCATCTCCTTTTAAAGTTTCCTCTTCACTGGTGGTGATTGCGTCATACATTTCCTGGACATCAGCCTGATGTTTTTTAAGAGCGGTTTCTATGGTAACCTGCAGATTATTTGTATCAAATGGTTTTACCATATAACCATAGGGGGCGCTTTTTTTGACTTTTTCCAGGGTTTTATTATCGGAATAAGCACTGAGAAAAACCACAGGTATGGATAAAGATGAAATCTTTTGAGCCGCTTCTGTTCCATCCATCTTCCCCTTTAAATTTATATCCATTAAAACCAGATCAGGTCTGTACTCTGCTGAAAATTTAATTGCTTCTGTACCGGTTGAAACAAGATTTAAAACGTTATACCCTAATTTAACTAGTTTTTCATTGATATCAAGAGCAGTGATAGCTTCATCTTCTACCACCAGTATACTGGCCTTTCCCATTACTGCACCCCGGTTTATTTAATTAAATTAATAGTACCTGAAGCTATAAAGATTAAAAATTGCATATTATGTCTATTTAAACCAGCTGGAATAAAAATATTGCTAAATATTTAAAATTAATGTTTTAGTTAGATTATTTATTTTAATACTGATGTATTAAAAATACTTATTCCGGGATTAAATTAGACTTAGAATTAGTAATATATCAAAAATTAGTTCTTTAAATAAATTTTAAAAATAGTTAAAATGTTTTTATAATAAAAATAGTCACTTAAAAATTATAATAGAATTAAAACGGAATAGGTATAAAAAAATAAAAAATAATTAAAATATTAAGTAAGATAAGTTGAATAATTATAAAAAAATAATAAATTCTGAGAAAATTCAAAACTGATTTTGATTTTCTAGAAAGATATTTAATCTATTTATTCAATTATTTCAGCAAAAGCGAATTTTTGGCGAACTGCATTAATTTTTATTTTAACTTCGTCTCCAACACCGGCTCCTGAAACAAATACCACAAATCCTTCGACTTTTGCGATACCGTCGCCGTCTCTACCTAAATCTTCTATTTTAACATCAAATTCGTCACCCACATTAATAGGGGCGTCGTTTCCTCTTCTATCGTAGTCATTTCCAAACAAAACATCACGTCCTAAAGTCAAAAATTAATTGAAAACTTGGTTTCCATAATTTATGACCATCTAATGCACTAAAGCATCATAAAATTTATTCAAAACAAGATAAAAATTATCTGTAATAAATATCTATGACCCTATTTAATGTACATCAAATAAACTTAGCTTTCATAATATATAAAGGCATTGATTACAAAGTTAAAATAAACACCGAAACATATAAATCAAAGTGTATTTAATTCCTATTAATAGCATTATGTAAATCAAAGTGTATTTAATTCCTATTAATAATTTAAATGTTCCCAAATATCAAAGGAGATGGATGATGTTCAAGCTCAGTCAAAAAATGGAAGATTTTTTACTCATATTTGTAAGGGGGATCTTCATGGGCATCGCGGATATCATGCCGGGTGTTTCTGGAGGAACCATAGCCCTGATTACAGGTATTTATGAAAGACTGGTGCACTCCATCAGTAAAATAAATTTTAAATTTGTAAAACCATTTCTAAAAGGAGATATTGTACAAGCTAAGGTTATATTAAAAAAGGAAGTTGATTTCCAATTATTTGTACCCCTGCTTTTAGGGATAGGTCTGGCCATAATATCCATGTCCCAGGTAATGTCTTTTATGCTGGAAAATTACACTGCATTTACCTATGCCTTTTTTTCCGGTTTAATTCTGGCCTCCGCCTTAATTGTATATAAAGAAATCGATGGTATATGTTTGAAAGGATTCACTTCACTAATTTTAGGATTAATCGGAGCCTTCCTTTTTGTAGGCCTTAACCCCATACAGGCAAATCACAGCTTACCTATAATATTCATGTCCGGGGTTCTGGCTATATGTGCCATGATACTGCCGGGTATATCCGGCGCATTTGTACTATTACTCCTGAATCAATATGAATACCTGCTTAATGCTTTAAATGAGGTATCATTACCTGATATTTTTGCCTTTGGTGCCGGTGCCGCCCTGGGTATATTGGGATTTTCCAGGGTACTGGATTATCTTTTGAGAAACTACGAATCATTTACCATGGCTTTCCTGGTGGGATTGATGTTAGGAACCCTGAGGTTACCCTACCAAAAATTAGAAATAAGTGATGCAGGATCAGTGCTTCCTCTTTTAATAATCGGTTTGGTTGGTTTTGGAGTGGTAATGGTTTTAGAAAAAAAATTCCGCTATATTGATTATTAAATACTTATTTTTTTTTAAAAAATAATATGAAAGTAGATTTACTATTAGAATACTAATTATTTTTAATAGAATTAATCATTAAATCTTAGGGGTTTGCACACAAAATGAGTTTTAGATTGGAAAAATACGATCCAAGACAGCATGATCCCAAAAAAGTGGCGGAAATCATATATGCTGCTGAACCGGAATTAAATTATTATGTATTTGGCAAAAAAGAAGAAGCAGTGCCATCCATTAGGAAATTACTGGAGATGGGGAATAATTATTTTGCCTCTCCTTATCTGGAGTGTGCTATCTACCAGGAGAAAGTGGTGGGTATAGTGGTAAGTTCCACAGTGAAAGAAAAGGCAAAACTGGATAGATCTTCGGGTATGGCATTTTTAAAAGCTTTTGGTTTCTGGACTTTTTTAAAAAGATTCCCCACCATGATTAAAATGGATAAAATCGTGAATTCCAATCTGGAGGATGATGGATTCTTCATCCACTTCATATCAGTGGATTTACCTTACCAAAGCCAGGGCATTGGTACTAAAATGATTGAAAGTATCCTGAAAAATCATGAAAAGTTGTATGTGGATGTTAATCTCAATAATATACAGGGACAAAAGTTTTATGAAAAAATGGGTTTTAAAATCCAGTCCAAAAACGTGATTAAAATAAAAAATAAAGAGTCAGGTACTTATTCCCTGAAAAGAGATTGAATATTAATATTTGACATTCTAATCCTGATAAAATTTCTTCTTAATATATTCAGGGGCCCTACTCCACTTCAGACTCCAGGTTCATTACAATTTCCTTTAATTTTTTAATCTTCTCTTCATCTGCTTCCCAGTAACCCCTGCTTTCTGTTTCCATTAATAACTCCCCCATCTTGATGGTGGCATAGGGATTGTTTTCCTGGAGTTTTTGGCGCATTTCTTCATCAAATATTAACCTGTCTGCCACATTATCATAAACCCAGTTATCCACTTTTCCGGTGGTGGCGGAGAACCCTAATAAATATTCCACGTTGTCTTTTATTTTCTTGGATCCATGGAAGTCATGGTTTAACATACCCTCCAACCATTTTGGATTAAATAACCTGGTCCTGGTGGCACGATTTATACTATGAGAATCTATTAGGTCTTCTACATAAATTTCCTCTTCAGTGGAATCTGAAACCATGATTTCTGCCTTCTGGCTCCGGAACTCCTCACCGTACGGGATAAACCACCTAAAAATTCATAATAATGGTCCAGATCGGTAACCTCATACTCCACAGTATCCCTTTCCTGGGTTACCAGATCCACCCGCCTTAATTTGCGTGTAAAACTGATTCATCTGTTTTAATTTTCTCAGGGTATCCCTGCGGATACCATGAATATAATGGTAACATCAAACCCCGCTCTTTTAGGGAGTATTATTTCAGTTTTCTGAATCTAGATCCCTTTTTGATCTTGATTTCCATTACATGAATGATAAATAATACTTTTTCATTTTAAACTACTTATAAAAAAAAATAAGACCGGGCCAGTTAAATAAGGTTTAAAATGAAAATTAGTATTTGAAGTGAAATTAATATTTAAATCAACTTTTTCAGTTAACCTTTAAAAAATCATCCAAACGTTTTAAGGCATTTAACCTGATTTTAGCATCTAATTTACTATTATCCAGTGCATCCTGCAGGGTATGGATGGAATTATCATAGGTGTTTCTATCCACAGGATATGGGAATCCGTCCTTGCCCCCATGGGTGAAACTGTATTTGACGGGATCCTCCCAGCTGGCTGGTTCCCCATATATCAAATCGGAAATAAGAGCCAGGGCCCTGATTTTTTTAGGTCCCATACCATGTAGTAAAAGCAATTCTTCATAGTTATCAGGTTGTATCTCCCAGGCTCTTTGCAGAACCTGGAATTCCCTAGCACTTAAATCCATATCCAGTACCGGATGATGAGATGGCATATCCAGTACCGGATGATTAGAGGTCCTGATCATTTTTTTAAAATCAGATAAAACAGTCTGGGATGATTCTTTTCTTTTAAAGTATTTTTTAAGGTGCTCTGGCCCATCACAGATTAAATCCACACTTATATCCCGGGAATTTTTACTAAGGTGAGAGGTCATATCCAGGGTTTCTTCTCCTTTCAGATCACAGGATATGGCGTGGTGTGGTTCTTCCACATATTCCTGCACCTCACACCCCAGCCAGTGATAGCGCCTTGCATAGTGATTATCCTTATTCATTCCCTGCTGCACCACCGCCCAATTACCGTTTTCATTTAAAAAAAGCTGTGTTGATACAGCTGGTAGCCATCCTGTATACAGGAGTTATCAATTTTAGCAGATAATTTACTGGATAAAATAAGTTTCTCGCCTTGGGAAGTGGTGAGGGAGAAAACATTCAGGGCTTCTTCTATCTCCTGGGGTGTCTTTCGGGAGTGCTTACCCTTGCCTCCCAGTACCATAACTCCCTGATTTCCTCCTTCAAGAGCAGTTTTTAGAGCAGCGCAGGTAGTGGTGGTGGTACCTGAGGAGTGCCAGTCAAAACCCAGTACGCAGGATAGTGCCTGAAAATAGAAAGGGTTGGAGATGCGATTTAAAAATTCATCGACCCCATATTCTTCAATAGTAGCCTGGCTGATAACCCCCGCCAGTTTAATCATCCTGGAAAATAGCCAGGACGGAGGATGACCCCCATGTAAGGGTAAATGGGCGATTCCTTTTTTTTGCATCTAAATCATTTCATAAATTTAAAGCGAATATACAACTGGAAGATCCCGAGGCAATAGTGGATCTACGATTAATTTCCCCTTCCAGATTGGTCCAGCTAAAACTGCGGTTAATCATGGACTGGCAGTTCAAACAGAATATGGGGTTTTTACGGGATTCCTCTATCCAGGGGCAGTTATCAAATTCTATAAAAAAGCTGGTGGTTTCGGATTTTAATCCTATTCTGATACCTAAATCAGAGAATATGGTGGTAATCCACTCCACATATGTTTCAAAGATTTCTTCAGCTTCAGATGAGTCACTATCAATATTTTTATCCGAGAATGCTTTATCAAAACCAGGTTTCATATCTAATTCCATTCTATCAGCAAATATATTGGCCAACAATTTACGCATTTCAGTTTCATTGGGGGTACTTGATCCCGGCATGGCCCGTAGAATAAAATCATAAAAGTCAGCTAAAATCCTTTTTTTCAGTATTTCATTTTGTTTTTTAGAAGAAGCATGTTTATATATGGCCATTTCGATATTAGCATTAATTTCACTTGATTTGAATGGTTTTATTATGTATCCATATGGTTCTGTTACCTTGGCCCGGGAAAGCATTTCTTCATCGGCATAGGCCGTTAGATATATTACCGGTATGTCCTGTTTTTCCCTTATTATATGGGTGGCCTCAATACCATCAATATCCCCTTTTAAAACAATGTCCATTAAAATAATTTCTGGATCGTTTTTCCGGGCAGATTTAACTGCGTCTTCCCCGGTGGCCACCATGTCCACCACAGTATGGCCTAAATTTTGAAGTTTATGTTTGATGCCCATGGCCACAATACTCTCATCTTCCACCACTAATACTCTTGCACCCATTAATTACACTCCTACAATATTTTTTATGGAAATTTAATCATGATTTTTAGTCCCTTTAATAAAGGTTTAATCCCTTAAATTCTCTTTTTATATTTAAGTTCTTTAAACAGTATCCGGTAAATAGAAGGCATTTCAATCTCCAGTTCCCCATCGATTTGATTAACCAGGTTATTAACTATCTGCAAGCCCAGAGTATCTGTTTTTTGAATATCCAGATTCTCAGGAAGACCTATACCATCGTCAAATATCTCCAGGGAGTAATTACCATCACGTAGTTTGTGTAAAGAAACATTTATTTTTCCCTCACCACCCGGGAAAGCATATTTCAGGGAATTGGAAACCAGCTCATTTATAATAAAACCACAGGGTATGGCCGTATCTATCCCCATGGAAACATCATCCACATCCAGTACCGGTTCAATTAGTTCTTTATCAGTCCCATAGGAAAAGAAGAGGTCGCTTACCAATGTTTGCACATAATCAGGTAAATTTATCCGGGATATCTCCTGGGACTGGTATAATTTTTCATGAATGAGGGCCATGGACTGTATACGGTTCTGGCTTTCTTTATATAATTCTGTGACTTTCTGGTCTTTAATTTGGGCAGACTGCAGGGTTAACAGGGTGGATATGATTTGTAGATTATTTTTTACCCGGTGGTGGATTTCCCTTAAAAGGAGTTCTTTTTCTTTTAGTGACCTTTTAATTTTATTCTCAGCAATCTTTCTATCAGTGATATCCATAAATGATATCAAACCCTGATTGGTGCCCGGTATCATGTCGAAATTTGCAAAGAAATTTTTTTTCTCACCATCTTTATTTACCAGGCTCACCTCGTAATTTTTGGGTATGGCTGATGAATTAAGGCGTAAGATACGGTGATACCCTTCCATCCTTTCAATATCTTCTGGTGCCACAAAATCCAGCCAGCTGAGTTTACATTCAACTTCTTTTTGACTGTAACCTGAAAATTTTAAAAACTCACTATTAACCAGAGATATGGTCATGTCTTTTTCAAAAATTAAAGTTAAAGTACCTGTATTTTCAAATATGGCCCGGTATTTACTTTCAGAATCTTTTAGTGCTTTTTCTGCTTTTTTTTGTCGGGTGATGTCCCTTCCCACACCCACAATGGATATCACTTTACCCTCCTTATCCAGAACTGATTTGTTGGCCCAGGAAATGCAACGTGTTCCGTCTTTGGTGAAGATTTCCTGTTCAATCAAACCAGAATAAGGGGGTTTGCACAGACGTTTTAAGAAGGACTGCATAATAGGGCGATTATTATGGGGAAGTAGATTTAGAAAATTCTCTCCCCGGAGGTCCTCTTCGTTTTGGGAGAAAATTTCAGAAAATGATTTACTGATAAATAATAACCTTCCCTCCAGGTCCAGTTTTATTATAAGATCTGTTTGGTTTTCCACCAGTAACCGGTATTCTTCTTCCCTTTTTTTTAAAGCTTTTTCAGCAATTTGTCTTTCCCTTTGTTCTTTAGATTCTTTTAGTGCCCTTATAACCGAGTGAGGAAGTTTAGATAAATTATTTTTTAGTACATAATCAGTGGCACCTCCTTTAAGCATGTCTACTGCGAAATCCTCACCAATTTTCCCACTGACAAATATGAAAGGGATGCGGGGTGATTGCTCCAGGGTGATTTTCAAAGCAGATAACCCATCAAAGTGGGGTAAGGAATGGTCAGCCAGTATAATATCCGGTTTAAAAACAGAAAGAGCATTTAAAAAATCATTCTCTGTATCCACGATGCGGGGAATATAATTTAATCCTTCCTTTTTTAGTTCCCTCTCCACCAGTTCTGCATCTAAAGGAACATCCTCCAGAATTAAAACCTTTATTTTATCTTTCATTTACAGCCTCATCTTTCCTGGATATGATCTATAAATTCTTAAATAGCAGGGGGATTGTTTATAAGCATCCAGTAAAGTCCCAGAGTGGATACCGCATCAATGAACTCATCAAATTCCACTGGTTTACTGACATAGCTATTTACTCCCAGTTCATAGCTTTCCACGATATCCCGGTCTTCCTGGGAGGAGGTCAATACCACCACCGGTATCTTACGGGTGTGTTTCTGGGCTTTTATTTTTTGTAAGACCTCCAGTCCATCCACCTTGGGCATTCTCAAATCCAGTAAAATTAATTTAGGTAAGTCTTCTGGATTTCTTTGGGAATAATCTCCTTTAGTAAATATGAAATCCAGTGCTTCTGCCCCATCTTTAACCCAGGCAACCTGGTTTGCCAGATTTTTCCTTTTTAAAGCCCGCATGGTCAATTCCGCATCAGTTGGATTATCTTCCACCAGTAATATTTCCACTTCATCAAGACCCATTAAATCACCTTTAACTTTCTTTTAAAATCATATGCTGCTTATTTAAATTAATTAATATTATGGTATTAACTTATGTTTAATAGTCCGGAACAGGTTAATCCCCTGTTTTTTTATACATTTTCATGAGGCAGGGTGAAAAATATGGTGGCACCTTCATCAACCGCCCCTTCACCCCATACTCTTCCATGATGACGTTTTATTACCCTCTGCACAATGGATAGGCCTACTCCCGTACCTTCAAATTCCTCAGGACTATGTAATCTCTGGAATAGTCCAAATAATTTATTTATATATTTCATATTAAAACCAGCCCCATTGTCCTTTACAAAATAGGTGGTTTCCTTTTTACCCTCTTCAAAGCCCACCGTTATTTTTGCAGGGTTTTTATTCCGGGTGAATTTAATGGCATTGCCAATAAGGTTGCTGAAGACCTGATATAAAAGTGCCCGGTCACCATAGGCCGGAGGAAGATCTTCTACTATGAAATTTATTTCCCGGCCCTCGGTTTGATTATCAAATTCTCTATAAACAGATTCCACCAGGCTTTTGATATCAACATCCCCCTCTTTCATTTCCTGTCTTCCTGCCCGGGATAAAAGGAGGATATCATCAATTAACTGGCCCATCTTTTTTGTATTATCCCTTATAATATTTAAAAGCCTTATTCCCTCTTCGTCCAGTTTTTCCTCATAGTCTTCAACCATTATCCTTGAAAATCCATCTATGGCTCTTAAAGGCACTCTTAAATCATGGGATACTGAATAAGCAAAAGATTCCAGTTCCTGGTTGGCATCTTCTAATTTTTCTGCCTGTTCTTTTAATTGTTCATTTAAACTGCTCAGGCTTCTTACTTTTTCTATTCTCTCAGATAGAAGAGCTACCATTACCACAATCAGCATGAGTGAAATCAAGCGAAAAAGACTATCTGAAATATCATATCCCAGGGTACTGGATAAGGGCTGAAGTATGATTAATACGATGGCCACCGCAATAGGTATAAGTATTAAAAACCTTTTACGGGACCCGGAAATACCCATTATCAGGGGAAAAGTTAAAAAAGCAGGATAAGTTTGTCCCTGATTAAGAAAAGAAGAAAAATCAGGAATATTATAATAATTGAAAACCAAAAGTCCCACCCCGGATAAAATTATAAAGGAAATACCCCTCAAGATAGGGGAATGATGGTAATTAGAAATCATAAATATAGTATATCTTTTTAATTAATAATAAGTTACTATAAGTTCTTTAGATATCCTTTATATGAGAAAAAGAGCAGGTGGATTTATAAAAAACCTGTAATTTTTAAAATTTTGATATTTAAAAAAAATAGAAGCCCGCCGACTAAAAAAAAAGGATATATTATTTTAAATGAATAAGGGAGTTAATCCATACTTTTTTCTCCCTTAAGCTGTGAATTTAACTCCCGGGATAGTGGAGTGGAGTTTTCAGTTAATATCTCCTTTAAATAATCCCCGGTAAAGGTTCCACTTTTTGCTAGTTCTTCAGGTGTTCCCTGGGCTACCAGCAGTCCACCACCATCTCCTCCTTCTGGTCCCAGGTCGATTATATAATCCGCAGTTTTAATTACATCCAGGTTGTGTTCTATTACCACCACAGAATTTCCAGAATCAGTTAAGCGACCCAGTACATGTAAGAGCCGTTTAATGTCGGCAAAGTGCAGTCCTGTAGTTGGTTCATCCAGTATATACATGGTTTTACCGGTGCTTTGCCGGGATAATTCTTTGGCCAGTTTAATTCTCTGGGCCTCTCCTCCCGATAAGGTGGTGGCGGATTGACCTAAGCGGATATATCCCAATCCCACATCATCCAGGGTCTGTAATTTTTTCTTAATCCGGGGGATATTTTCAAAAAAGTGCAGTGATTCTTCCACAGTCATGTCCAGTACTTCGGCAATATTTTTACCTTTATAACGAATATCCAGGGTCTCCTCATTGTACCTCTTACCCTTGCAAACCTCACAGGGGACATACACATCTGCCAGAAAATGCATTTCAATTTTTATTATCCCATCACCACTGCAAGCCTCACATCTACCTCCTTTTACATTGAAACTGAATCTACCTGGCTTATATCCTCTCATCTTTGCTTCAGGTGTTTCAGCAAATATTTCCCTGATATGGGTAAATACTCCAGTATAGGTGGCTGGATTGGAACGAGGAGTTCGTCCAATAGGGGACTGGTCAATGATGATGATCTTATCCACATGGTGGGTGCCTTCTATTCTATCATGGTCCCCGGCATGCATGTGCTTGCCATTAATTTTCTCATAGAGCCCTTTATAGAGTATTTCATTTATTAGGGTACTTTTTCCAGACCCGGATACTCCGGTGACACAGGTGAACACTCCTAGAGGTAATTCCACATCGATGTTGTGGAGGTTGTTTTGCCGGGCCCCATAGATGTGGAGGTAGTTGCCTTCAGGTTTTCGCCTGCTTTTGGGAACATCGATGAATTCTCTCCGGGACAGGTAATTACCGGTGATGGATTCCTCACATTCCATTATCTCTGCCGGGGTACCGGTGGCCACCACATGACCACCATGTTCCCCTGCCCCGGGACCAATATCCACCACATAATCAGCAGATAGTATGGTTTCCTCGTCGTGTTCCACCACAATCAGGGTGTTACCAATATCTCTTAATCTTTTAAGGGTTTCTATAAGCCGCAGGTTATCCCGTTGGTGCAGTCCGATACTGGGCTCATCCAGTATATAAAGCACCCCCACCAGCCGGGAGCCAATCTGAGTAGCCAACCTTATCCTCTGGGCTTCTCCCCCAGAAAGAGTACCTGATGATCGATTTAAGGTAATATAATCCAGGCCTACATCCACCAGGAACTTTAATCGTTCATTTATTTCCTTTAAAATCTCCTGGGCAATGAATTCTTCCCTTTGAGTTAATTTAAGACTTTGGAAAAATTTCTGAGATTCTTTAATAGGCATTTCCACTGCCTGGGATATGGATATTCCTCCAATGGTAACTGATCGGCTCTCTGGTCGCAATCGAGTACCATCACACAGGGGGCAATTATGGTCGCTCATGAATTTCCCCATGTAGGTGCGCATGTAATTAGATTTAGTTTCCATGTAAATCCGTTCCATACGGGGTATCACTCCTTCAAACTTACGTTTAACATGATAAGAGCGGTTTTTCCTTTTAAAGGTGAATTCAATCCTCTCCGGACTACCATAGAGTATGGCTTTCTGGTATTCTGCATCCAGATTTTGGAAGGGGGTGTCCATGCTAAATCCAAAATGACCAGATACGGCCTTTAACATCTGCTGGTAGTAGTTTTCCTTATTTATGGATTTACTCCAGGGTACTACTGCACCTTCATTTATCGAAAGTTCGGGATGGGGAACCACCAGATCAGCGTCGATTTCCAGTTTACTGCCCAGGCCATTACATTCGGGACAGGCCCCATGGGGACTGTTAAAGGAGAACATACGAGGGGAAATTTCTTCAAAATTTATACCACATTCCACACAGGCAAAGTGTTCACTGTATATTTTTTCCTCATCAGGGAAAACCACCACCACCAGCCCTTCCCCTAATTCCAGGGCGGTTTCCACTGAATCAGCCAGCCTTCTTTTGAATTCTACATCCAGCCGGATAACCAGCCGGTCCACCACTACTTCAATGGAGTGGTTTTTATTTTTATCCAGGTTGAATTCTTCTTCCAGGTCGTGTATTTCACCATCCACTCTCACCCGGACAAATCCTTTAGTGCGGAGGTTTTCAAATACCTTATGGTGTTCCCCTTTACGGTCTTTAACCACCGGAGAGAGTACCTGGATTTTAGTACCTTCCCCTGCAGGTATTATGCTTTCCACAATTTGTCCAGTGGTTTGCTGTGATATCTCCTTGCCACAACTGTAACAATGAGGTAGGCCTATCCTGGCAAATAGTAATCGGAAGTAATCATATATTTCGGTGATGGTCCCTACCGTTGACCGGGGGTTCATCCGGGTTGTTTTCTGGTCTATGGATATGGCCGGTGATAAACCCTCAATGTAATCTATTTCCGGTTTTTTCATCTGCCCTAAAAATTGCCGGGCATAAGCAGATAGTGATTCAACATAACGGCGCTGTCCTTCAGCATAGATGGTGTCAAAGGCCAGGGATGATTTACCCGATCCACTAATCCCGGTTATGACCACCAGCTGATCCCGGGGTAGGGCCAGATCAAGGTTCTGGAGATTATGCTCCCTTGCTCCTTTCAGGACAATTTTTCCTTTCTTATCCCCTGTTTGATTTTTCATTTAATGTATAACTCCTTTAAAATCATTAAACTCAAGTTCTAATTAAATAATTCCTCTAAATTTAAACTTTAATTAATAAATACGGTTATTTTCAAGTTTTAATTAATTAATTCTCTAATTTATTCAATTAATGCAATTTACCAGACTTAATTTAATGTTTATTATATTTTTTAGTAATGGGATTAGATAATAATCAATTTAAAAGGACACTATTTAGCAGAAACTCCCTTTAATATTATGAGCTGGTCCCTGATTTTAGCCGCAGTTTCAAAGTCCAGGTTAGAGGCGGCATCCTTCATGTCCTTTTTCAAATCCTTAATCAATAACTTCAATTCGTCTTTAGGTATTTTCTTGAAGTCATCCACATTTTCCAGTTTATTATCTACTTTTTTTTCTTTAAGGCTGCGGACCACATTACGGGCTTGTATTTTATGTTTTTTATTATATTCTGTTTGCATTTTTCGCCTGTGGTTGGTGATATCCACCGCAGATTTAACTGAAGAGGTGATTTCATCAGCATACAGTAGAACTTGTCCTTCCACATTACGGGCTGCTCTTCCTATGGTCTGGATAAGTGAGGTTTGGGAACGTAAAAATCCTTCTTTATCTGCATCCAGTACAGCCACCAGGGATACCTCGGGTAAATCCAAACCCTCCCTTAAGAGGTTTACTCCCACCAGACAATCAAAGTCCCCTCTACGTAGATCGTCAATGATATCGATTCGCTCCAGGGTGCTGATTTCAGAATGAAGGTAGCGTACTTTTATACCAATTTTAGCATAATATTCTGTTAAGTCCTCTGCCATACGCTTGGTAAGGGTGGTTACCAGTACTCTCTGATTTTTTTTAACCCTTTTCTGGACTTCCAGGAGTAGATCATCCACCTGATTAGTCACCGGTCTCACAATCACTTCTGGATCCAGAAGACCGGTGGGCCGGATAATTTGTTCCACCACATTTAAGCTCCGGGTCAATTCATAGGAGGATGGTGTGGCTGATACATAGGCCACTTTATCCACCAGGCTTTCAAATTCATCAAATTTCAGGGGACGGTTTTCCAGGGCAGAAGGTAATCTGAAACCATAATCCACCAGAGTGGACTTACGGGCCTGGTCACCATTATACATACCTCTTATTTGGGGTACAGTTACGTGGGACTCGTCTATAATAGTCAAAAAGTCTGAAGGGAAGTATTTTAAGAGACTGTAAGGTGTATCTCCCCATTTTCTTCCACTCATATGCATGGAGTAATTTTCTATCCCGGAGCAATAACCCATTTCTTTCATCATTTCCAGGTCAAAGCGGGTGCGCTGTTCCAGGCGCTGGGCTTCAACCAGCTTATTTTGTGATTTTAAAACTGTTAGCCTTTCTTTTAGTTCCTGTTCTATGTCTTTTAATGCTTTATCCATTTTTGCATCGGCTATAACAAAGTGCTTTGCGGGGAAAATAATGGTTCGTTCCAGGTTTTCAATTTTTTTACCCCTTAAAGGATCTATTAAAGAAAGGGAGTCAATTTCATCTCCAAATAATTCTATACGTAAAGGTTGAGTGCCGTGTACCGGGTTGATTTCAATTATATCCCCTCTAACCCGGAAGTGCGCTCTATCAAATTCTATGTCATTACGCTCATACTGCATATGTACCAGCTGGGAGAGGATTTCCTCCCGAGAGATATTATCCCCTACCTTCAAAGATAAAATGAATTCCCCATAATCTTCTGGTGCACCTATACCATAGATACAGGACACACTGGAAACTACAATCACATCGTCCCGGGATAAAAGGGACTGGGTGGTGGAGTGCCTCATTCTATCAATTTCTTCATTGATAGAGGACTCCTTATCAATATAGGTATCGGACTGGGGGACATATGCTTCAGGCTGATAGTAGTCATAGTAACTGACAAAGTATTCCACCGCATTATCTGGAAAAAACTCCTTGAATTCCTCATATAGCTGGGCCGCCAGGGTCTTGTTATGGGATATAACCAGGGTGGGTTTTTGCAGTTTTTCAATTACATTAGCCATGGTAAAAGTTTTACCAGATCCGGTAACTCCCAGAAGGGTTTGCTCCTTGAATCCTTTTTTATATCCTGATACCAGTGATTTGATGGCTTTTGGCTGATCCCCTAGAGGTTTATAATCTGATGCAAGCTCAAATTTTTTCATATCTAACCACTCTAAAAAAAATCATGTTTTATTTAAATTTCAATCTAAGATTATCATAAGGCCTTAATAGGGATAATAGATTAGTAAAAGAAAATCGATATAATCCTGATGGATATTTAATTTTATTATTGGAAAAATAAGATAACAGTTATTATACTTTAAGTTTATATTATCAGTAATTGCACTTTATCCTATAAAAACTTTGCCCTAATAAAAAATCTTAAAAATCTATAATTAATCCCCTTGATTATAGCTTCATATACTCTCTATCCATTAACATATTAGTTTTTCCCAGGAGCATTTGAAAAGTAAAAAAGTAGTAGAAAGTAGCCAGGGAGAAATCCTATAGAAAATATGTTTTACCCTTGCCTTTAAAAGAATAATTATAGACCCGGCATTAGCTGAAGATATATAAAAATTAAAAATAAATCATTATATGATAAAAAGAAGTCAAATAATAAGTTTAAATGTTCTTTTATTAAATAAGGTATTTTGAGGTTAATAAATTGTCCACTAAAGTTGATTCTGCAGATGATTTACCTGATAAAACCGGTGTCTATATCATGAAAGATGCCCGGGATGAAATAATTTATGTGGGTAAATCCGTATCCCTGAAAAAAAGGGTTAAATCATATTTTAAAGATGATCTGGATTCTCCTAAAACCCAGATTTTAATGAATCAATTCCACAGTCTGGAATATATAATCACTGATACAGAAAAAGAAGCACTTATATTAGAGGCTACCTTAATTAAAAGGCACAGGCCCCGATATAACGTACGGTTAAAGGATGATAAACGCTACCCTTATATCAAGATAACCCGGGAGAACTATCCCTGCATCCTCATAACCCGGAGCATATCCAGTGATGGATCCCACTACTTCGGTCCCTTTACTGACGTGGGATCTGTTCGAAAAACTCTCAAATTTATAAAAACTTTATTCAAGGTTAGAGACTGTAAAAAAATGGATGGGCCCTGCCTTAACAGACAGATTGACCTTTGCTACGCCCCCTGTGCTGATGGTATTTCTCAGGATGACTATCAAAAAATAATTGACAGTATAGATCTCTTTTTCCAGGGAAAATATTCCCGGATAATCACCACCCTAAATAAAGAAATGAAAGAATCTGCCCGTAACCATGAATTTGAAAAGGCCGGCGTATTAAGGGATCAGATTAATGCCATAAAAGATGTCATGGAACGCCAGTTTGTAGCCTTCACTGATGAGCTGGATCAGGATATTATTGCCGGTTCCATTGATAAAAAAATGGCAGTCATGGTTGTTTTCTCAGTTAGGGAAGGTAAGATAATGGGTAAAGATGATTTCCTCATGGCTGGTGTGGAAAATTCAACACCAGAAGAAATACTATCTGCCTTTATCAAACAGTATTATGCCAATCCCCGATATATCCCGGGGGAACTTATTATCCCGTACCCGGTACCGGATCAAAAAGTAATTAAAGAATGGTTATCTGATTTGAGAGGTGCTGCCCTAAAAGTAACCACTCCGCAGAAGGGACATAAGTACCGCCTCCTGCAGATGGCATCTAAAAATGCTTCGGTTATAAGAAATCAGGAAAAGCAGGTTAAAAATGCTTTAATTGACTTGAAAAAATATTTAAAACTACCCCTCATGCCCCACATTATTGAAGGTTTTGATGTGTCCAATATTTCTGGTAAATCAGCAGTGGGATCCATGGTACAGTTTCACGATACTAAACCCCGTAAGGGAAAATACAGACGTTATAAACTAAAAACTCCTGGTCCTGATGATTATGGTATGATGCAGGAATTGATTACCCGGCGTTACCAGAAAATTATAGATGAGGGAGAATCACCTCCTGATTTAATACTGGTAGATGGAGGAAAGGGACAGTTGAAAGTGGCCCTTGACGCGTTAAAATCACTTAAATTAGTCCATATACCTGTAATTGGACTTGCTAAAGAATTTGAACATGTATTCATACCTCAGACTGCTGAACCCTTGATTTTACCCCGGAATTCAGAAGCTCTCTTTTTATTACAGCGCATCCGGGATGAAGCCCACCGTTTTGCCGTTTCATATCACCGAAAACTTCGTTCTAAAGGATTAGAGCATTCCACCCTGGATGATATTAAAGGGGTGGGTTCTAAACGAAAGATGAATCTGATGCGCCATTTCGGGGATTTGGAAAAAATAAAAAAAGCAAGTATTGAAGAGATAATGGCAGTCAGGGGCCTTAATCGTCAGGTGGCAGAGAATATATATAATCATTTTCACCCCCAGAAATAAATCAAATAAAATTTTCCATACCCCCCCCTTCTTTCACAGCAACCTTAAAACATACATCCGCCTATTTCAAAGAAGTGGACTTAGCCTTGAAAAAATGTACAAATTTAGTATAATAATCATATTATCAGAGTATTTTTGGATATAAAGATGATTTTAAAAAGATATTAATATCTTTAAGACCAAAAATTAGTTAGTATCATAAAAAAATTAGACTAGAAGTTAAAGTCAGGCCCCCGGCCATAATTTTTAATAAGATGCTTGATTAAATATTTTTTAATTGATTCATCCAGAATATATTACAGAGGGATAGAATGGCAGATACAAAATTACTGGTGGTTGAAGACGAGAGTATAGTGGCCATGGATATTAAACACAGGGCCGAAGGCCTGGGCTATAATGTTCTGGATATTGCGGCTTCTGGAGAAGAGGCTATTTCAAAAACCAGAGAAACTCTGCCTGATCTAATTTTAATGGATATCGTTCTTAAAGGTAAAATGGATGGTATCGAGGCTGCAGATTTTATCCGTGATAAATTTGACATACCGGTGGTGTACCTTACTGCTTATTCTGATGAAAAAACACTGGGCCGGGCCAAGCTAACCGGACCCTTTGGTTATATTATTAAACCATTTGAAGATCGTGAACTGCATAGTGCGGTGGAAGTGGCCCTCTATAAGCATAAAATGGATAGTAAACTGAAAGAGAGTGAAGAGCGATATCGATCTCTTTTTGAGTCTTCCCCGGATCCTATACTTTTACTGAATGTTGATGGTAATATAAGTTTCATGAACCGACAGATAGAAAAAATAACCGGTATACGTCGTGAAAAATTAATTGGAAAACCGTTACTTGAGTTTTCAAATCTGGGATTTGTGGAAAATAGGCAGATTAAAGATTTCATGTCTTTAATTCCCCCTCTTATTGAAAAAGGTAAAATGAAACCCCTGGAACTCAGCCTGAATGATAAAAATGGTAAACATCTTTATTTTGAAATCCACACTTCCTATATCAATTCATCTTCTCCTGAACCCCTTATTCAGTTAATTGGACATGACATTACCGATAGAATCAAATCGGAAAAACAAAGAGAAGAGCTTATCCGTGAAAAAGCTCGGGTGGAATTATATGGGTTTGTGGTTAGTGCTGTTCCAGTATTTGCATCATCTATCCCTCCACAGCTACGAAATACTATTATTAAAAATTTTGCGGATCGTTTTGAAAAAAATGTCAGACCTAATTTCTATGAAGAAATGGCCCGGCAGGATTTAATTAAAACCATTGAAGAAAAGAAACTTGAAGGGAAAAAAGAAGTGTTCGATGCATATTTGGAATGGATACAGGAGTTATTAGTGAATCTGGGCATTCAAACCAATTTAAAGGAATCTGCACCAAAATATCGCCTGGAATTTGAAACTTTTCCCTGGATGGAAGAAGCCCGTAAAAACCCTATTTTTTCTCTGATTTTTAGAGCCATCATGATAAGGAGTTTTACCTGGACCGGTATTAAGGGAAATGTAAACCAGTGCTCCAGTTTAGTTGAAGGTTCCAAAAAAATAAAGTTTGAATTTTACGTGCCTTTATAGATATTCCGCTAAGTGAAATTGTTATCAATTACATAAATTTAGGAGGGGAGTTGGTGGAAAGGATAAAAACTGGAATTAATGGATTAGACGAAATAATAGGTGGTTTTCCACAAGGTAGAACCATAATTTTAACCGGAGATGCCGGTTCCGGTAAGACTATTTTTGGCCTGCAGTTTGCCAAAAGTAGCTGCCTGCAGCATAAAAAAACCGCTTATATCACCACCGAAGAAGATGAAGGTGATCTACTACGACAGACTGATTCATTTAAATGGGATATGAAATCCATCATGGATAAGGGAACTCTGGAATTTGTGGAACTGGCTGGATTAAGGGCCCGGGTTACAGAAGCTGAAATGAATATTGGTGTGGAAGCCATGAAAGGCAATTTTGAAAAATTAATCCATGATATCAGTCCAGATCGAGAAGTGGTAATAATAGATAGTTTAGGTAGCCATACTGCCAAGTTAACCCCTTATGAATTTCGGGATCGCTTTGATTTATTGATTTATGAATTAAAGGAAAGGAATATTACTGCTTTGATTATACTCGATAGTGCCACCTCTCAGGAATTTAATGAACTGGCCCTTTTTGCGGCTTATGGTGCCATCAAACTCATGAAAAAAGAGAACCCTTACACCGGTAGAAGAGAAAGGGTAATGGACATCATTAAAATGAGAAGTACCAGCACACCTATTGAATTTATAACCTATGAAATAAAATCAGGTGGCATATCCTTATAAATGAATCAGAAGAGGAATAACTTAAAATTAGGTATTTCTTAAAATTTTCATTAAATATTCCTTAATTAATTTTTCATTTAAAAAAGCTGTTTTAAAAAAAAAAAAAAAAATAATGCTCATTTTAAGAATTCTTAGATTTATTTTTGAATTACAAGCATTCCAGGGCCTTAACCAGCAGATTAACTGTGTTTTCAATATCTTCCATACTGGCTATGCTAACCGTGGTGTGTATGTAGCGAGTGGGAACCGATACTACTCCTGCAGGTATGCCCTCCCTGGTTAAATGAATGGCAGTAGCATCAGTGGTACCACCTTCACTTACTTCTAATTGCACCGGTATTTCTTCCTCTTTAGCCGTAGTAATTAACCACTCTTTAATTTTAGGATGAGTAATGATACCCCTTCCACTAGCATCAGTTAAAATAATTGCCGGGCCTTTCCCTATTTTAGCAGGTGCTTCATCTTCTTTCATTCCAGGATGGTCTCCCGCAATGGTTACATCCAGTGCCAGTGCAAAATCCGGGTTTATTTTAAATGCAGATGTTTTAGCACCTTTTAACCCCACTTCTTCCTGCACAGTGCCCACTCCATAGATATTTATATCACAATCAACTCTTTTTATGGTTTCAATCATGATTAAGCATCCCACCCGGTTATCCAGTGCTTTACCAGTAATCAGGGAATTAGGTAGTTCATAAAAATCGTTACTGAAAGTTATGGGATCCCCTACTTCAATCAATTCTTCTGCTTGCTTATTGCTTTTGGCTCCAATATCAATGAACATATCCTCATAAGAAGTTATCTTCTTTTTCTCAGCGGGCTTCATTCGGTGGGGTGGTTTTGATCCAATAACACCAATAACCGGTCCGTTTTTAGAATGGATATGCACTATCTGATTGAGGATCATCTGATCATTGATGCCCCCTATCTTGGAAAATTTAATAAACCCCTTTTTGTCGATATGGCGCACCATCAAGCCAATTTCATCCATATGTGCTGCCAGCATGACCTTAGGAGATTTAGGGTCGCCTTTTTTAAGGGCAATAATATTTCCCATACGGTCCTTTTCAATATGGTCCACATGGTCCTCTAATTCACTTTCAATAAGATTTACCACTTCACTCTCAAATCCAGATATCCCTGGTAATTGAGATAGCTTTTTCATTAATTCCTTCATTTATATTCCTCGTAATCTCATAAAAACTTTTAAATCCAGGAAAAAGTTAGAAATTTTTCCACCGGATTAGAATTATTTATGCTTTTTTTATAGAAAATCAAAATTTAAAGTGATTTAATTAAAATTAATATCCCGATAAGGATTAATAGAAACTGAGGCCATGCCGCCAGGTATTGTGGTGGGATTAAACCTGTACTTATGGCATACCATAAAAATCCAATAACTATCAGGACTAAACCGGCATAGATACCCAGGTTGTTTCTTTTCTTTTCTTTATTTTTTTTTAAATCTCTTTTTGTTTTCTCTTTGGTCTGGTTAATCTGGATTTTCTCATCCATAAAATCCCTCGGTTATATTTAATATTGATATGTATCTCATTTTATTAACTTATTGCCTATTATCTGTTATTAGGGGGAGATGGAAATTCAATATACTTGGTGAAAAATATATGTTGTTTTTGTGAAATACTCTCTGGATTTTATAGTTTCCATTAATCATTTATATGGATTAGGGCCAAGTTTCTAATATGATACCGGAAAGTCATCCCCGTTATGAATCACTACTAATTAGAGAAAAGATAGTGAAAGCCTTTAAAGAGGGTATCCTGGCTGACTCAGGCATGATAGCCCATGGAAGAGGGGAAGCTTTCGATTACCTCCTGGGAGAAAAAACCAGCACCCCGGCTAAGATGGCTATAAAAGCTGGAGCAGCAGCCATCCTTCTGGCAAAAAATCCTGTTTTTTCCGTAAATGGTAATACTGCGGCTCTTGTGGCTGAGGAAATGGTGGAATTAAGTCTACTTAGTGGAGGGTGCCTGGAGATTAATCTCTTCCACCGCACCCCTCAGAGAGTAAATGCCATAGAAGGTGTATTAAAGCAGGCTGGTGCAGGGAAAGTATTAGGATTAGATGATGAAAAATTAAAATACTTAGATGGAATCGAAAGTCCCCGGGCCACTGCCAGTCCAGGAGGCATCTATGATGCAGATGTAATTCTGGTACCCTTAGAAGACGGTGATCGGGCAGATATTTTGGAAAAAACTGGTAAAACAGTGATAACCATTGACTTAAACCCCCTGTCCCGCACCTCCCGGATGTCATCAATTTCCATAGTAGATAATATTGTAAGGGTTCTACCCCTTTTAATTCAGGAAATACGCAATCTAAAAAGGGAAAGAATAGATAAACTGCAGCAGATTTTAGATAACTTTGATAATCAAGAAAATTTGAAAGAGTCTCTAAAGTTTTTTAAGATAAAAAAATAATTTTATATTAAATATTTCAGAGTTTATGAAACTAAAAAAAGAGACCTATTTAATAGATAATCTGTTACAATAGTATAAACAATATCTGCTTTTAAAAATTAATCAATTATAATTATTCTAATAGATGAAGTGAAATAATGATAGTAATTGGTATATCCGGGATGCCGGGATCAGGTAAAGGAGTTATATCCCGCATGGCCCAAAACAGGGGTCTTAAAATTATCAGAATGGGGGATGTTATCCGGGATGAGGCCAAAAAAAGGAAGGCTGATGTGGGTGAAACCGCGGTAACCTTAAGAAAAGAATTCGGGGAATACGTGGTGGCTAAAATCTGCGTGGATATAATAAAATCAGATTACGCCCACTTAGGTGAGGAAGATAGACATTATCTTATTGAAGGAATCAGGAGCCCTTATGAAGTGGAGATATTCCAGGAAAACTTCCCTCAATTCAGTGTCATATCTGTTTTTTCCAGCCCTAAAACCAGATTCAGGCGTTTAAAACGAAGAAAACGTTCAGATGATTCTTCAAATTTCTTAGAATTTAAAAAAAGAGATAAAAGAGAATTGGGTTTTGGTATTGGCAATGTTATTGCCACCTCAGATCACCTGATTGTTAATGAGGGCCCTCTGTGGAAATTTAAAAATGAGATTAAAAGAGTATTAAAAAAGAACTTAAAAATCGTGAAGAGATGAGATTATGCAATGTTCTCTTAAAGTATATACCCCGGTTAATCCAACCGAAGATCCGGTGAAGGTGGAAAAAGCAATTACCAACATATTTAAGCCAGGTAAACTGGAAATTGGGCCTTCCCATATAACCTTACATGCAGGTATAGATTCTTTATTTAAGCTGAAGGAGGATTTAGAACAAAGAAAAATAAGGTCTTGCGCCCGGAGTGTGATGGAAGTCAAGGAAAATAAAATCAGTTTCATTCTAAGTAAACAGGCTGCTCTTGTTGATGTGGTTAATCTACTTGAAAGTAAATCACCTTTAGGAGAATTAGAAATTGAAATAACTACTTCCGATGTGGAAGGGCTGCTGGATTGGCTGGCACCTGATATAGAGGATGAATAGTGAAAAATTAAAGAGTAAGGGATGGTTATTAATAAAAATTATATAAGAGATTTTTGAAAAATTGGTTGTGTTGCAAGTTTAGTTAAAATTCAGCATGTTACTCCAGTTGTGTTTATGATCTGAACTTCACCACTAATCAATTTTAGGTTATCGCCTTTCACTATTTCATGTTTGAATTTTTGATATGATTCTTCTGACACGTAACGTGTTAGTACCAGGTTTAGCATGGCTTCCAGGCCTTTGGTGGTCCATCGCATCCATTTATGCTTGGTTCTTTTGGATATTTCACCCATTAAACGTTCAATGATATTGGAATTCCAGGGTATCTGAACACCTTTAACTGCCATCACTGCAAATGTAACAGCATTATTTGAATGTTTTCGGATGAAACGAGCTGTTTTAAAACATCTAAGTCCAACGAGTTCCTCTGATAATTTTTCCATGGCATCCACAGTTTTATGTATTCTCACCTGTAATGCCTGGAAGTTTTTATCCTTCATATGTTTGAGCACGGAATTTTTCAAAGGCCAAATAATAGTTTCAAGTCTTGTGACTAGTTTATTTCTCTCTTTTAAGGATAATTCCTGGTCAGACCATAAATAATAGCTCGTGTCACTGATTAAGTGGATTAAATCCAGTTGATATGTTCTATCACCATGTGTCAGGGCGTTTCTCATCTCAGGATCTGCATCACCAATTATTGCAGCTTTTATCATCTAATGCATTGTCATCATCAAGGTCTTGTGCTGTTTCTTCCCATGATCTGTTGATTTTACAGTTTAAGAGTGCTTTTTCCCCGTCTTGAAGGCCTAGAACTACGTTTACATGGTTTTTGTCCTGGTCTTTTTCCTGAGAATGGGTTTTAGTACTGTCACTCCAAGCAATATTCAAACTTGCATCTTGAATATTATCACTTGTATGGTTATTAATGTCTGTTCCTAATTCGATTACTTGGCGGTTGATGGTGCAGGCTGATGGGAAGTCTGGTGTGAAGATTTTACCTCCTTTAACTGCATCTCGGTAAGTCATTTTTGTAGCTAATTCCACACCCATCATGGCTATATCTTCCTGGTAAACTTTCTGTCCATTGAATTCCACCATTGTTTCCAATGGTAAATGAATTTTATTAGTTTTTTTTATCCTTAACACGATGCAACTTAAGATTAAGCCTACCCACAGATGTGCATGGATGACGAAGGGCAGAACCCGCACGCTGACATTTATTATTTCCATTTAACCGACTGTATTTCTCCCCACAACATCGAACAACCATTATCTCATCAATTTTATGAATAACTGCTTCAGTTGCCTTTTGTTCAAGTCTCAAGTCCCTAATTTTAGTTGCAATATTACCCACAGAAACTTTCTTTCCTTCTTCAAACCGTAAGTTTATTTGAAGAGAAACTTCAATATCCATACGGGATCACCCCACCATTTGTTGCTTTAGTAACACAACTGAAGGTGTGGTATCCCACACAATTTATAATTTAACCGATCATGAAACACGACCGAAAAATTAAAAAATAATATTTAAGAGAAATAATTATTTATCTTCTAATACTGCCTCTTTTATGAGGTAATATCCACTATCCACACTATAGTGGTTTTCTGCTTTAATTATATTGATTTTCTTTTTAAATAAGGGACCATCCACCACCAGGGTTTCAGCTTCACCACCTTCAAATGCCATATGGATGCCGAATTTATCATGGAGTTTTTTTATATCTTCTAATGCTTTCTGGTCAATTATTCGACCAAGCCATGATTCATCCAGACCTTCAGCAGCCACTCCGGTTATAATTACCTGCCAACCCTGATTAATAATATCCTGCATATACAAGTAGGGATCCACGTCCCATAAAGGAGCTACTGATTTTAAATCCAGCTTGTGGCATAAATCATCAATACGGCTTTTTTGATAGATGGATGAAAGTGCTCCAGAAAAGATGGCTTCTACCCCCCTATTTTTTAGTTTGGTTAAAGCAATTTCCAGATCATTTAATTCTTTTTCCTTTACTCCCCGGGTATTTGCCTGTAAAAGTGGGATGTCCAGTGCCTGTGCAGATAATTGGGTTATATGGATATTGGGGACATGATACATGTAGGAGTCTGGATTTTCAGATATCATGGAAAGAAGGTACAGGACCTGGTGGCCTTCTTCCTGTGCCTTTTTAAGGGCCATGGTACTGTCTTTACCTCCAGAAAATAGAACTGCAACTTTCATCTTTATTCCTCTTTTCTTATTTTATCCTTTATTTTTTGAAGGTAAATTAAGATATTATCTATGAAAATTCCTGCCAGACCAGTTATCATCCCTAATATTCCACAGAAAAGAATAATATTTAGCTGTCCCGGCATCCTCTCTCTTAAATTAGAAACCTGCTCCTTCACCGGTCCCTTTACACTGGTAAGGACCACTTCTTCTTTAGAAATTTCATTAACCAAATTATCCACCTGGTATGGATCTGCTTCTATACTTACCTGGACATTACTATAACGGGTGCTGATACCTCCGGTAAGCATCAGCCAATCAGATAAGGTTTTTATGGCCTTAATAGGGTTGTGTCCTTTTTTTACATTAAGTATGATGGTCCCATTGGTATAAACTTCATAGGACTCTATATTCGGATCCACTATAGAGATCCTTTCCTCAATCATTTTTTTACGTTCCTGGGTGAAATTATCAGTTCGGATAATTATCCCACTACTTTCCACATTACCCACTCCCTCCAGGGCCTGAACATCGGTAATGAAACGATTTAAATCAATATTGGTGGATACATCCACCATGATTATCTCGGGAGAGTCGCTGGTAAGCTGGTATAGGCCCCGGGCCATTTCTGGAACATCCTCATATACCGGGGAGATAAAAAATGCACCCCCCACCGCCCCTATCATGAAACCCAAAAATATGACAAATATAATGTTCTTTTTACCTATAATAGGAGTTAAAAGTGCGATGGAAAATATGAAAATCAGTAATAGTATAAATAGCACTATCATTATAATTGATACCCAGGTGTCCATTTTATCGTCTCTATTAGAATTCTTTAGTAGCTACTATGTTCCCATTGACCTTACTAACATATACTTCCTTTTCCAGTTTATTCTGTTTGTATAGGGGAACGATCCATACGGATATGGTTTCATTATTAATTTTTATACTACCAGAGGCAGGTTCACCGGTACGAAGACCAGTTTCAGTTGCTATTTCTTTGGCCTGCTGGCTGGTTACATTCAAAGTAGTAGTGTTGGTCTGGGTGGTGTTGTTACTTTCACTGGAGGTGGTGGTAAAGGGCATGGTGCGCAGTGGTTGAGGGGCAGAAGTATCATTTTGGACTATAACTTCCCCTGGACTGTGTAACGGATTGTAGGCATATATAACTATGATAAGAGCTATTACCCCTAATCCAATTAATGCCTTTTTTTCCCAGTTTAAATCCAGATCCATTATTAACACCTGAAAATGAGTTAATCTAAAATTTTATTATAGTGTATAAGTGGCCCTATAAAAAAGTTTGGAAATAATAAGTTATGTGATTTTGGAAAAATTCAGATAAATAATTAAAATAATTAAATTTTGGTGAATTTTATAGTTCCATTATCATTATAAGCCGTGAATTTTTCACCTTTATTCATAGTAACCGAGTTTATATTGGTTTTAGGAACCAGACGAATATCAATGGTGCTACCGGCATATTTGACCTGTACAAATCCATTAGTGGTAACATCAACCGTTATATCCATATCCGAGGGTATGGTGATGTTAGCCGAATAACCCCGGCCATTGGTATATACAGTATTTATGGTGGTGGCCACCCTTTCTCCCACCATCCGGGCTCTTCCCAATTCAGCAGTAGATGATCTATCAGTTTCACCGCCTATAATGCTGATTAAACTGCCAATGATAATCATGGCTATTAAGGTGGCAAATAATAAGTCTACGGTTGCTACTCCCTGGTTATCTTTTAACAATAGTATCACCATTTATGTTTAGTTATAGGAACTTTCTAAGTCAAAGTAATTTCTATAAAAGGTGGATAGGTAAAATATAGAACCCGCCGGGTCTTTCATTAAGGGCCGATTATTACCCGATATCCTTACTTCTATACCTGATCCAGTCCGGTAAATACCCCTCAAGCCTAAGAAATATTCATGATCCACCGCAGAAATGGATCGGCCCCCATACTCTTCCATTAAGGGGTTTCCTATAACAAAAGTACTCATTCTAACTTCAGGTCTACTAGAAGTGGTATTGGTATTATTTTCCAATCTATCAAAGAAAGATAATCCATGGGGATCCGGGAAGTAATAGGGACGGGGTGTAATCCCTGAAGGATTATTGGTTCCATTTAAATAATTCCATAACTCATACAAACGGGCATTGGGATTATCCACCACATCATCCATATGGAAGTCCTTGCCGGTATAGGGAGAATCTTCATAGTAAGGTGACTTGAAAATTACATTGGAGTTTCTTTCTTTAGAATTTACCCAAATATAAGGGTCTTCCAGGCCACTTATAGAAACATAAGAGGTTATAGGTGGAGTAACTCCTTCATATACCTGATCTTTTTGAACCACTTTGATGGGGATACCTCCCCGTACATGAACATAAAATCCAAAAGGATCATCCTGACTGATAGTCACATCCTTCAATAACAGAGTTTGGTTGGTATAATTATTAATGGGGATATTATTAATGAAAATTTCACGCCCGGTCTGGCGTTCTAATTCTTTACAACTATCAATTAACTGTACATTTAATGAATTAACAATATTCTGACGTATATGTTGTTTACTGGTTCCGTTGGGAAAGAAAGGGTTAGTGTTATTTTTAATTTTGTTATCATCTATTACCTTCCGGGTGGCATTGTAGGCTGAATTTCTACCTGCATCGGCTGAAGATTTTTCAATAATACTGAAAATGTTTTGGGCAGTATTATAGGTTACATCTCCCCCAATGGCTATACTGGCCAGGGTATTGGATTCATTAACTATTTCTCCAAAATTTATGGCAATAACTAATACTGGTATTAAAATCAGTACTGCTATGGGGCTGAACACATATCCTTTTTCATCCATTTTTATCCCCTCATTGCCTCCATAAGTCTAACCTTACCGGTATGTTATTGGGTAAATCACCAGTATATAATGCTTCTGTTTTTAAAAGTGAGTAATCAATTGGAATTCCAGATTCTATTAAGGCCTGTTCAAGTTTTTGTCTGGCTATTTGTTGAGCAGCACTAGCATTTGAGGAATAACCAACGGTCCACATGTTTTCTAAAAATTCAGGATAAAGTATTGCTACCCGGGTACCTGAAAAAATTTCGACAGTACCATCATAGTCTCCAGATTCCCACTCCTTCGCACCTGTAGCCGTGACACGTATCCTATATTCTCCTGGAATTAGAGTATAATTTCCAGAATTTCCAGTGGTAAATACTTTTGTACGATCTGCATCAAATGATGCAAGGTTAATATAATAAGGGATGGTTGTATTTGTAGGATATAACTCAACCCAATTCCAGCCATTATGAATCTCCACTCGTATAGTCCTGGTGTCCATACCCGTACCTAAAAAGAGATAGGCTTCCTTAGCACCTTCTCTTATATTAAGCCGACGTGTTCCTGGTTGTTCTCCTAACTCTTGAGTATAAACATTATTATTAGACTGGAAACTACGGAAGGGGAAAATATCCCAGAGAATAGGTAATTTGGTATAGCTAACTGAAACATAAGAATCGACTAATCCTGCTAAATCGAAGTCCTCACCAGCTACACGATCCCAAGCAGTAATCCTCACTTTATTATGTCCTTCCCGTAGAAATTCGGTAGGTATGTATATGGTACCGGGCATATTTCCATAACCATGATAAGTACCAATAATACCACTATACTGTACACCTTGAAAGTCATTTGAGCAGAAAATTGTTCTCCATTGATTACCATCCCATACTTCCACCATGGCGTTATCTGTAGCACCATATATATTCATAGTAACTGTAGCATCCAGTATACGTATAGGGGGAGTGACGTTTTCTCGAGGTAAATCAAATTCTCGTATTACACTTACCGCCGATCCACGACGGTTACTAGGTAAATCAGTTATTACAAAAGGGATACCATCATCGAAATCATCCAGTAAATTCTGATTACTACTAAAATCAGGCCAGTGCATAACTCTACGGGTAGTAAATGTGGATACATCATCACTATGCAAATCATATATTATACCATATTCATTTGTCGCATTTCCACTTATATTCTGAGCACTAGGCACAGCCAATCCTCCAGCATCAGCAAAATGGAACACATCAGGGATAACACCTTTTGGAACTTTATATGTTGTAGTATAATTGCCAATAATTGAAAACCAAGGTAAATCATACCAGTTCCCTTTAATATCACGGAAATGAACATAATACTCATTACTGCCAGTGTTCAATAGATTATGATTAATTATCCCCCTATAGTTCCAATTTCTATTTTTATCAGTATTGGGCTGAAAATTTAAGAATATGAAGTCATCACGGTTAACCGGATAAGTAATATTATTAATAACCACATTGGCATCAAAAGCAGACCTATTACTTTGCGCGTAGGAACCTAATATGAAATAAGCACCAGTGATATCAGAATTCAGTGGAATAGAAAATGGTATGGCTTGGATACTAGTTCCATAACCCCAATAGGGATTAGTTCTTAGACCACCAGTTTTATATGGATCAAAATTTCTAAGCCAGTTGTGGAAATTCCATAAGGTGGTGGTTACATTAACCTTTTGATCTTCAAATTCGGCTTCTTCCAATTTATACCAGGCCCTACCCATCCAACCTTCCTGGGGAGCAGAAACTACTTCCACCCGGGAAGTAACATCATTAGCCACTAAAAGCCCACGGTTATCTTCAACAGCAGGGTTAGAACCTAATGTTAATTTATAACCTGTACTAGAAGGAATAAGATAATCTAAAGATTCTCTAAGTAATTGATCACCTTTTGCAGTTTCACCCTGAGCATAATAAGTAGAAGCGGTGGTCAATGTACCATCCAGCTGCATAACCCGTAGTGCATCAGCAGCTATGGCATCCAAGCTTTGCTGATCCTGACCGGCAAAACCAGGTACCATGTAATATGATATAAAAGCTGCACTAAAGACCATGAATATGGCCAGGGCCAGAACAGCATCGGTGGTAAATATTAGTCCTTTATCATCCATAGTAATCACTTAACCCATACATACATCACAAATCTTCCCAGTATTGGACGGGCATTTTCCAGGGTAATTTCAGATGAAGGTGTTCCTTTAGGTACTCTAATAACATAAACATCCATAGACCCACCAGGTGCACTGGCAACCTGCCGGAGTAATACACTATTATCCCGAAGCTCTGTTTGGTTTTGTAAAATGTTCCTATCAATTAGTATTGGAGGAATCGGATCTTTTTTTTGAAATTCATTGGGGGGAACAATAGTTATACCATTAATATCTACCCTAGCAGAGGTTATAGTATCATGATATACCAGCACATAATAATCAAATATCTGGTTATACCTCACATTCGTCTGAAATGGTTGAGGTGGACTGGAAAAATCTCTGGGAGATCCAGTATTTCTCACACCAGTTCCTTCCGATACCACTTCGAATTTGGCCAGTTGTACCAGTCTTTCTACACGGGCAATATTTTGAGCAGAATTATTATAAGTACCTATACTGTAATAGGGGGCATTGGTACGAACAGTAGTAATATTGATGAAGTATCCATACTCGGGTCCAATCAACTCCCCCATATTGGTTGAATTCAAGCCACCTAGTTTGGCTGATGAGACATCATTTTCAATAGGGGACTGGGCACTGTCACTGAATTTGGCGATTCCCACCACACTTGGATTTCCAGTTTCTTCCCAATTATGAGGTGTTCCTGATGTTTCCAGAAGGGCACTTACTGCATCCGTGGCAACCCTTTGCAACGAACTTTGATAAACCCCTTCCTGGGTTAAATAAAACATTGCATCCATATCAGCGGTAGCCATTCCTAATAGAATGGTTAAGGGTATCAGGGCTAGTAGTAGATCCAGAGAAAAAACATATCCTTCTGAATCATCTTTTATTTTTCTCAATTTCTTCCCCCATATCAAACTATTTCTTTATCATTGTTTACATCTTTATTTAGCAATATTTATATAACTTTCGCCCTAATAAATAAATATATCATATGAAACAATCTAAGGGAATAATTTAATGATTAAAATGGATAAAAAAGGTCAACTCTCAGCAGAATTCGTATTGTTAGTGGGATTCATATTGTTAGTAGTTTTGATATTTGCTTCAATTGCGGGTGATCAAAGTGAAGTGAATTCTGTGGTTGCATCTGCAAAACAAGGGGCTTCTGAGGCTGTTTCTGAGAGGGTTTTTATTAATAGCAGTGCCACCCCGGTACGGGTAACCACGGTTACAGTTACTGGTAATGAAAATAAAACCATACAGATTCGTTTATCTCAAAGTGTTAGTCCAGAATTTAAAACTAATGTTTTAAATAGTTCCCTGAAAGCAGTAGATGACTTAGGTTTTAACCGTAGTGGAAATGTCATAACCAGCAACCGTTATCAATACAGCATAATTATAGTTCCTTAATTATTTTTTTTAATTTTATAGGCAACATGATAATTAATATTTAAAACAATTATTTTATGTATATAATATACAAAATTCTTTAATCTATTTTAAAAATAAGTAATCAGGAAGATGGATGTAGTTTATCTAGTATACTAACTGGCTTATTTCCATTCATACTCAGTAAACCGCCTTCCAGCTGAAGTTTTACCCATTCATTTTCTGCAACTGAAAAGTTATTGTTTTCCACGATGTAGATATCTGGTTTTACATTGGATCGTATATCATAATCTACCCGGACATAGGCAGTTTTTTTACCAGGTTCAATTACCTGTCCATAGGTATAGTTGCGGTGATAGCGTATACGGAATACCAGAAAGACTACTGCCACACATATTACTGCAAATAGTAAAACCGAGAGTGATGGTAAAAATTGGAAGGGAAAAGCAGTTGCCAGAGCAGGGTTATCTCCCACCAGTACCAGGACAATTCCCACTGCCAGGTACATTAAAAAGAAATCCCGGTAAGCATTGAAATCCTCAGAATACATTAGTTTAACCTTTTTAAATAAGAGGTATAAGGTTAAGGCTACAATGGCGGCTCCCACCAGGAGGAATAATATCCAAGAAAAGAAGTTAAAAATATAGAGTATGGATACCACGATAAAAGCACCGGATATTATCTGGAGTTTAAGAATAGTTTTCTCTTTTTCCTGGGAACTGAATTTATCCAGGGCTGGAAATGTAATTTCATTAGCAGGAGAATCAGGGCTTCCAGGTGGATTATTAATATTTTTACTTGGATTTGAGTTTTTGGAATCCTCTTCTATAGAATCACGGCTGATCTGAGTACTGATTTGTGATTTCATTTTAGATAAATCAATACTGGATATCTTTTCCTCAATCCCAGAGTCCTTACGAATATTGGAAATATTGTCTTTAACTTCTTGAGTATCAATACCCCTTAATTTTTGAGGAATATGGGTAATACCAATAACCACTGCTCCAATTAATGAAAAAAGTTTTAATAATACGTCGCCAAATTTGTTAAAAATATCCATTATTACACACTCAAATAATAATTTTTTTAATATTATTAATATTCTGATGATTAATATAATTTGTTATTAGAAATTAAAAGATTTTTTAAATCTGGGTTAAAGCCATATTCAGATAATCTCTTCCAATAACCCAGTTTACTGTTACCCGATACCATCCTTTGCTTACTGCATTAGTGGCATTATTTAAACGATAATTTACAGTGGAATTAACAAATTTAGTGCCATCAGAATAAGTTATATTCATACCCACCAGATTATTGGTGGTAGTGAGATTAGTAGTCTGGGGAATATAGATATCCATGGTCCTTCTGGATCCAGGTCCATTGGAGTAAACTATATCTGCTGCACTGGAAATGCTCTCCACAGCAGTTTTTGCATCAGAAACCATGGATACATCCATACTGGCATCAATGGAATCTCCAATTAAGGGAATGGTTACTGTACCTAAAATAATTAAAATAATTAAAACAAGCAGTAAATACTCCACTGAAAGCTGTCCTCTCTTGTCCATTCTTATCATGAAATTCCCCTAATTTCTATTTTATAAATATAATTATATCCCCTCTAATATAAATATTGATGCATGTACATTACCATTTAAACTAGGTAAAACTCTGTATAAGTCTAAGTACGATAAAGGCCAGGTCTCCCAGAATTAGAGATATTAAAAGACCAATTAGTATGGCCGGTGCAAAGGGGACCCCTCTTTTTACCCGGAAACTATCATCTATTTTTTCTTCATCCCGGAGATTTTTTAAAAGCTGCAGATTTTCCCTGGTAAGACCAGCCGCCAGGGTGCCTATAATCAATTTACCCTTAGGCATGCTCATCCCTGTTAAATCACCTTTTATAGCCGAGGATTTAATTTTACTAAAAACACCCTCCTCATCAAAATAATATTCGCCCTCCTTTTGATATAAATTATATGCCGATATCATACCTTCTTTTAAATCCTTAATTTTTAAATCATCCTGGAGAGCTTCCTTATTAACTGAGGTTAATAACTTCTTGATGATGCCAATAAGGGTGAGTAGTAAAAATAAAATAATTATTCCAGTGAGGGTTAGTTCCCAGTTATCATATAAGGCATATGCCATGGTCAGAATGATAACCGTGGCCTTAATATAATCTGGTAGTTTAGATATCACCATAACCAGGACCAGGATAATAAAGAGTGAAAGTAGAATAAACTGAAAAGGTATAAAAGGTAAAAGCAAGAGGGATAGGGTGGCTGCTGAGGTAATTATCAGGGTGCGCAGCAGGGTTGCTTTATAATCCTTAAACGGTGAAATCAGTTCCTGGAGTACCTGTGGTTTTTCCCGGTAGCCTATGTAGAACACAAATAGGAGTAAAAAAGGCAGGCTGGATAGTATACTATTTACAATCACAGTTAAAGGGAAAGGGTAAGTTGCCAAAAGAGGTAGATTAAATCCAGCCAGAGTATAATTTACAATGAAGGGTTGGAAAGGCAAAAGAGCAGCTAAAGCCGTGAATAATTTAACATCTCCTCCGGCCCAGGCACCTAATCTCCAGAACAGGTATCCTAAACCAAAGATAAATGCGGTGAATATCACTCCATAAATTATAAAAATATAAAAACCGGTTAAAATGGAGAATACACTGTTAAGAAGAAGTCCCAATCCAATTAAAGGAAAGGTGAGTTTATTGGAAATCACTCCTTCTTTCATATCCGAGTAAGATGCATAAAGGCAGGCTAAAATGGCTATAACCGTACATAGCAGGGGAATATTGTAGATCATGAAAATCACTTTTTAAAAACATTTACAGCAATATTATTAGTATAAATTTCAGGAAAAAGGGGCTTCCCGGAGAACAGCCTCTGATAAAATTATCCATCAGTCTTTCTTATGGTCCAGGGTGGCCTGCATAAAGGATACAAATATGGGATGGGCCCGGTTAGGTCGTGATTTAAATTCAGGATGGAACTGGCAACCTAAAAACCAGGGATGGTCTTTTAATTCTATTATCTCCACTAAAAAGTCATCAGGAGAAGTACCTGAAATTATGAGTCCTTCTTCTTTTAACTGATCCCGGAATTCATTATTGAGTTCAAAGCGGTGCCGGTGCCTTTCCTGTACCATATCCTGCTGGTAAGCCTGGTGGGCCAGGGTACCCTCTGCCAGTTTACAGTCATAGGATCCCAGGCGCATGGTGCCCCCCATGTGCTTGATTTTTTTCTGTTCTTCCATCATATCAATAACCGGGAAGGGTGAATCCTCCTGGAACTCGGTACTGTGAGCTTCTTCCAGGCCATGCATCCGGGCAAATTCTATAACCATGCACTGCATGCCCAGACAAATACCAAATAATGGTAGTTGATTTTCCAGACAATAACGTACGGTGTCCAGTTTTCCAGAAATTCCCCGTTCCCCAAAGCCTCCTGGTATGAGGATAGAGTCCAGCTCATTTAGTTTAGCTATATCTATGGTTTCTTCAGCACTAATCCAGTGAATTTCAAGTTTAGCCCCTATATGGGCTGCAGCGTGTTTAAGAGACTCCCGGATGGAAATATAGGAGTCTTCTAATTCAATGTATTTTCCAACTATTCCTACCTTTAATACGGGATCTTCTTTTTGCAGGGATTTTACAATGTCCCTCCACTGGGAAAGATCATGGCTATCTTCCCCCACCCCTAATTTGATTCTTTCGATGACGTATTTACCCACATTTTCCCGGTCCATTACCAGGGGTACCTCGTAGATAGAGGATACATCCGGGGCATTGATAACTGCCGTGGGTTCCACATCACAAAAATGAGCTATCTTCCTTTTTAAGGGAGTATCTATTGGTTTTTCGCTCCGGCAAATAATCATGTCCGGGTTAATACCAGTACTGCGCAGTTCCTTGGTGGAATGCTGAGTGGGTTTGGTTTTAAATTCTCCAACCGCCTTAAGATAAGGGACATAGGTCACATGGACAAACATTACATTATCATGACCTTCTTCATTACGCAGCTGCCGCAAGGCTTCCAGAAAGGGTTGGCTTTCAATATCCCCCACAGTTCCACCCACTTCCACTAATACCACGTCGGCCTGGCTCTGGGTGTCGATTTTCCGAATCATCTGTTTGATTTCATCGGTGATATGAGGTATAATCTGTACACAGGACCCCAGATAAGAACCTTTCCTCTCCTTATTTATCACAGAATGGTATACCTTTCCGGTGGTTATATTAGATTCTCCTGAAAGATTAACATCAAGGAATCGTTCATAGTGTCCTAAATCCAGATCAGTTTCCATTCCATCATGAGTTACAAATACTTCTCCGTGTTGATAGGGGTTAAGGGTCCCTGAGTCCCAATTTAAATAAGGATCAATTTTAATTGCAGTTACTTCCAATCCATAAGATCTTAAAATTCTCCCAATAGATGCAGCAGTAATTCCTTTTCCAATAGAACTTACCACACCACCGGTTACCACTATATATTTAGCCAGATTAATCAACTCCTCACTTTACCATTAGAAAAATATGATTATCACTAATTAAAAATTATGAAAATAATTAAGAGTATTATATTTTCCGTTTTATTGCTCCATTTTAGGTTCCGGAAAAAGGATTTAATAAAATATTTAAGAATTTTAGAGTAATTAAGTTTTTTTATAGTCTGCGCCTCACAGAGATATCAGTTTATGGATTAGCTGATAACCATAATCCAGTTTCAGAGACCCTGATTTAGCTGAAAACTCATCATATTTATCCACACCATCCTTTTTATTAGAGGAATAAATAGCACAGGGAACCGGATCCATAGTATGGGTTTTAAGTTGTATGGGGGTGGCGTGATCAGGTAAGAGAGCCAGGGCAAAATCCTCATAAGAAGGCAGATTATCCAGTAAAGGCCCTAAGATTTTGGCATCTATTTGTTCAATGGCCTTTATTTTTTCAGTGATATCCCCGGCATGCCCTGCTTCATCAGGAGCTTCCACATGAATAAAAACCAGGTCATGATCTTTTAAAGCTTCCACCCCGTACTTACCCTTAGCCTGATAATCAGTATCAAAATAACCGGTGGCCCCGGGTACATAAATATTGTTTAATCCCAGATAAACTCCCAGACCTTTAATCAGATCCACCCCGGCGATGGTAGATCCTTTAAGCCCATATTTATCCTTAAATAATTCTATATGTGGTTTTCCACCCTGGCCCCATAACCATATCATGTTGGCTGGTTTTTTACCCTGAGAAATACGTTCCTGGTTAACAGGATGGTTCTGGAGAACCTTTTTAGAATCCAGGATTAAATTATTTAATTTATGGGCCTGGGGGTTATCCTCTGGAATCAAATAATCCTTAACAGGACTTCCTACAATATCATGGGGCGGGGTGGTTTTAAAAGAACCTGATGCAGGTTCATCATATAAAAATAGATGACGGTAACTGATACCAGAATAGAATGTTCCGGTATTTAATTCCTGATTTAAGGTTTTAATCAGGATTTTTGCTTCTGGACTGGATATGTGCCCGGCATTAAAATCTTCCAGTATACCTTTATTTTCAGTGATTAAGTTACATCTAAAGGCAATTTTATTACCAATATCCACACCAATACTGGCAGCTTCCAGTGGTCCCCGGCCAGTATAATATTTTTGAGGGTTATAACCCATGATAGAAAGGTTGGCCACATCTGATCCTGGCGGCATGGCCTCAGGTATGGTTTTTACCAGTCCATTTATTCCCTGGTGGGCTACTTCATCCATATGGGGTTTGTGGGCTACCTGTAAAGGTGTTTGATTATTTAGTTCTTCCAGAGGATAGTCAGCCATTCCATCCCCAATTAAAACCACGTACTTCATTTAAATCTCCATTAGTGTATATAATTATATTTTTTTAGTTTAATCAAAAAACAGGATTAAAGAATTTCTTAAAAAAAAATCCAGTATTAGAGTTTTTTCCAGATATTAACCAGGTCACTTAAAATAGCAGAAGCGGTTTCCAGTGATCCTGCTCCCAGACCTACCACCGTGACTTCATCAGCCAGATCTGTTTTTAAAGTGGCCATATTCAGTGTACCGTCCACAGCATAGGGTGAGTCCTCTTTAACCAATCGAGGGGATACAGAAAGAGAATATGGAGATACTTCTGCAATTAATTTGATTAAATAACCATCTTTTTTAGCCAGAGCTATGGCTTCAGAGGTTATGTGGGAAATACCCTCCACCTTCACATCTTCCAGGGTGAAATCAGTTCCTAAAATAGAATTAGCCAGTATAACAGTCTTACAAGCAGCATCAGTTCCTTCCACATCCTGAGTAGGGTCGGTTTCTGCAATTCCCAGGACCTGTGCTTCCTGTAATGTGTGTTCATAGGAAGAACCCTCCCGAGTCATACGGGAGAGTATGAAGTTGGTAGTTCCATTTAAAATACCCAGAATGGATTCAATCTCACAACCAGGTAAGGTGTCATGGGCAAAGTTAATTATAGGCATGGCCCCTCCTACTGATGCTTCATATTTAAATTGAACATTATTTTCCCGGGCTAAACTCATGAGTTCCTTATAAAATAATGCCAGAGGTCCCTTATTAGAAGTAACCACATGCTTTTTATCTTCTAGAGCTTTTATTATCAGTGATTTAGCTGGCTGGGCATCCTCTATATTGGTAGGAGTTACTTCCAGTAGTACATCGTAGTCTACCATATCCATGGTTTTGGAATTTTTCAAGTCAGGGATTCCAAATTCAGGGTATTTGCAAACCTTTCCAGTTAGAGCTTTGGTTTCTAATAGTAAATCCACATCCAGGCCATCTTGAGATATTGCTGAACCAGAAGTATCAGTTACAGCTACTAACTTTAAGTCCAGGCCGTATTTATTATTTAAATAATCATTTTTCATGGATATGACCCGGGCTACTCCCTGGCCAACTGCTCCAAATCCCATTAAACATATACGCATAAAAAATCACACCTGATAAAAAATTATATTTGTTAAAAAAAACCTGACTCCAACAACCGGTAAAATATATTCGGAAATTAAACCTCGCTGATAACCTTGAATTCTTTAATATCTGCTATTTCCTCTATTTTATCCATTACCATGTCCCGGTTTCCATATTCAGCTTCAACCACAATTTTAGTAGAGGAATCCTGATTATTTTCTGATAATTTAAGTTCCAGATCTGCCACCTGTACTCCTTCTAGGGAGTTTATGGTGTCCATGGTGTCCTTAACATCCCGATCCACAATATTTCCAATTAAGATGGTGGTTATTTTTTCTTTTAGAACAATACCATCCACAGCCATTACCTGGATATTCAGCTCTTTCAGTTTCTTTAAGACCACGTCAAGAGTGTTTTGATCTCCTTCAATTGTTATTTGAACCGGTACCATTCCTTTATCGGTTTTTATATCTCTCTGGTGAATAACAGTTACAATATTTGCACCTAAAGTTCCAATGGGACCCAGGACTCCCACCAGCTGCCCTGGAACATCCTGCAGTTCCAGTACCAAATTTGTTCGCATCATATCTCCTCTAAATTTAAATGAAATAAGGATTATTTAACCCATTTACTCTTCTCAGCAATGATATTACCGTCTTCATCCACCTTAGCATTGCGCAATATTTTTTCAGGGTTTTTTTCATGGGCAATATCCGGACGGGTGAGGTTAAGGTTATCCACAATGTACTGGGTCTCTTCCAGTTCAGGTATATTCTCCAGTGTACGGGAAAATTCTTCCAGGATCTTTTCTGCTTCTTTTTCGATTTTCATGTTTTCCCTCCAGTAAATATATTGAAGGATTATTTTCATAAAATCCATTTAATCAATAATAAAAATGTTACTTTACTTTACTATGGCTATTATAATAAATAAAACCTCATAAATTCTAAATAATCACTATAATTATTTTTAATGCAAACCATTCCCTATCATGATACTATCTTGATTTTCTTATCTTAAATATATGTAATTATCTTTAAAAGCCCCTTAAATTTTTCATAAATGATTCTTCATCAAAATTTTTAAGTACTTTTTTTATCAGTATTTTATGAATCCCTGATCCATACTGGGCTGCTTTTTTAGGGCGTAAGGCAATAAAGTCAGGCATTCCACAATCCTGGGCTACCTCCCGAAGGATGTGCTTTCTTAAGGGATCGTTTTCATTTTCTATTTTATATTTCATAGGTATATTAAAGGCCACTTTTATAACTTCCCTATCAAGATAGGGGACCCTCAGCTCCACACCATGGGCCATGGTAACTGCATCATCCCTCTGCAGGTTTACCTTATATATGTTCTCTATATCATGCTTTAAAACTTCCTGAGTCTTATCTTTGCCTGAGGCATAGTCCTTCAGATAACGGTGGTAACCCCCCAGGAGTTCATCAGCACCCTGACCCGTTAATACCACTTTAAGGCCATCTTTTCGGGCCAAAGAGGAGGCTAAATATAAGGGCATGCCCACCCCTATTTTCATTACATTAAATTCTTCTATGGCATTTATAACCGGTTCTAAAGTGGATTTGACCACTTCTTCATCCACTACATATGTCTTTAGTTTTAAGTCCAGAAATTCAGCTGCCTGGCGAGCATACTCCATATCAGGTGAATTTTCAGTCCCCACCGTATACAGGGTTGTTTCCACCCCCATTTTCTTTAATATGAGTGCCAGGAGGGTGCTGTCCACTCCCCCTGAAAAAATCAGTCCCACCTTTTTAAGGCCTCTGGTTCTTTTTTCCACCGCATTTATCAGGGATTGAGAAAACTCACCTTTTAAGATGTCCTTATCTGGAGGCTGATTTAAGGGATGGGGATTATCATTAAATGGTTTTTGTAGTTGGAATAATTTTTTATTAGAGATTACATGTCCGGGCCGAAGGGAATGCACTTCTTTTATTCCTATCTGCCATAAAGCTTTACGTTCTGAGGCAAAAGCCCAATATTTAGAGGGTATTTCTCCATAATAGAGTGGTTTTACACCTACTGGATCCCGGGCCACAACCATTTCATCTCCCTTTAAGAGGGCAAATGCATAATCCCCATCTAATTCATCCATGGTTCTTTTAAGGGACAATACCAGATCGTCTTGAGGGAATTTCTGGATGAGTTTTAATATAACTTCACAATCGGAATCGGTTTTAAGTTCCAGGTTAAAACGTGACTCCAGTTCTTTATAATTGTATATTTCACCATTACACACCAGTACCAGATCCTTATCCACCAGGGGCTGGGTTGATTCATGGCCCACTATGGATAAGAGGTGGTGGCCCATACCCTGAGTTGCTCCCGGGATATTGATTTGGCATACCTCTCCTTTTATGAGGGTTCCCTCTATCCAGTATCCAGAATCATCTCCTCCGCGGTGTTTTAAAATGTCCAGCATTTTTTTAAGAGGGGTGGATATATCCTGACCGGTGATTCCTGCTATAGCGCACATGTTCTATGCCTTAATTATAATAAAAAATTTATTTTTAAGAGGGAATTAAATAGGATGATTAAAAAAAGTAATTAATTAATTTTTAGCAATTTGTTAAAAATTTAGTGAGCATTAGATCCCAGACAAGCGGTACAGTCTGCAGGGATTTTATCCTTTTCTTTATGAATCTGACATAAAACATCCTCTGCTTTAATCATCTTACAGATTTTGCAGGTCCGGGGGATGATATCCTGTTTGGTTACTGTTTCTTCCTTTAAGTCATGGGCAAATTCTTTAATCATGGCCATTATCTGTTCATTGAATTTAATACCATGACCCCGCTTATCACTGATATACTGAGAAACAGCAGGCTGAGTAATATCCAGTAATTTAGAAATTTCTTTCTGTTTCATACCAAGTTTAAGTAACTCTTTAGCAAGTTCAGATCTTATGGTGGGGATGACATACCATACCACCATTTCACAGGGAGGTTTCACATTTATCACTTTGATTTTTAATGTAATTAATTTATAATTTATTTAATTCCTTAAATACCCTCACCTTCAGAAAAAATTTCCCCGGTTTCTGATTGACGGGTTAAAATTATTCTACAGGTTCTTTGAATAACTTCAGTGGAAGTTGATCTACCTTCTTTTAGTTCTAGAGCGAATTTCCGGATCATGTCCATAGTCTGTTGATTGAATTTAATCCCATGTCCTCTCTTATCACTGATATACTGAGAAACAGCAGGCTGAGTAATATTTAATATTTTAGAAATCTCTTTCTGTTTCATACCAAGTTTAAGTAACTCTTTAGCAAGTTCAGATCTGATTCCGGGTATTAAGTTTACCTGTGATGTTTCAAATGTTATATCCAATTTTATCACTTAATTAAATTTTATTATATAACAGTTGTAATTAATGTATATAATAAAATTGTGTTAGTGTCTGGATATATAACTATATCCCTCCCCCTTCTGAGAATATTTCCTCCAGATTAGTTTTTTTGGTGAGGAATTCATTTTTCTTCATTATCTCAGAACTTATTCCCAGTTTCTGTATATTATTCTCCATCTCTTCCTGTCTTTTTAAAATAAAATCAATAACTTCTGCTACAGGATCAGGAAGGGTTCCATGTTCCAGGTCAATGGCGCATTTTCGCATTTCCTGAACTATCTTTCCAGGTATACCCACACAGGTGGCCCCATCAGGGATTGAATTTAAAACCACCGAACCAGCCCCAACTTTAGAACAGCTGCCAATGGTAATGTTTCCAATTATCTTGGCACCAGAACCAATTACCACTCCATCCTTGATGGTGGGGTGTCTTTTTTTCTTCTCCAGACTGGCACCTCCCAGTACCACTCCCTGGTAAATTAAAACGTCACTGCCTACTTCTGCTGTTTCTCCGATAACTACTCCCATGCCATGATCTATAAATATTCGGCGGCCCAGGATAGCACCTGGATGAATTTCAATACCTGTTAAAAAGCGGGATATGGCTGAGGTGAATCTTCCAAAAAATAATAATTTATGGTTCCAGAACCACTGGGATAGTCTATGGAACCATATTGCCCATAATCCCGGATAACAGAAAAATATTTCCATTGTGCTCCTGGCAGCAGGATCCCTCATGCGAACCATATTCATATCCTCTCTTATCCGGTCAAACATTTAATTTCCTCCTAAAAATTCATTTTTGGGTTTAATGTGGAAACATGGATTGGTCATATGATTTATACATTTCTCCAAATACCCATTCCATGGATAAGTATCTTTCTCCAGTATCAGGTAAAATAACTACTATTAGTTTACCTTCATTTTCTTCTTTTTTAGCCAGTTCCAGAGCAGCCCAGGTAGCAGCACCTGATGATATTCCCGCCAGTATTCCTTCTTCACGGGCCAGTCGCAACATGGTACTGGAAGCATCTTCATCTTTTACTGTGACAATTTCATCAATTAGATCTGTTCTTAGAATATCAGGTATAAAACCAGCTCCAATACCCTGGATTTTGTGAGGCCCTTTTTCACCTTTGGATAATACTGGTGATGCTTCAGGTTCCACAGCAACTGCTTTAAATTCTGGTTTTCTTTCTTTTATTACTTCTGCCACACCAGTTATGGTTCCACCAGTACCCACACCAGATACAATTATATCTGCCTTACCATCGGTATCTCTCCAGATTTCTTCAGCAGTGGTTTCCCGGTGTATTTTAGGGTTGGATGGATTTTTGAATTGCTGGGGCATTACTGCATTAGGTATTTCTCGAGCCAGTTGTTCTGCCTTGGCTATAGCTCCACCCATACCTTCTGCACCAGGAGTTAAGATGATTTCTGCACCAAAAACTGCCAGTAGTTTTCTTCGCTCGAGAGACATGGTATCAGGCATGGTTAGAATTAAGCGGTAGCCTTTAGCTGCTGCTACAAATCCCAGGGAAATCCCTGTGTTCCCACTGGTGGGTTCAATTAAAACTGAGTCTTTATTAATTAGTCCCTGTTCTTCACCATATTCAACCATTGAAACTCCTATCCTATCTTTCACACTGCTTATAGGATTGAATGATTCTAATTTTACCACTATATCCGCTTTTAATCCTTTGGATAATCTGTTCAGCCGAACTAAAGGCGTGTTTCCTATGGTTTCAGTTATATCGTTTGCTATTCCTCTTTTTAATTCCGGTATCTTTACCATTTTATTCACCTTTTTTTCTATATAAACCACTATATAACAATTGTTATATTGTTTATTTTACTACATATAAAGTTTTCTAAAATAAATATAATAAATTTAATGATTCGGGGAGGGGTCTATTCCATTGACCCCTTTCTAGTTTTTTTTTAATCGGATTTTTATTCTTTAATGAAGAATATTCCAATTAAATTTATCAGAAAAAATTTTCCATACACCCACAATTAAATCATCAATGATTAATTATTGCTCTCCATGACCACTATCTTCTTCTTTCATTTCATGACTGGTATTAGTGGTATTATTTGAATGATCCATTTCACAATTAATCATTCCACATTCCTCACATATATTGCCTTCAGCTGGTTGAGTTAACAAAAAAGCTGCAGAAGAAATAATAATAACAGCCACTACAACAACATATTTTTTATTTACCATTTTATAGCCTCCTCTATTTTTTTATTAAAAATAAAACATAATTTTAAATTAAATTAAGACTTTGATGTGATTTTTAGATTTTTAACACAATCTAATCCCTCCATACACAATTATATAACATCTGTTATATAACAATTGTTATAATAAAACATATATTTACTTATAAAGTTTTCTATGCTTTCAAAAAAAAATTAATTTTTCTCTATTTACTTATTAGTTTTAGAATTTAAATCATTTGTTGTTTAATAACCACTTAATCCCGCTAATTTAATCTCTGCCACCTTAAGGCATAGTTCTGTACCTGGTCAAAAACTGTGGTAACAGCAATTACCACCAGTGATATCACTATCATACCCGCTAATACTGCACCGTAGTTGGCAAACTGACCTTGAGACTGGAGATACCATCCTAATCCCGACCTGGAACCAATAATTTCTGCAATCATCAGAGTGATGAATGAAACAATCAATCCCATTAATGCTCCCTGGAATATGGAAGGTAGGGCGCCGGGTAATAGTACCTTCCAGATGATGGTTCTATCTGATAAGCCCAGTGTTCGGGCTGAATTGATTAGGCGATAATCAATATTAAAAACCCCAACTACCCCTCCCATTAAAATTGGCCAGAATGCTCCGATAAAAATAACAAATAGCGAAGAAACAAAAAAGCTGGGTAGGAGAGCTATGGCATAGGGTATGTATATCGTTGGTGGAATAGGACCTAATGCTTTAGCAGTTGGATATGCTACATTGTACAGTCTCATTTTCCATCCCATAATTAAACCTAGAGGTATAGCTGCAGTGATGGCCAGCAAATATCCCGTGAGTAGTAAAAAAAGTGAACTGAAAACTCCGGTGATGATTAATTCATAGTCCCGGGCATATACTGAGAACACTTTCTCTGAAGAGGGTAAAAGATTGGGGTCAATTATTGAAAACCTGCTTACCACTTCCCACAATACCAGCACCAATCCCACCAGCAGGAAGATATCATTCACTTTCTCATATTTTCCCTTGCTTCTGAATAGTTCCAAGGCAAATAATGTCATTAATATTAGAATTAATCCTATGAATAATAACTTCCCATTTTCAAATTCTCCTCCCGGTTTAATCCAGGTCACAGTCAAAAGAGCCAGGAAAATTATTATTACTATTAGGGATTGTAAATTTAATTTAATTTTCAAATTACCTGATAAATTCTCTTTTTTATAAATCATACCAGATCCCTCATATGTTTTTTCTGTAGAGACAGTGCATCCAGCATTTCTTCATTTAGTATGGATAAAAGATCAGATCTTAATCTAATATACTCGGCACACTTTACAAGATTACTCCTGCATCTTGGTCTTTCAAATTCAACTTCTATGATATCTTTTATTTTTCCAGGAGAGGGAGTCATAATCACTATCTTATCAGAGAGTAATATGGCTTCATCCACATCATGGGTTACATATAATGTTGTTTCCCGGGAATTACCTCTGCTCCACAGATATAGTAATAAATCCTGCATATGCACCCTATTTAGGGCATCAAGGGCACCAAATGGTTCATCCATCAAAAAAACCTTAGGATTTGTGGCGAACATACGGGCAATGGCTAACCGCTGACGCATGCCCCCCGATAAGGTATTGGGAAATTTACTGGCAAAATTGGAAAGTCCTACGATTTCCAGATATTTTTTAGCCTTGGCAGACATTTCTTCTTTACTGGAATTTTTATTAGTGTGTTCTATGGCAAAATATAAATTTTCAAAGGAAGTCATCCAGGGAAATAAAGAATAATCCTGAAAAACAACACCTAAATCCGGGCCCGGGCCATAGACCTTTTCATCTCCTACTTTGACCTCACCCTTGCTGGGTTTTTTTAGTCCAGCTATTATGTCTATGAGAGTGCTTTTTCCACAACCACTGGGCCCGATAATAGAAACAAATTCCCCATCTTCCAGATTAAGATTTATGTTCTCCAGAGTTGATAGATTATGGTTATCTATTTCATAATGCATGGAAACATTGTTAATCTCAATTTTAGTCATTTTAATCACCTTGAAAAAAAATAAGGGGAATTTCCCCTTTTACTTATTCGTTGAGTTGAGCGTATTGTTCCAGCAGGATTTTATATACATTATTATTAGGATTTTCCTTGGCTAGTTGATCAAGTGCATCCTTGTAAATGGTGGTATCGATTGCTTTTTCCAGAGCAGCAGGGTCCTTGATTTCAGCATATCCCAGTAACTCCAGTAACTCCCAGTATTCCAGAATACCTTTTTTATTAGGGTCAGGTGATAAGGACAGGTTTTCATCATATAAAGCCTGTTTTAATGCATCTGGATCCATTTTTACATATTTTCCAACTACTTCCACACTACCATCGGGATTATTCTGGTAATAATCATAGGCTTTTATAAGTGCTCTTTCGAATCTTACCCATTTATCCCGGTCTTCCTCTACCTTACTGGAGGTAGTAACTATTCTGCAGCAGGGGTGATCCGGTAGATATTCATTGGAAGACTTTACAATATACAATCCTTGTTTTTCTGCTGTGAACTGGAATGGTGGCCATACTAATCCAATGGGTGCTTTACCACTTTTAACTGCCTGTATAACATCAGCAGGAGTTTTAAACTCTACAAAATTTACCTTAGATAAGTCAACTCCTTCTTTTTTAAGGGCTCCCTTGATTACCACGTCTGGTGTGGACATCTTAATCGTGGCCACGGTTTTACCTTCGTATTCCTTGGGATTATTTCTTAAAGACTCAGCCAGTTCAGGAGTATTTGCAATAGATGCTGAACCTCCTCCCATGGCCCCTCCAATTATGTACAGGTCCTTATTATTATTAATAAACCTCAATGGTTCTCCTATTCCTCCTGCTATCACATCAAGTTTATCCGCTAAGAGAGCATTTATTTCATCTGGTCCTGTTTGGAATTCATTTAATTCCACATTCAATCCTTCTTCTTCAAAAAAACCCTGCTCATATGCTATAAAATACAGGGCATGGCCTGTGGAGGGTAAATATCCTACACGAACAGTATCATCATCACTTGCAGTGTCGGTAACCAAATATACCCCAACTAAAAGACCTGCCAAAACAATGACCCCGGCAATTATAACTATTTTTTGATTTACCATGTTATCTCCTCAATTAATATTTTAATTTATTTTAAAAATTTTTGATTAATACCATATTTATTATAAATTTTAATCAAATGATAGAATTTTAATTAATAATAAGAGCTATCATTCCCCCTTATTTGATTTTGAATAATTTTATTTGCCAATCATCGTTAATTATAACACCTGTTATATTAATTGATAGATTTATCCCAGGTGATTAAAGTTACCAAAAAAATTAATGGTAAATTGATTTTATAAGAGAATAATTCACTTACAACAAGATGCAGGGGATGAATCAGGAGAAACTGAAGATTTCTGATTAGTTTCGGAACTAAAATTTCCTTGATTCATTTCCAGATTATTCTCATTTTTTATACAACATTCATTGGAGGTGTTAATGTATGAAGATTCTTTACAGCATTCATTTAAGTTATCAGGTTTTTCATAACCGGAATATGATACTACAGCACCAGCAGCAATTAGGACTAGTAATGCTGCAGTTATAATGAATATTTTTTTATTTAACATTCAATCACCATAGATCAGATTATAGGAGATCATACTCCGCTTCCATCGTCCTGAATACCCTGCGAGGACGTTTTCTGGTGGAGTAATATCCTGCTTACCCAGGTGGATCCCCAATCATTTAATGCATCGACATCAAAAGGTTTAGGAATAAACTTTTTCTGGTTATTTATAACTTTTCGGGCTAATTCACGGTATACCTCCGCCTGATCAGAATCAGGATCTCCTTCTATGGTAGTTTTACCCTCTAATTCACATTTGGTAACTGTAGGGGAACGAGGAACGTATTGAATAACTTCTGAATCCGTCTTATTGGAGAAATCCTCAATCATTTCTTTTTCTGCTAGACTTTTAATGGAGTTTCCAATAATACCTCCCAGTAAACCACCACCACTTCCAGAATATTTTAATATCCCCTTGAAGAGGTTGTTTACTGCATAGATGGCCATATAATCTGAAGAAGTTACGGTATATATCTGTTCTGCCAAGCCCTGGCGGATAGGAATGGCAAAGCCACCACATACCACATCTCCCAGAACATCGTAGATGACTATATCCGGGTCATAATCGTCAATTATCCCGTTGTTGTCTAAAAGTTCAATAGCAGCAATAATACCTCTTCCAGCACAGCCCACACCGGGTTCAGGCCCACCGGCTTCAACACAGAATATTCCATTGTAACCTTCATGTATAATCTGTTCAAAATCATTAGATCCGCTTCTTAAAGTGTCCATAACCGTGGGTATAGGTTTACCCCCTCTTAGGGAGTTGGTAGAATCATTCTTAGGGTCGCATCCTACCTGCATGACTGTATATCCAATGTCTGATAAAGCCGCAGAAAGGTTAGAGGTGGTGGTTGACTTACCAACTCCCCCCTTTCCATAAATGGCGATTTGCTTTCTTTTAATCATTAAAATTACCTCAATTTAATCTAAAATCATATTATAATCCATTTTAAGTCAGATAAATTATAGTGGACCAGCAAAGGTACTGATATAGTCCTCTATTAATCTCAATCCTCCATCATATCCAGCATAACTATCTGTGAGAACTATCCGGTTGAATGATGGGAAGGCTACAGTAACATGTAGTGCTCCTAATTCCGGGGCCGAATTTGCTTCAAGAGAGCTGGCAAATAAGAATTGGAAGGGCCTGTCCCTTAATTTTTCACGGGCAAGATGGGCATCTGGCTCAAAGACAACTTCTGGTTTAATGGTGGAAGTCAGTCCTTCAGTTAATGCCTTAATAATTTCTTCACGGTATTCCTCTGGTGGATTATCAGTTAACTGGATAATATCCGGTAGATAACCCATTTCATTTACTAAAAACTTGTTGATGGCAATAGCAGTATTACTATCTGCCACCACTGCAAAGTAGGAGTGAGGACGTGCAATTAAAAGAGCATCCCCTGAATATTCAATAAAGCGATATGATCTTCTTTCCTCTTCTTTTATGAATTTATCTACTTTTTCCCCGGGAACATCCAGTTTTTGGGCCACCGTTTTAAGGAAATGGCTGGTCTGTTTGGGACCTAATGGTACGCTGGGAAAGGTGATATAAGGTATTCCAAATTTTTCTTCCAGTTTCTGGGCAGTGCGATGACCATTCCAGGTAGAGAGCACAATATTATATTCTGCTTGAGGTAATTCTTTTAGTTTATTAAAACCATCTGCTTCAGTGAAAATGATATTGGCCTTTAAACCTATGCTTTCTAGTAATTTTTTAATGGTAAGCAGTTCCCCTTTCCAGAAGATATGCTGATAGGGCACCACACCTAAAATATTAACCACTCCTTTTTGGGTGGGAAGGGGGGTTAAAATCTGATCAATTAAAGCTTCAAAGAAAAGCTCATAACCTTCATAGGAATTCCCATTAAAACCCGGGGCATTGATATGGAAGAGGGGAATGTCATTTTTATATTCTCTTATAACGGCATCCACATCATCTCCAATAAGAGCAGGGATACAACCAGAGATAACCACAAATCCATCACCTTCATAGACCTCACTGGAGGCATTGATTAATTTCCGGAGCTTGTCTTCTCCACCGAAAATAACATGTTCTTCCACCAGACCGGTGGTGGCAGTACTGGTTCCACCTACCGGTCCTCCTGCATTTTGTCCTCCGGCATATAACTGACCAAAAAGTTGCCCCAAACCACACCCTAATCCAGCATGTAGTAATGGTACCAGTCCATAAACTCCTAAGGCAGTTCCATACGCCCCTCCCAGGGCGCAGGAATATTTAGGTGCTTCAACATGTTCTTTTCCTAATTCATGGGATGTAAATTCTTCTTTTTGATTATTTTTATTTTTTACTCCGCCATTATCATTGAAACTCATTTTGATGACTCCCTATCAACATATTTTAAAGGGTTCGGCTGTTCATACCAGGAATCTTTGTAACTATCAGCAGTTTTTTCCTTCATGGTATTTTCAAAGGCCTTGTTTTCCAGTGACTGGAGAATGAATTCACCAAAGGCAATGGCCCCGGCATATCCACTCTGGGTACTCCAGGGATCAGGGTCACCTCTAAGAGCATGTAATCGGGTAACTGATTTTTCACGTTTATAGGCTCCACCCTGGAAAGGGCAGGTTAGGGTAATATCCGGGTCTCTATTCCGGGTTATGTGTCCCTGTTCAGCTGCCTGGAAGGTGCTCACCAGAATATCAAAGTCTCCAATATCTTCCACCATGTTTTCAATATCCTCCAGGATGAGATTATCAAAGTCCTGGGGTAAACCCGCAGAAGAACTCAAACCCAACTCGTCAAAGTAAGGTATCTGAGATAATAGTCTGCCCTGACCAAGAGAACCCAGAACTTCCAATCTTTTACCATCACCCCTGTAATTTAAAAGTCTTTCCCGGATTGATTTTAATTTAGGAGCCCAAATTTTATTTTCTTCTTTTATAAGAGCCTCTATTTCCTCTTCTTTACCAGTGTACTTACCAATCTGGCGCAGCCACGCTTCGGTATTTTTAATACCTACCGGTGAGGGGTAAAGGAAGTAAGGAACATCAAATTCTTGTTTCAATCCCCGGGAAAGGTAATCGGTATAAGTGGGACATAGGGGTGCAGTTACCGCTGCTTCAGAGAGCTCTTCCAGTTGGTTTACTGAGGCAAATTCTGGTATGAAATTCACCCGCAGACCCACTTTTCCCAGGAGTCTTTTGATTTCCAAACGGTCCTGCCAGGTGTAGGAGAGCATACTGGCCACATTTACCAGGTCTTTTTGTATTTTTTCTGGTTTTTTCACCAGGTATTTTAAAACACCATGCCAGAAGGCATCATAACCGGTTTGTACCAGTCGGGAACGAACTCCTTCACAATGCACCGGGACAATTTTTGCTTTAACTTCTGGCTGGATCTCATTAACTGCTCCTTCAATGTCTTCTCCAATAACCCCTGAGGTACAGGTGGTTAGAATGAATATGGCTTTAGGGTCATACCTTTTCTGAGCTTCTAATACTGCATTTTTGAGTTTTTGGCTGGCACCATAAACCACGTCGCTTTGTTGCAGGTTGGTGGTTATCCAGTTTAGTTCAAAGTTTTGGGGTCGTCCCAGTTCCGGGGGTACTGATCTGAAGATTTCCCTGTATCCAAGAGATGAAGATGAACAACCTAAGGGGCCATGATATATAATAGCAGCATCCCGGATGGTGGATACCCTTACAGTTAAATAAAAGTTTAAAACACATCCAGAAGTTTGTTGCAGTTCCCTATCAAAACATTTAGTTTTCCCTGCTTTAGCATCTTCAATTAGTTGGGTGGCTTTTCCATAGTACACATTGGTACCATTTGCTCGCTGTTCCCGGTTAGGGCAGGTATTTTTATCCAGATCGATTTTATGATCTGGATCGTATGGTTTAGGTTGCATTCTTTTTCTCCTTTTATTATTTATAACGGCTGTTATAGAATTATTATAACAGGTGTTATATTGTATTTTATAATTTTTTTATTCACCAACTATATTTCAAAAATATACTCCTACACCACTCATATGGCTTGAGGATTATGAGTATAATCACTGTATAACAATTGTTATATTTAAACTTAACGCCTGTTATATTTTTTGAATGATACACTTACTGTGGTGCTCAAGTAACATACTTTATAACAATTGTTATATTTAAACTTAACGGCTGTTATATTTTTTCAATTAAAAAAATTATTCGAACTTATCCAGGTTTTGACTAATCTCATTTAAAGCCTCTTCAATAAACACCGGATACATAATGGGTATCATATTGGCATCAAAGACTCTTTGTGAAGCTCCCGGCCCAATCTGACTTACCACTACTACCTTAGAATCTTTGAGTAGATCCACGGTATCAACTAACTCATCTTCATCATGCTGCTGGTAATTCACACAACTGGGAGATGTTTCCCTTACTTCTATAAATTCAAATTTCCCTTCTGCTTCAATATCAAATATTAAAAACTTGGTGGCCTTTCCAAAGTGCTGGTTAACAAATTTTCCATCACTACTGGCCACGGCTACTCGGAGGGTCATTTTATCACTTATTAATTAAAAAGGAAATATTAAATATTTTTTTATGCTATTTTTTTTCCTGTTTCAGGTCCAGGTTTAACTGAATAAATATCTTCCACTGTAAAGAGAATAGCTGATTTAGGTTCCAGTTCACTCATCACATTCTGGGCCCAGTCCACCACCTGATCAAAATATTCCCCTGATTTAAAAATTTCCACTGTTCCTTTAAATTGAAAAGGAAGAGACTTGGGATCCTGCACTATCAAAGAGAGTTTATGGTTGTTCTCTAAATTTTTAATGGTTTTATTCATGTAATTATCGGCAATAAGTATTGTATTTTCGTCTAAAGGTCTAGCAAATCCAATAGGCACCACATTGGGAACCCCTTCTTTACTTACTGTGGCCACAAATACCAGGTTTTTGTCTATTGCTTCCATCATTTCTTTGGTTAGTACCATCATAATCACCATTTATTATTAACTGTTGTTAGAATAAATAATCTTTGAATGGAATAAATTCACCCTGAACTAAATTTTTACTTAAATTTAAGGTTTTAATTCAAAAATTATATATCACTTAACAATAGTTATATTACAATTGTTATACTAGTATTTAAATACCACATTATAATTTAATACAATTTTTCAAAAAAAAGGTGATTTTTTTGACTAAAGTAAAGTTTATGGGTATTATAAGAGAAATAACACAAGAAAAAGAATTAGATTTAGCATTCGAAGGAACTTTAGGAGATATTTTAAATCTCCTTGATCAAAAATATGAAAATTTTAAAAAAACCATAACAGATGATAATGGAAAAATAAAAGATTATATAAAAATCCTTATTAATGGAGAAAGTCCTGCTTCGGAAGACTTTTACACATATACTTTAAAAAATAGTGATGAAGTAGTAATTTTCCAAACCATAGCTGGTGGTTAGGTTGAAAATTGGATACCTATCCACACTGTATCATACCTCCTTCCAAATAAAAAGTATGCAGCCGAAAATTCAGGGGGAGCCCCTGGAATGGAAGCTATTTTCCACTGGTCCTGCCATGGTAGAAGCTTTTTCATCAGGTGAAATTGATCTAGGATATGTGGGGCTTCCTCCAGTTATGATAGGTTTATCCAGAGGGATGGAAATAAAATGCGTGGCTGGGGGGCATATAGAAGGTACGGTTTTAGTAGCTACTGAGGAATTTAATTCCTATACGAATTCAACAGATATTGATAGTTTGATATCACAATTTGAAGGAAAAACAATTGGAGTACCTTCTAGAGGCAGTATACATGATGTTATTTTAAGAAAAATAACAGCAAACACTGACATTAAAATAAAAAACTATTCCTGGGCAGATTTCATAGCCAGTGCACTGCAAGATGGAGCAATAGAAGCCGGAGTGGGAACACCAGCTCTGGCTGTAGCTGCAAGTAATGAAACTCAGATTATCATACCTCCCCATCTTTTATGGCCCTGGAATCCCAGCTATGGAATAGTGTCTTCTGAAGAGATAATAGATCAAAATCCAGAAATTATAAAAGATTTTTTAATTATTCATGAAAATATGTGTAATTTTATTAAAAATAATCCTCTTCCTGCTGCAGAAATTGTAAGTAAAGAATGGGGTATTAAGGATATAAATTTTGTATTAAATACCTTTAATATTTCTCCAGGTTATTGTGCCAGTTTACCCTTAGAATATGTTGAATCTACCATCAAATTTATATCTGAATTAGAAAAACAGGGCTATTTAGACAATAAAATAAAAAAGAAAGATATATTTTATACTAAGATAATTGATAAACTTCATCCTGAACGTAATCATTATATTTAGGCTACTTACCCTCTATTTTAGAATTTAAGAAACTGAGTTTAAGTTTACTTTTTTACATAATTTCCTATTTTAAGCTTCCACAGATTGTTTAAGAACCTAATTAGAAGCAGCTATATCCTCAAAAAATCGTGTAAATTGTTGGGCTAATCCCCTGTAGTGAGGAGCATAGGCTTTATAAAATCGTAATCTATCAGAAGGTATTCCTTGATTTTTAACTGACTCATTCAATTCTTTTATCTTGGCTTTATGGGCCTCCAGCATACACTCATCAGGATATTCTGCCATTAGTACTCCATCTGCCCCGTGTTCAAAGGCATACATCAGGTGATGGGGCATAATCCGGTTTATGGACGGTATTTTAATGATGCGTATGGCTTCCGGGTAGCATAAACGGTTATTTCCTATGGTATCTGCTGCAGTATAACCCACATTATCCAGAAATGCCAGTATCCGTATTTCTTTCTCTTTTTTATCACTTAAAAGCCCTTTAATTTGAGCATAGAGTTCCAGGTCATTTATACCCTTAATTTCGATGGCTTCCTGTGGACATAACCCGGCACAGGCTCCGCAACCCCGGCAGGCCATAGGATCCACCGCCATATTCTCTTCATCACGGTAAACTGCTTTGAATCCACATATATCCATACACTTACCACAGAGATTACATCGAGAAGTTTTAATAACTGCTACTGGTGGTTCTGCTTCAGTCCCGTTTTTTATTTGTTCTGAAACTTTAGCAGCTGCTGCATTAGCCTGGGATACACTATCAGTTATATCTTTAGGTCCCTGGGCCGTTCCACATACAAAAACCCGTTCCATATCTGTATTAACTGGTTTTATTTTGGAGTGTTTCTCCTTGATAAAGAGATCCTGGCTGAGTCCCACATTAAATTTCTGGGCAATCCTCATGGTACTAGGAGAGGGTTCTATGGCCTCAGAAAGCACCACCATATCTGTTTCAATTTCCAGTGGTTTCCTCTCCAGGGTATCTTCAACCCGCACCAACAGTTTATCATCTTTTTTAGATACTTCCCCTGGTCGGCCTCTTATGAGTTTTATGCCTTTATCCTGTACATAGCGGAGGTAATTTTCATACATTCCCACCGTCCGCATATCAGTGTAACATATCACCACTTCTGTTTCAGGAAACCGCTCCCTGATGATGCTGGCATGTTTTAAGGCAACCATACAACATACCTTAGAGCAGTATCTTTTACCATCATCTTTTTCATCCCGGGAACCAGTGCACTGTACCATCACCACTCTATCTGGCCTTTTTCCATCAGAGATTTTTAAAAGTTCCCCCTGGGTAGGTCCATTAACCCCCAGTATACGGGCCAGGTCCATCTGGGATATCACATCCACAAAACGGTGGTAACCATATTCCGGCCTTTTATTCAAATCAAAGCTTTCATGTCCTGTGGCAATTATAACATTACCTGCTTTTAAGGGTATGACCTCTGATTTTAAATTAAAATTAATGGCCCCCATGGTACATACTTTCTCACATTTACCACAACGGATACAATTTTCCAGGTCAATGGTATACACATCTGGTACTGCCTGGGAAAATGGTTTATAGATAGCCTTACGGGTGGTCATCTTCTGGTTCCATTCATCAGGAACATCCACGGGACAAACTTCCACACAACGACCACAAGCAATGCATAAATCCTCATGGACAAAACCTGTTTCTTTTTCTAAAATAATTTTAAAATGGGTGGAACGTCTTCCGGCACGTAAAAGGTTGGTTTTAGTTAAAATTCTGATATTTTTATGGTTTATTACCTCATTAATAATGGGGTTTAAAATACAAAGGGAACACTCCTCAGCTAATTTTTCCGGAGAGAAAACTTTGCCTATTTTTACCATGTTACCCCCAATGGTGGGATTTTTTTCAATTATGCAGGTTTTAACTCCCTGGTTGGCCAGGGATAAGGCAGCGGTTATCCCGGAGATACCCCCACCAAATACAGCGGCACTTTTTTCTGTTTGACGTATTATCTTATCCAATGCCAGGGCCTTTTTAACCTTTTCCACCCCGGCTTGAGTTAATTCTATGGCTTTTTTGGTGGCTTTTTCTGAATCTGAGTGTACCCAGGAACATTGTTCCCGGATATTAACCATCTCCACCATGTAAGGGTTTAATAAGTCCGCATAGTTTTGAAAAGTTTTAAGATGGGTGATAGGTGAACAGGCCGCAATAACCACCCGGTCCAGATCTCTTTCAATTATTTCTTCCCGGATATGACGCCGGCAGTCAAGGGAGCACAGGTTTTCAAATTCCCCTACAAATTCAGCCTGGATACTATCCTTTAATTTGGCCATATCCACGGTATGGGATATATTTCCTCCGCATCGACAAAGGAAAACCCCTACTTTTTCTGGATTTCTAGTATCTTCCTGGTCCTTGCTAAGAGGATGGTTTTTTTCCAATTTTGATTGGGTAGTGCTCATTATAATCAGATTTTGAAATTTTTTATTCAAGATTAGTGTGAACCTTTATTTTATCCAGAAGTCCCTCTACCGGAACAGAATGGGTTTGTATCCCGGCTATTTTATACGGGTCAGCCCCCATGGCCAGGGCTGATAACTGGGCAATATTTAAATGAACCAGATTCAGTTTTCTTCCCAGTTCTTTTTCCAGTACTGGCTGATAGCGGTCCAGTTGCATCTGACAGTTGGGACACATATGTAACAATATGTCAGTTTCACCTTCCAGGGCCAGTAGCTTATCTGAAGTGGCAGATAGTGATAGATCCCGGTTGGCAAATCTCTGACTAAAACCTGCCCCGCAGGTGGCTTTTTTAAAGTCATACCAGTCCACCACCTGGGCCCCGCAACTGCTTGCTAATTCATCCAGCACCATGGGGTTACGGAAAGGGGTTATGGAATCTTCAGGATAAACCTTACAATAATGACAGGCATGGTGGCTGGCTATTCTAATACCGGATAAGTCCACTTTGATTTTTTTGGCAATTTGTTCTTTCAGGGAATAAAATACTTCCACCACATGGAATATGTTATTCTCACTGCTAAGATCGCCGGCCTGGTACTGCATGTGGGATAGGCCTGCTTTTTTTAAAATATCATTAACTTCCTGGCGGGCATTTTCATTGGAATTTAATAATTTTATGGTTTTTTTCATAATAGCATAGCAGGTGGAGCACAGGGTGGTGATGTTCTCATGACCACTGCGGCGGGCCAGATAGAAATTCCGGACAGCCAGGGCGGTGGTGGATAACTGGTCAAAAAGATCATAATAGTATCCCAGACCGGTGCAGCAGGATTGATCAGGGTCAACCCGGTACTCCACTCCCAGTTTATCAAAAATGTACCTGGTGGATGACTCTACTCCCGGGTATTCCACATTTACCAGGCAGCTTTTAAATAAAAGAATATTTTCATAGGGAATTTTTTTCATCTAAATCCTTACTCAGTTTTTTTAAATAAATTTCTTGAATTTAATTATTAGTGTTGTTAATAGTATAAAAAAAAATAAATTAGGAATAATAGATAATATTGAAATCAGGATTCATGGCATTCTTTGAATTTTTTTAATCTATTAGTGAATCCAGAAGACTTAAGAATACTTTTTACTTCATTTAATGCCTTTCCTTTAAGATTATAGTCCTCTAATCCTAAATCATGACGGATGTCCTCCAGATTGATTTTGAGTTCCACGTACATCTGACCGAAATCCGCTACCAGGGCATCGAAAAAGTCACTGGGAATGGAACCTACCCCAAAGTCCATGTAACTGTAACCATAAGTCAGAAATTTATATATTCTGGTATTTTTTTCCCCTTTTAGTAGAATTTTTTGTCTTAAAATCTGGTTTACAATACAGGGACTGTTATTGGCCGGGCAATTACTTCCACAGGTATAGCAGTAAAAGCAGTTCCATATATCCGGGTTATCCATAATTTCTGGATTATTATCCCGGACCATCTTAACCATTTCCCGGGGATCATAGTCACTGTGACGTGCAGCAGGGCAATTGGAGGTACATAACCCGCACTGTAAACAGCGCTTAATTCCCATTTCAGGATATGCCCTGTAATCTTTTATAACAACTTCTAAAAGAGAATCAGTATCATTTTTATGGTCTTTTTTTATCATTTAAAAGGGACCTCTATACGACATGATTTAATAATCAAAGTTATAGTAAATCATTATAGACTAGGTCATAATTAATATACTTTGTGCTTAATCAAACTATTAATCTTAATTTAGTAAAATTTGCTTTTTTTAAAAAAAAAAATCAGGTCCCGATGTAGCGGGCATATAACGATTTGGCTATATTTCCATCACTGGTTCCCTTGATTATGGCCCTTGCATCCCGGAAGATGGAAATTTCATAGTCATCTATTTTAAATAAAACCAGAAAATCTGATGCTTTAACTTCTCCTAATTTTTCCAGTTGGGATGCCAGGTCTCTCAGGTTTAATTTTTGTGGACGGGCCGGGGTAATCTGTATGGCATTTCTACCACACAAAGAGGTTAGAACTTCCTTATCTTCGGCATTTAAAAATTCATATTCACCTTCCCCACAGCAACTACAGTCTTCCACCTTTTTAACCACTATGTGGTCAATAGTATTATTCCAGGCGTCATAAACCACCAGAGTACCGTCAGTATCAGAACCCGTCTCACCTAAGAGAATTTTTAAAGCTTGGGTGCTCTCCATAGAACCCATTATGGCTGTGGCGGTATTTAAAACCCCCATGGTATCACAGGTTGGTAAAGCACCCGGACTGGGTATATGGGGATAGAGGCACTTCAGGCAGGGACCCGAGGGTAATATATTCATTATCATTCCAGAGGTGCCAATAGCACCGGTGTAAATCCAGGGTATTTTATGGATGGTGCAAAAATCATTGATTAACATCCGGGTCTGGATATTATCTGTGGCATCCAGTACTACATCAGCATCCACTAATAATTCATTTATATTGGTATGATTTAAATCAGCCACCACCGGGTGGATATGGATATCTGAATTTATGGCCTCCAGCCTTTTAGCAGCAGATAAGGCCTTAGGTTCTCCCACATCCTCTTCAAAAAATAGCATTTGTCTTTGCAGGTTACTTAACTCCACAAAATCCCGGTCAATAATGGTTATATTTCCTACCCCTGCCCGGGCCAGATTATTGGCGGCAACAGTGCCCAGAGCACCACAACCCACTATAACCACTTTACTGTTTATGAGTCTTTTTTGGCCTTCTTCCCCTATGTTTGATAAAATAACCTGTCTGGAGTATCTTTTAAGCATGATTTTCCCTCTTAATGATAAATAATATTGTAGTGGTACTATCCCATTATTTGAGCCAGTTTTTTGGCCAGAGCCACTATGGTTAAAATCGGAGGTCGGCCTGGTGCCCGGGGTATAATACTGGCATCAACTACATATAGTCCCTCCAGGGAGGTCTGCATATCCTGATTAACCACCTTGCCCATAGGGGCGGTTCCCCCGGGGTGGGCTCCCCTTACAGGAGATAAAACAACTGATTCCGGGTCAGCACTCATTTCAATTAATAAATCTGTGGCTTTTTTAATTCCCTCCTGGAATAGTTTCCTATCCCGGGAAGTTATATCCTTATGAATATCGCCGTTTTTATCCATGAATCCCCGGGATTCATCAGCAATTTTGATCATAATTCCTACCACATCATCTGGTGTGACTTTGATGTCTTTTTTCAGGTTTTTATATTTTTCCTGGATTAAGGGGGGTAGGGCTGCTGAGTAATGGGGTGATATAAAATAGGGACCGAATTCAGATTTAACACCCATGGGTATTTCCTGGTTCAGTTGGGCGTCTTTTAAATAAGCTCCTACGGTAATGAATAAATCACAGAAAAATTCCTCCCCTACACCTTCAGTTATTCCGGAGTTACGTAGTATGAAAGGAGTGTTTAAAGCCCCGGCAGATAGTACTACCTGGGATGAATTTAAAACTTTTTTTTCGCCTTTGTAGATTCCTTCCACCCCGGTGACCTTTCCCTGGCAGTTTAATATTCGCTTTACCTGAAAATCAGTTATTAGTTCGGCACCTTTTTTCTGGGCTTGAGCCACATAGTCTCGGGCATCCCATTTAGCCCCTGGTTTACAATTGTATAAGCAGTTTCCACATTTATTGCAGAGGTCAAAATCAATGAACTTGGGCATGGCTTCCATGTAAAAATCGAGGTTTTCAGCAGCTTCCACCATTTTCTGAGTGGTGGGGCCTCTAAAGTCGAAAGGTAGAGGGTTTACCTTCATCTCTTTACTGGCTTCTAAGAACTCGTTATAGAGTTCTAGATTTTGCAGTTGAAACTGGGTGGTGGTTGAATCAGTATAACAACTGCTGCAAGCATAGCAAGCATTGGCCAGGGAAATTGTTGTGGTGCCCCCTAATCCTTCGCTATACATTAATTGTAAACTAAATCGATTATCTTCATTCAAATTCAAGTTATTAATTTCTTTGCCAGTGGGAAGTCCGCTTTTATCTATACTGGACACTTTTTTTAACTTTAAGTATTCAGCTGCACTACCCTGCTGATATAGGGGGCCTTTATCCAGTAATTTAATTTTATGTTTTTTTAAGGATAATTCACGCGCTATAGTTGCTCCACCAGCACCGCTACCAATAATTATAGTGTTTTGAATCATTTAACCACTTATCAATCCTTAATACAAATATTATTAACTATTGTTATATAACTATAGTTATATATAAATTTAATGTTTGAGCTTGAACTTTAGATAAATTTATAAAAAAATTTAATTTTATAATTAATCCTGAATCTCAATATCCAGATTATTTAATCTGCTTCTAATTTCATCAGATAATTCCCATTCTTTTTTCTGCCGTAGTTTTTCACGGATATCAAGAATTATTTCCAGCAAATCATCCGGGTTAGTGACCGGAGTTGTAAAGATCTGTTTAAATTGGAATCCCATTATTTCTGCAAAGTCATTAAAAAATCTTAAAATTTTATTTAAAGTCTTCTGGGATGGATTTTTATTTTCCAGGGATTTATTCAATTGACGAATTAAATTGAATACTGCAGCCAGGGCCTGGGGAGTATTGAAGTCATTATCCATGTGCTGGAAAAACTCTTCCTGGTATTCATTTAAAATATCCTGGAACATAACATCATCAGGTCCCTCTAAAGGTGCCTTTAAGCTTAGTTTTTGGAGTTTTACCACCATGGTTTTTATGCGCTCCAGGCTTTTAGTGGATTGTTCCAGGGCTTTAAGGGAGAAATCTATAGGGCTGCGATAGTGAGTGGATAATACAAAGAATCGGAATACTTCCCCCGGGTAGTTTTCTAATAGATCCCTGATGGTGATGAAGTTCCCCAGTGACTTGGACATTTTCTCTCCAGATACATTTAAAAACCCGGTATGCATCCAGAAATTAACCATGGGACTTTTTCCAGAAGCAGATTCCATCTGGGCAATTTCCGCCTCGTGATGAGGGAATATTAAATCCAGTCCTCCGCCATGGATATCATACTGGGGTCCGAAGTATTCTTCGGTTATGGCTGTGTCTTCTATATGCCAGCCTGGTCTTCCTGGGCCCCAGGGTGAATCCCATAAAGGTTTATGGTCTCTTTTTTTCCATAAGGCAAAGTCACCTGGATTTTTTTTATGCTCATCCTGTTGTATGCGGTGCACATTAAGATCCTCTAATTTTCTCCGGGAGAGTTTTCCATATTCTGGGAATTGGGACTCATCAAAGTATACCCCTTTTTGGGTCTCATAGGCAAATCCTTTATCCAGGAGGGTTTGAATCTGAGTTATTATTTTATCCAGGTGTTCGGTGGCCCGGGCATGGAAGTTAACTCCACTTACTCCTAATTTTTCCATGTCTTCCTGGTATCTTTTTTCGAATTTCCGGGCCAATTTTTCAGGATCCACCCCTAATTCTTCAGCCCTTACTATGATTTTATCATCAATATCGGTGATGTTTTGCAGATAGAAAACACTATAGCCCTTATATTCCAGGTAACGCTTTACCATGTCAAAGGAAATGTAAGTACGGGCATGGCCGATATGGGCATCATCATAAACCGTTGGCCCGCAAACAAAAAGTTTAACTCGTACCGGATGCCGGGCTTTAAATGGTTCTTTTTCCTGAGTCATGGTGTTGTAAATATTCATACTATTACCTGAATTAAATTTATAAAATCAGTTTAAAAAAGTTAGGCCAAGATTGGGATTTGAACCCAAGTATCGTGGTTTGCAGCCACGCACCTCGCCTCTCGGTCATCTTGGCAGCAGTAATTAAATAGATACCATAGTATTATTTCTATCTCAAGGTATTTATTTTATAGTGCATAATTAACGATTGTTATATAAATATTTTTCTGTACTTTTTAGTATCCATGTCCAGATCCGATAAAATAAAAGGCTATTTTTTTAGTTCAATTTTACTTTTTTAATAACAGTAGTAACCAGGCAGGATTTATACTGCATAATACTTAAAAATTTATTTTAAGCAGTAAATTGACATATAATTGAATAAGATGTGTTTTATATGATTAGTACTATTGCGGAATAAAACTTAAATTAACAAAACATTTATTAATAAATAATTATAACAATTGTTATAATAATGATATGTCCCCCTGAATATTATAGATATCATTATAAAAAAAATTATTATTAGAATATCCGGTCTATAATAGAAGGCTTGAAGGTGGCCCTTGCAAATATAATTATAAGGAGTAGAAAAAAATGACGAACCAGGAAAAAAAAGAATACGGATTAAGTACCCTGGGCCTGCATGTAGGTCAGGAAGAACCAGACCCTAGCACCGGCTCCCGGGCAGTACCAATCTATCAAACATCTTCCTATGTTTTTGAAGATACTGATCATGCCGCGGATTTATTTGCCCTTAAAAAATTTGGGAATATATATACCCGGATGATGAATCCTACCACTGATGTTTTTGAAAAAAGGATGGCTGCTATTGAAGGTGGAACTTCTGCTTTAGCAGTTTCCTCTGGACAGGCCGCCAATACCTATGCCCTTTTAAATCTCAGTCTACCTGGGGATGAGATAGTATCTGCCAACAACCTCTATGGTGGTACCTACCAATTATTTAATTACACCTTCCCGGAACTGGGTAGAAAAGTAAATTTTGTGGATTCTACTGATTTAGAAGCATTTAAAAATGCCATAACCCCTAAAACCAGGGCCATATTCGCTGAATCCATTGGTAATCCTAAACTTGATGTTCCAGATTACCGGGCCATTGCTGAAATAGCCCATGAGGCAGAAATACCCCTGGTGGTGGATAATACCACCGGAGTAGGACTGGTGCGGCCTATTGAACATGGTGCCGATATAACTGTATTATCTGCCACTAAATTTATCGGAGGACATGGTACCTCTATTGGTGGAGTAATAGTCGATTCTGGTAATTTTAACTGGGGAAATGGTAAATTTCCAGGATTTACTAATCCCGATCCCAGCTATCATGGATTAAAATACTGGGAAACCTTTGGAGACTTCCCTGGAATGGGAAACATTGCTTACACCATTCGGGCCAGGGTAAGACTACTAAGGGACATGGGTGCCGCTTTAAGTCCATTTAACAGTTTCCTTTTTTTGCAGGGCCTGGAAACACTGGATTTAAGGGTTCAAAAACACTCTGAAAATGCATTTGAAGTGGCTAAGTTCTTGAAAAATCACCCTGCAGTAAACTGGGTCACCTATCCTGGATTTGATGATGACCCTGCCCACAAACTGGCTTCAAAATACCTGAAAGGTGGATACGGTGCCATTATAGGATTTGGTATTAAAGGCGGCCTGGAAGCCGGAAAGAAATTCATAGAAAGTGTGGAGTTACTCTCCCATCTGGCCAATATAGGGGATGCCAAGAGTTTGGTTATTCATCCTGCTTCCACCACTCACCAGCAGTTAACTTCGGAAGAACAGAAAAACACCGGTGTAACCCCGGACTTTGTAAGGTTATCCATTGGACTGGAAAATGTAGAGGATATAATTGCCGATATCAACCAGGCCTTAAATAAGATTTAAGGATGAGAATCTAAATAGATTTATAAGTTATTAGCATCAAGAAATATAACTATTGTGATAAAAAATGAAAAAAGAATCAGTAGGACTGGTAGAGACTAAATACTTCCAGATAGAAGGGTCTCTAAATTTAGAAGGTGGAGAATCACTATCGAAAGTGACACTGGCCTATGAAACCTATGGTAAGTTAAATAAGGAAAAAAATAATGCCATACTACTTTGCCATGCCCTCACCGGAGATGCCCATGTGGCGGGATGGCATGAAGGCCATCCTAAACCGGGATGGTGGGATATCATTGTGGGTCCTGGTAAATGTCTGGATACTGAGAAATATTTCCTCATATGCTCCAATGTACTGGGAGGATGTAAGGGTTCCACCGGCCCCGCCTCTATAAATCCTGAAACTGGAAAAGAATATGGGTTGGATTTTCCTATAATCACCATTAAAGACATGGTTAATGCTCAAAAAGCCCTTATAGATTCTATGGAAATAGAAAAGATTTTCGCAGTTATCGGAGGATCAATGGGAGGGATGCAGGTACTCCAATGGGCAGTTTCCTATCCAGATATGGTTCGAATGGCCATACCTATTGCCACTGCAGCCCATTCTTCACCACAACAAATTGCATTTAATGAAGTGGGAAGAAGGGCCATTATCTCTGATCCCGACTGGGATAATGGATCCTATTATCATAAAAACCCCCCTAAAAAAGGCCTTAGTCTGGCCCGTATGATTGGACATATAACTTACCTTTCTTCAGAATCCATGTTAGATAAATTTGGTCGCAGATTGCAGGATAAAGAAGAGTACAGTTTTGATTTAGACCTGGAATTTGAAGTGGAAAGTTACCTTCACTACCAGGGTGAATCATTTGTAAAGAGATTTGATGCCAACTCCTACCTTTACCTTACCCGGGCCGTGGATTATTTTGACCTTAAGAGTAATGAATCTTTAGTGGAAGGTTTAAAAAAAGTGAAATCCAAGTTTCTGATTATATCCGTGGATTCTGACTGGCTGTATACTCCTGAAGAATCCAAAGAAATAGTCATGGCCTTAAGTAGTAATGAAGTGGAGGTAAACTACACCGAAATTAAATCACCCTATGGTCATGATGCCTTTCTACTGGAAGCCGGCCAGCTCAACTATATCATTGGGAATTTCTTAAGCGACACCCTGGTACAGGATGTAATGGCCCATGAAATAGCTCTCATTCATGAAAATACTACTATTGAAAACGCAGCCAATCTCATGATGGATTGTAAGGTGACTCATTTACCGGTAGTTGATTATCAAAAAAAATTAATAGGAATTGTTACTGCCTGGGATATATCTAAATCTGTGGCCTTAAAATGCAGCACCCTGGAACAGATTATGACCCGGGAGGTGGTGGTTTCTTTTCCAGATGAACCTATAGAAAAAGCTGCAGAAAAGATGAAAGAACATAATATATCATCCCTCCCGGTGGTGGACTCAGAAAATAAAATTAAGGGCATAATAACCACCGATCAGATCAGTACCCTGATAACTAAATATTAAAGGGTGCTTAAATTATTTAAAAAAAAAAAAATATAATTCAGCAGGACTATATATTTTATTAAATATTATTATCTTATAACAATTGTAATTGAAATTCATGTTTAAATGGAGGTAAATTAAATGATTTACTTGGATCACTCTGCAACTTCACCGGTAAATCCAGAAGTTTTAAAAGCAATGAAACCCTTCTTTTCCCAGGAATTTGGTAATGCATCTACCATTTATTCACTGGGTAGAACCGCCCGGCAGGCTATGGAAGCTGCCCGGGAAAATGTAGCAGTACTTATAGGTGCCAGTCCCCAGGAAATAATATTCACCAGTGGCGGGACTGAATCAGATAATATGGCCATTAAGGGGATCGCTTATAAATGGAAAGCTAAGGGTAAACACATCATCACCAGTGCTATTGAACACCCGGCCGTGGATGAAACCTGTCGCTATATGGAAAAACAGGGCTTTGAAGTAACCTATCTCCCTGTTTATGAAGAGGGCCTGGTAAGGGTAGAGGATGTTAAAGCCGCCATCCGGGAAGACACCATTTTGATTAGTATTATGCATGCTAATAATGAAATCGGTACCATCCAACCTGTAGCCGAGATTGGTGAAATAGCCCGGGAAAAAGGGATCATATTCCATACCGATGCAGTGCAAACCGTGGGTAAAATACCAGTGGATGTGGAAAAACTGAATATTGATTTATTATCCATTTCGGCCCATAAATTATATGGCCCTAAAGGAGTAGGGGCCTTATATGTAAAAAAAGGTGTTTTCTTAGAACCCCTGATTCATGGCGGGGGTCATGAAAGGGCACTGCGGCCGGGTACTGAAAACATACCGGGAATTGTGGGTCTGGGTAAGGCCTGTGAAATAGCCTATAAAAACCTGGAAAAAGACCAGGAATATACCACCCAACTTAGAAACCAGCTTATAGAAGGAGTATTAGGGGGTCTGGAAGAATCATATCTCAATGGTGATCCAGATAAAAGACTACCTAATAATGCCCACTTCCGTTTTAGTGGGATTGAAGGAGAATCACTGGTTCTGCATCTGGATGCCAGGGGTATTGCTGCATCCACCGGTTCAGCCTGTTCTTCCAAGAAACTGGAACCATCCCACGTACTCATGGCTTTAGGCCTGGAAAAAGTGGAAGCCCATGGATCTCTACGTTTAAGTCTGGGTACTGAAAACACCCCGGAAGATATTGAATATACTATTAAATCCATAAAAGAGGCCGTTAATACTTTAAGAAACTTATCTCCTCTGTGGAATCAATAATTTAAATGGTGAAAAAAATGTATACTGAAAAAGTTATGGACCATTTTTCCAACCCCCGTAATGTAGGGGAAATACCAGATGCGGATGGTGAAGGAACTGTAGGTAACCCTACCTGCGGGGATTTAATGACCATCTACATCAAGGTTAAAGATAATGTGATTGAAGACATCAAATTCAAGACCTTTGGTTGCGGGGCCGCCATAGCCACCAGCAGTATGGTTACAGAAATGGCCATGGGAAAAACTATAGAAGAAGCCCTGAAAATAACCCGGGACGATGTAGCTGATGCCCTGGAGGGATTACCTCCTGTTAAAATGCATTGTTCCAATTTAGCTGCTGATGCTCTGGAAGCGGCTATAGAGGATTATAAAAAGAAGCAAAAAGAAAAATAGTTTGGAGTTGGATATAACTCTAAATTATCTATTTAAATTATTATTTTTATCAGGATGTATTAAAATTAAGTTTTTCAATAAAATACATCTTCACTTGATTCTGGATTTAGTTCGGTATATGGCGAATTTGTTATATTTTACGAAAGGCCTCATATAAATTTTTTGGATATAGTGTAATTTAAAATTAAGATTAATCTAAAAGGACTTTTATTTCATCACCACTTTTTACCTGACCTCCCCTGATAACCCGGGCAAATATTCCCTCAGTGGGCATCACGCAGTCCCCCACCTGATGATATATGGCACAGGGATTGTGACATGTTTTACCCTTCTGAGTAACCTCCAGTATAGCAGTAGCACCTACTTTTAATCTATTCCCAATAGATAATGTGCTTAAATCAATATGATGGGTGGTTAAATTCTCAGCAAAGTCTCCGGCTTTAACTTCCAGACCCTTTTCTTTCATTTTATCAATGCTCTCCTGGGAGAGTAAAGATACCTGACGGTGGTAGGTGGTGGAGGCATGGGCATCATTTAAAAGCCCATAATTATCCACCAGTAAACCATAATTAACATTCTTTTTTTTGGTCTGCTTAGTAGCAGATAAGCAGACAGCGATTATCTTTCCCATATTATCACAAATTCAGATATAAGATTAAAATAAAAAAATAAGTAAATAATTTTATTATTTACTGGCCTTAACTGCATCTTTAGATGCTTTAAAATCACTCTTATTTTTAAGAATATCCAGGGCTACCTCGGCAACTTTTTCTCCAGATAAGAGCATACCTCCAAAGGTGGGTCCCATACGGGGCTGGCCATAGGCAGTAGCCACTGCCATTCCAGTAACCAGTAGTCCCGGGTATACTTCCTGGGTATTTTCCACAATGGCATCTTCTGATTTTTCCACCCACATGGACTGGTATCCTGGTGTTTCCAAAAGACCTCGCTCTTCTAAGGAATTAACCACTACCGCGTCGTGTCCAGTGGCATCTATAACCAGTTTTGATTCTATGGCCACCGGATCCACACAGGTTATAGCCCGGGGAAGGGCCGAAACAGGAGTCCAGTTCATAACTATGCCTGAAACCCGGCCATCTCTTAAAACCACATCATCAAATTTGGTCATATTTATGATTTTAACACCAGCATCACAGGCACTGGCAATTAACTTGGAACAGGCATGCGGCCCATCTGCCACATAAAGACCCTCTTTAAATTGGGTGTAAGGTACTCCGATTTCATCTAAAACTTTTTCTCCCGGGGCACGGACAGTAAGTTTGTTCATCAAATATCCACCAATCCAGAATCCTCCCCCCAGGTAATTGTTACTTTCAATTATTAAGGTTTTTACTCCAGATTCAGCCAGTTTTTTAGCAGCATAAAGACCACTGGGGCCTCCACCTACTATTATAACATCACTTTCAATGTATTCTATTAATTCGTCGGCAAATTCTGAGACGATTGCCTTAGTTACATCTTTTTCAGATGCACTGGAAAATATTGCCATTATTTTTTACCTCCAAATATGTTTTTTTTCATTTTAAATGAATGGGATGATGGATTTATACTTCTATTCGGGTAATGGTGGAATACACCTCACGGAGTGAAGATTCCATTTCGATATCCTCCTGGACTTCCAGGACTTTTTCTAGAATAGCATTGGTTTCTGGGTAACGGGGAACTGCTTTACAGCCACTATCAGGTAAGGTGGAAATCTCAAAAGTACCTATTTTCTCACCAATTGCTGAAATCTCCAGTTTATCCAGGCCAATTAAAGGGCTGAGTAAGGGGAGGGTGGAAGAATATCTGGTGGCCAGAATATTAGGAAGTGTCTGGGAAGCCACCTGACCTAAACTACTGCCATCAACTATGGCCAGGGCTCCTTCAATTTTGGCCAGCATCCCTGCCACCTGGTACATTCCACTTTTGCATAGAACACAGGTCATTCTTTCTGGTGCTTCTTCCTGGCATTTTTTAAGGAATGGTCCATATTTAACCTGATAGAGTTTTAATTGGGAGCCAGAAGCATATTCTTTTAATTTTTTAACTATTTTTATAACCTTCTCTGAAGGCTCAGTAAATGGTGCATTGTTAAAATTTAAAATGGTGACCTCACATCCCCTTTTCATCATGAAGTAGGTGGCCACTGGTGAATCTATACCACCAGATACTAAGGATATGACTTTTCCCTGGGTACCAACAGGTAAACCTCCCGGTCCCTGTAATTTTTCATGGTAGATAAAGGCCTTATCTCCTCTTACTTCTACAAAAACTTCAAAATCAGGATGGGATAAATCCACCGGGGAGCTGGTTATTTCATATACCACAGATCCGCAGTAGGCTGCTATTTCCTGGCTGGTAAAATCATGTTCACCTACTCTGCGAGCCCGGATAGCAAATGAATCTTCACCTGAAAATAACTTTTTTTCAACCAGGTGATTTACATAATTTTGCAGTGTTTTTTTGATATCTTCTTTGTGGGATGTGCTTTCTACTGCTGGAGAATAGGACACAATACCGAAAATTTTAGGTATTTTTTGGAGTGCTTTTTTCAGATTAGCAGTGTATAATAAAAGTCTACCTCCATCATTTATGATTTTACAATCCAGAGAGGCTTTAATATTATAGATAAGTCTATTTTCAAACCTTTTTCTTACCGGGGGACTTTTTACACCTATTTCCCCGTATCTAAGTAATACTAATTCATAATCCATTTAATCTCCTCAAAAAGATTTAATTAATTTAGCCGCCATGAATTACAGGGATAATTTTTATTTTATCCCCTGGATTTAATATGGTGTTTTCCAGGGCAATCTGTTTGTTTTTTTTTAACTATCACCGTTAATGGGCTTATTTGGAGATTATCCAGAAGTTCCTTAACAGTGAGACTTTTTTTAAAAGTTAGGATAGAATCCTGAAATTCAACTTCCATGCAATGTCCCTTGTACCTTTAAGCGTCTTTAAGACCGGATGTTCATTAACAATTGTTATATGACTATTGTTATATAAAGATTTTCATGTTGTTAATGAATAAATAAAAGATAATAAGGCCCTAGGGCCTCACAATTTAAATATTAGTAAATTTTTACACATGGGACCTCTTTAGCCCAGGGCCAGGGAAAGGTCTTCAATTAAATCATCTTCGTCTTCTAAACCAATTGAAAGCCGGATTAGCTTATCAGTTATACCTGCTTTTTTACGTGCCAGGGGAGTCATGGAAGCATGACTCATGGTGGCTGCATGCTCCACCAGTGAATCCGCCCCTCCTAATGACTCTGCCAGGGAGAATATTTCCAGTTTATTTAAGAATGGTTTCACCTCATTTTTTAAATTAAAAGATACCACTCCCCCAAAGCCTTTCATTTGTCTTTGGGCAATATCATGGCCAGGATGGGAGGGAAGTCCGGGATAGAATACCTCTTCTGTCCGGGAGTGATCATCTAAAAATTCCGCCACTGCCTGAGCACCAGCAGCATGCTGTTTCATTCGCAATGGCAGTGTTTTAAGACCCCTCAAAATCAGCCAGGAATCAAAAGGTGCAGCATTGGTGCCCAGTCCATTTAATAAGAAATGAATATCCTCTGATAGCTTAGGAGAAGTGGTTATTACTGTCCCTCCTATCACATCACTGTGCCCATTAAGGTATTTGGTGGTGGAGTGTATCACCAGGTCAATACCCCATTCAATTGGTTTTAGGAAATAAGGGGTGGCAAAGGTGTTATCAGCCACCGTTAGTATATCCTGGTTACTTTCCTGGGCCACCCGGGAAATCATCTCCAGATCGGTGATATTTAAGAGGGGATTGGAAGGTGTTTCACCCCAAATCATTCTGGTGTTAGGTTTAATGGCATCTTGCAAGGCATCTTCATCATCAAGTCGCAGGAAAGTAAATTCAATACCAAATTTAGGGAGAATTTCTGCAAATAAACGATAAGTACCCCCATATATATCATCACAGGATACTACATGGTCCCCTGCCTTTAAAAGATGGAGGGTGGTGGAGATAGCCGACATTCCACTGGAAAAAGCAAAGCCGTTATGGCCTCCTTCTAAGATGGCCAAGGCACTTTCCAGACTACTACGGGTAGGATTACTGGTCCGGGAATAATCATGTTCTTTAGGTTTTTTATAATCATCAAATACGAAAGTGGAAGTCTGATAAATAGGGGTTGAAATAGCCCCGGTAACAGGATCCGGCTTTCGGCCAGCATGTACAGATTTTGTTTTAAATTTCATTTTAATTCCTCAAATTTGCCATATTTTGGAATATATACTATTGTTATAATACTATATATAACAATCGTTAATTTAAAGTTAACCTTAGCTTCAAGTTTATAAAAACATTAGCATTAAAAATAATTAAAATTTATTTTTTAAAAATTACCTGTCAAATATATTCAAAAAATTTTATATGGATTATTAGAAACTGATGAAATAAATGAAGATTTTATTAAAGAAGAATTTAAAAAACAACAAATATCCAATGAAAAATTACAAGAAAAAAATATATGAAGCTACTAAAAAACCATTTAAGACAAATTCTGCAATTAAAAAAAAAGAATTGACAGAATTTTCAAGAATACAGAAA
>JAHRFX010000090.1 GCA_019084405.1 Methanobacterium sp.
AATATGTATTTACAACAGCAGATCTCATGTGGGTTTGACACGTACATCAAATTATATAATATGTCCATCTTAAAATACTCATACAAATAGAATAGTCCATTTGATCCCCCATGACAACTATATTGAGATGTTTAATAATGTTATTTATATATCTTTGACTATAATATAATTTCATTTACCATATAATATGTTGGGATTCACCCTATTTATTTATGATTGAACCAGAATTAATTAATTACAAGGACATATTAAATAATGTGATGTACGTGTCAAACCCACCTGACATCTGCAGTTGTAAATACATATTTTGGAGAAAAAGCAGGGTTATGAAAACTATTAGTAATGTTTTCAGTTCTAAATACTTTAGAGATACTCCTTCTCATATAATAATTTATTCTACTGCCTAAAGAATCTTTATAGGTTTTCTGAATTATTCCTGGAGCAGAAACATGTGCTATAAGCTGTATTTTAGTTTTTTGGTAGCTATTATTAAACCCACAATTAATTGCATCTATCTTTAATATGCGAATGGATGAAGGGAAATTTATCCTTTCTTTATGGTTTTCATATTCAGAAAATGATTTTTCAGGAAAAACTGCAAAACTGTTCATATTAGCTCCCTCAATAGCTCCACTGCGGGCAGCAGTGATTGCCATATTTAGTTCATCTGAATCCATAGCCATGTTAACCATGCTAAGGATTACTATAAAAGATAAACCCAACCAGAATATATATTCAATAGCCAATTGCCCTTTAAAATCATTTAATAACACCATATTCAATTTCTCCCAGGGATATATTCATCTGGATAAAAATGCCTATTTAACATTAATAATGTATATAACTGTTTTTCCATTATTCATTTTATTTAATAATCTGTAAGTCTTTCCAGGCATCATTCTGTAGCCAGGGCCATAAGAAGCGTTGAACCATATGTTTACTGGATAAATAACAGCCTTTCCTTTTCTTCCGCCTTGCTCCACATATACACCAGATGAATTAACCCATAACAAATAACTGGATTTACCCACTTTTTCTGGAAGGGTTATTTTGATTTCATGACCATTGCCGGCGGAATTAACTTTGTTAATGTTACTGGCCACTTTTTCAGCTAGAAACCTTGCTTCAGATAATTTTTCTGCTTCATAGGCCAGGTCCATGCGTTCAGAAACGATATCCACCATTCCCATTCCCATAAGAATCATGACTAAAATGGTGATAATGAACTCCACACTGAGATGTCCCTCTTCATCCATGACTATATTATATTATTTATAGTATAAAAAGTATTACGTAAATTCTATATTAAAAATGGGATAGTATAAAAAAGTCAGGGCCCATACCTGAAAATTAGATTAAATGTCAATGGGAAAAAATTTTAGTTCTTAAAACCATAACATAATATAAGGATATTAATTTAGATGTAATTTAAATAAGGGGATAAGATTAAAAATGTATCTAATCCGGGTTTATTCAGGAGGAATTTATAAATTTGATGAGTTTGTGGAATTTGTGGAAGATTTAGGGGGGCTGGTCCTTAAAAAAGATAGTTTTCATATTAGCCGGGGACAGTACTACCTCTCAGAAGAAATCAGGGTATTAACCATAATCCCTCCCGGGGAAGAAAAAGAAGCGGAATTAATGGCAAAAAAACTTAAAGGAAGTATGGAAAAGTCAGATATGAAATTTAAAGAGAAAAATAAAATTCTATCCTGCCTGGCCATTTATGATTGTTTGGGTCATTCCCCGGAGGGAATGGAAAAATCAGAAATTCTGGAATATTTAAAATGCCCTTGTTCGGTTCAAATTTGCAATAAAAGTGAAAAAAACTGTTATTTATATTATCTGGATGAAGTACTGGATGGAATGGTGGAAATGGAATTTCTGGAAAGGGAAAACTCCAGCAATAAAATAAAGTATACTCTTAAAAAAAGGAGTAAATGACTATTTTTTAATAAAGAAATGGCATGTTGACTTATATATTCTAATTGGACAATGGATTATATGGATTTAAATATCTTAAAGGTTAGAAATATGATAAAAGGAAATATTTTAATATTATCTGGTTTTTTAGTTGTTCTATTAGGAATTAGCCTGATTATAATTGGTACTATACTCCAGTCAGCATCTAGCAATAATTCCCAGGCAAATGAATCATCCACAGAAATTAAAACAGGGGGAGTTATTCTAATAGGGCCCATTCCTATTATTTTTGGATCAGATAAAAGGATGGCTATTACTGGTGTGGTAATGGCCCTGATTTTAATGGCAGCTTACTATTATCTATTTTATCGTAAATAGCAAAACAGATAGAATAAGTTAATTATATATAATGAATAAAAAAAGAAGAGAGAAATATGAGAGTATTAATTCTTAGTTCTGGAGAATACGGATCTAGAATAGTTAATCATCTAGCCACCCGCGGTTTGTCCTCTTCCATTGTAGGTTTAGAAGAATTTCAAAATAATCTACCAGAATTTATTGATGATTTAACTGAATATATGCCTGAAAATCTCCCGGAATGTGATTTAATTATAGCAGTTGGTCTTTTTGGTGATATTAATTTACTCATATCTCCTATAGTTACAAAAACTGGTGCTAAATCAGTTATAATGCCTATTCACCACCCGCAACAGATTCCTGCTGGTTTAAAACAGGAAATAAAAGATTCCCTTCAAGGAGCTACCATAGTATTCCCCAAACCTTTCTGTTCACTCACCGCCCCGGGTGATAAATATATTGATCAATTTGTGGAAAAATTTGGTAAGCCTGAACTGGAAATTGAAGCCGATGCATATATAAAAACCATAAAGGTGAAAAGAGGAGCACCCTGTGGATCTACAGATTTTATTGCTAAAAAACTGGTAGGGGTTCCGGTTGAAGAAGCAGAATTTGAGGGCGGAAATAAATTCCATAATTATCCCTGTTTAGCATCCATGAATAAAGATTCCGCCACAGGAGATACTATAATGCATTTAGCAGGGTATAAAACTAAAGAGGCCCTTAAAAGAGCCCTGGGATTCACTTATAAATCCGCGGTGGTTGATTTGGAAGTCTGTCAGGGTGGCGGAGATTGTAAACACCTATGTAGGGAAGTTTGCCCCAATGTTTTATCTGGAGATAATACCATAAACTTAAGAGATGACGAAAAGGTAGATATAAACCCTGCCCAGTGTGGAGTTTGTGAAATCTGCATTCCAGAGTGTCCCTACGGCGCTATAGAAATTGTTGAAGAAAAATTGTCCTGCCAAAAAGAATAAAATCTTTAAAAAAAAATAGCAGGGCCTGTAAAGTTAACTAAAATTTAAAAGGTATCAAAATGAAGGGAAAGGTTGTTTTCATTGGAGGGGGTCCTGGTGACCCTGAACTTTTAACTATAAAAGCTTATAATGTGATTAAAACCGCAGATATTATCATATATGCAGGTTCTCTGGTTAATAAAGAGATTTTAAATTGTTCTAAAAAAACCGCCCGTATATATAATAGTGCATCCATGGATTTAGCAGAAATAATCGATTTAATGGAAAAAGAAACTAAAAAAGGACTTAATGTGGCCCGGGTCCATACCGGAGATCCATCCATTTATGGCGCTATCGGGGAACAGATTAGAGAATTAAAAAATATGAAAATATCTTTTGAAATAATACCCGGTGTCAGTTCATTATTTGCAACAGCTGCTGCTTTAGAAGCAGAATTAACCTTGCCTGAGATTTCACAAACGGTTATTATCACACGTCCCGAAGGGAGAACCCCCAAACCAGATAAAGAACATATATCCAGTTTAGCCCGTCATCAGGCCACCATGTGCATTTTTTTAGGGGTTCACCTGATTCAAGAAGTGGTTAAGGACTTATTAGAGCATTATCCCCCACATACTCCTGTAGGGGTGGTTAAAAAAGCTTCCTGGAAGGATGAATATGTAGTTAGGGGGAATCTGGATAATATTGCTCAAAAAATAGAAGAATCAGGCATAACTAAAACGGCGCTTATTGTGGTGGGAAAAGTGCTGGATCCAGGAGACTTCAAGGCATCTAAATTATATGACGCTGATTTTACCCACGAGTACCGAACCGCAAATAAATTGAAATAAAATTATTCAAATAAGTAGAAAAAGTATTTAGACCTAAAATACGATTAATTTGAGGTGCTCCATTTTCCCACAGTTGCGGAACTTTTGGGCCAGCTCCTTTATTCTTGACCCTTCGCCTTCTAAAATAAATAGCTCTAAACAGTTTTCTTCTTTTAAATGACTGTGAATTTGAGTATTGATGATGTCTTCGAAGTCGTGTTTTATGGTGGTAACTGCCCCTTCCACTTTTTGGCTGTGGATTAAAAATAGTAGGGCATTGACCTTTCCTTTAATATTCTCTTCAGTTTTATTTTCATTAATTAAGATCCTTGCAGCAGCACGAATAACATCAGATCTACCTGAAAAGCCCATTTCATCTTTTAATGCATCTATTTCTTCTAAAAGCTTGTCATTTAATGAAATACTGATGATGGCCATAAATCTATTATTTTAATAATACTTTATATATATTTGCATAAATTTTATTAAGGTAATCTTTAAGTATTAATAAATCCAGAATAATTATAAGAAATCAGGGTTTTGTCCAGTTAATATTCCTAATCCCTATCTGTATTCCTGCCCTGATTTAGTTAAAATCAGATCATATCGTGGTGGAATAATGGAAAAAAGACTTAAAATTTTATTTTCAGTATCATTGTTAATATTGGCCATTTCCACAGTTTTTATTTTTACCAGTATGGTGAGTGGTCCAGATGAATCCCCTGAAGAGGATAGAATTATCGTAGCCGCATCTATAATGCCTCAAAAAGAATTTATAGAAAAGATTGGAAAAGAAAAGGTCCATGTTGTGATAATGGTACCTTCTGGGGCGGACCCTCATACCTATGAAATAGAACCCCGCACCTTGCAGGAGGTTTCCCAGGCGCCACTTTATTTTGAAGTAGGTTCTGGACTGGAGTTTGAATTGAATTATATGGACAAAATTAAATCAGTTAATCCAGATATGAAAGTTATAAACAGTTCTAAAGGATTAGAATTTATCCCTAATCCAGAGCAGGGACTTGATGATGATCATGGCCATGTGCATGCAGAAAATGAAGCAGACCCTCACGTGTGGACTTCTCCCCGAAATGTGAAGGTAATGGTTGAAAATATTTATCAGGAATTAATAAAAGCTGATCCTGAAAATAAAGATTTCTATCAAAAAAATAAAGACGAGTATATTTTTGAGTTGGAAGAACTGGACCAGAAAATTGTTCAGGAGATATCAACCAAAGAGAATAAGAAGATACTGGTTTACCATCCTGCCTGGGGATATTTCACCAGAGACTACGGGCTTCAGCAGATTGCCATAGAAAAAGAAGGTAAAGAACCCACCCCTCAGTCCATGGCTAATGTTATAGAACAGGCCAAAAAAAATAATATAAAGATTATATTTGTTTCACCCCAGTTTTCCCGGGATAATGCAGATTTTATTGCTGAAGAATTGGATGCGGAAGTAGTTTTAATAGACCCCTTATCACCGGATTATCTGGAAAATATGTTAATAGTTTTAGAAGCCTTTAAAAAATCATAAAAAGGATCAATTATGTGTAATGTAGTAAATATGGAAGGAGTTTATTATAAATTAAAGGATCATTATATCCTGGAAAATGTTAATCTAACTATTAAAAAAAATGATTTCATGGCCCTTATAGGGCCCAATGGTGGAGGAAAGACCACTCTTTTAAAATTAATTCTGGGTCTTTTAAATCCAGATAAGGGGAATATTGAAGTCCTGGGAATGCCCCCTGGGAAATCTAAAAATATAGGCTATCTGCCCCAGAAGTCCACTTACCAGTCAAATTTCCCCATAAGTGTGCTGGAAGTGGTGCTCATGGGACGTTATAAACAATTATTAAAGGGTTACAACAAAGACGACATGAAATCTGCTTTGGATTCACTCAAAAAAGTGGAAATGTTACATTTAAAGAACCAGCAAATAGAAAAATTATCAGGAGGTCAATTACAGCGGGTTTTTATTGCCCGTGCCCTGAGCAGGAACCCGGAATTACTTTTACTGGATGAACCAACTGCTAGTATAGATCCTCATTTTCAGGGAAAGTTCTATGAAATACTATCTAAACTTAGAAAAAAAATGGCAGTGGTGATGGTTTCCCATGATATAGGTGTAGTTTCCTCTTATGTGGATAGTATAGCCTGTTTAAACCAGAAAATTTACTGTCATGGGCCGGTGGAAGAATCAGTAGAGGGCCTGGAAAAAGCTTATAAATGTCCAATTGACCTTATAGCACATGGATTTCCACACAGAGTTTTAAGAGAGCATGAATAATTTTTTTATAAAAAAACTTGCAATTTTTAAATCAGAATCTATTAATAACAATAAGGAAAAATCTCCATGGAAACTATAAAAAATACAATAGGGTCACTTACCGGGAATATTCTATCTGAAAAAAAAGGTGGAAACTTATGCTGGAATTTTTGCAGTATCAATTCATGCAAAATGCATTTATTGCAGCCATACTGGTAAGTATAGCCTGTGGTGTGGTAGGCACTTATGTGGTGATTAAAAAAATAGTTTTTATAAGTGGAGGCATATCACATGCTGCTTTTGGAGGAATAGGTCTGGGGTATCTGCTGGGAATTAACCCTGTTTTGAGTGCCATACCTTTTAGTGTGGTATCTGCTGTATTGATGGGTTCTTTGGGTAAAAAGGTAGAGCTTAGTGAAGACGCTGCCATAGGTATTCTATGGTCTGTGGGAATGGCCCTGGGTATTATTTTTATTAATTTAAGTCCAGGATATGCGCCTGATCTTTTCAGCTACCTTTTTGGTAGTATATTAACGGTTCCCTATCAGGATCTATTAATAATGTTGGTGCTCGATTTAATCATACTGGGAACGGTGGGACTATTTCATCGGGAATTCACTGCAATATCATTTGATGAAGAATTTGCAGAAGTAATGGGGGTGCCTTCCCAATTAATTTATATAATTCTTTTGGCACTGGTGGCTTTAAGTGTGGTGGTATTGATTAAAGCAGTGGGAATTATACTTATAATAGCTCTTTTAACCATCCCCGCTGCAATAAGCCGTCAATTTACTCATCATATACCTAGATTAATGATGACTTCTGTGATACTTGGTGTTATATTAACCAGCATGGGACTATGGTTATCCTATTTATTTAATCTGGCATCAGGTGCTACCATCGTCCTGGTACTGGGAGCAGCTTTTTTTATCAGTGCTATTTTAAAAAAGATATGGTATAATTAGTGGATGATTCTTATTGAGCTTTTAAGTAGTCATTTACATAAACTGTATCACCTGGCCTTTGGCAAATTATCTATACTTTTATTTTATAAAAAACTGGGTTATGGTGGAAGTAATGGTTTTTATAGGAGAGGGGTTTTTAATAAAACAGTTATTTGAAATCAAATATTCCCGTGCATTTCTTATATCATTCATTTTAAATGCAGTAACCGCCATAGCGGATTATTTGATTCATTTAATTAATATATAGATTTATAAAATTAATAATCATGAGAAGTTTTTAAGATTATCATTGATTTTATTAGTTTTTCCATCGGAATAGACAAATAATTAATAAGTGAAAAAACTAACATTTACTTAATTTATAGGGAGGACCTGAATGAAGTGCGGCTCTGATCTAAGAGAAACCCTGAAATCTGCTCAAGGGGATTATTTAAGTATAACTCTTATTACTGGTAAAACTTATTATGGTGAGTTAAAAAGAGTTGAAACTGATTATTTGCTTTTAGAACTAAAACTGAGAGGTGGAAAAGGTAAAACTTCAGTGATTATCCCTCAGTTACACATTGTTACCATTACCATCTAATAAATTAACTTATACATTATAAATAAAAATAAGTATTAGTTTTAAAGTTAAACTTTGTTTTTTTAAATGTATTTAATCAACTGAATATCCCTATAGCGGTCTTATTTTCTTAATACCATCAACACTACCTGCTATTACCATATCCACCACATTGGAAAAAATTCCATTTTCCACCACACCCGGTATGGAGTTTAGTTCTTTTTCTAATTTAGAAGCATCCTCAAAAAGGCCAAAATCCGCATCAATAACAAAATTACCATGATCAGTGACTACCGGGCCATCTTTCATCTGGGCCATCCGGATTTGAGGTGAAGCACCTGATTCTTTTAAAGTATTTAGAACCATGCGAGTTGACGAGGGTATCACTTCCAGGGGTACCGGTGTTTGGCCCAGCTTAGGAACCATCTTGGAATCATCTACAATGACTATGAATTTATCTGCCGCATAATCCACTATCTTTTCCAGGGTGTGAGCAGCGCCCCCTCCTTTTATTAAGTTTAAATTAGGGTCAACTTCATCTGCACCATCCACGGCAATATCCACATCATGTTCATCTAAGGTGGTTATAGGTATATGGGAATCTCTTGCTAAAAAAAAGGATTGATAAGAAGTAGGTATGCCCATTATATCCAATTCTTCTTCTTTTATTCTAATGCCTAATTTTTCAATAAAGTAATGGGTGGTGGAGCCTGTTCCCAGGCCTACAATCTGCCCATTTTTTATTTCAAGGGCGGCTTCATAACCAGCCATTTGTTTTAAATTCATGTTATAATCTCCGATCTGGTATAATATTAATATTTTAAAAATTAGCTAGCATTTTAAAAGGACTTTACTTAAATCATATCCTTTTAAACATTTTTTATCTGCTTTTCCTAAATTTTTTATAATCTTGCACTTATCATTAACCTTTAATCCTTCAGGAAAACATAATTCATGCATTTGGCAATCTTCATCACACATAGGAGGATTTAAAGAAACTATTGATCCTTCAAAAGCACTTTTAGTATCAACCAGTGATTTTATATGGGCTTTTTCAACTTCTACAACCTTTACTTTATTCTCCTCATGTATTTTACACTTCTGTTGTGCATCTTTTACATCTTTAATTATATACATCCTTCCTTTTTCCAGAGAATCTATACATGTACCTTTGAATCTGCATTTAAGACATTCCTCTGCTGGCCCTATGTACTGAAAAATCAATCCTTTTTGTGCAAGTTTATTACCAATAAGTGTTATCATTAAATCACTTCCGTTTTAGTAGCCAGGCTTTCTGCTGCTTCCCGGGTTAAACCCCTATCACCTAAAATAGTATATCTATCTTCCCGAATTTTATGAGCCATGGTTAAAGCATCTATAATGTGTTCTGGATCGATTCCCAATTCATAAGCAGAGGTAGGTGCCTTCATTTTTTTTAAAGTATCCCTGATGAATTCCCAGTCCCCTCCATGGAGATGCATCATCATGATGGTTCCCACCCCACATTGTTCTCCATGTAGAGCCGGTTTAGGGGCCACTTCATCCAGAGCATGGCTGAATTTATGTTCAGATCCACTGGCAGGCCTACTGGTTCCTGCTATAGCAATGGCAATTCCACTACTTATTAATGATTTAACCACCAGTTTGGCACTTTTTTCCAGGCCTTCTTTAATTGCATCCGCCGATTCAATAATCATTTTAGCAGTCATTAATGATAAAGCTGAAGCTGATTCACTGTAAGTTTCATTTAAAAGGCGATTAGCTAATTTCCAATCTAAAATAGCAGTATAATTGGATACAATATCCCCACATCCTGCAGCCAATAATTTAAAGGGGGCCTTGCTTATAATTTCAGTATCGGCAATTACCCCAATAGGGGACTGTGCTTCAAGAGAGACTGTTCCTTTTTTATCTTTTATAGAAGCACGGGGAGAAGCAATCCCATCATGGGAAGCAGCAGTGGGAACACTTATGAAATGTAAATTTGATTGAGTGGAAGCTATCTTGGCCACATCAATCACCTTACCCCCACCTACACCTAAAACCAGTGAAACCCCATCTAATTGGTTTTGTATTTCCCTTACTGATTTTTCAGATGCTTCACTTATTTTAAAGGCATCTACCTCAAATCCCGCATTTTGTAAACTTTCAATAGTCTTTTCTCCACCAATTTTAAGGGTTTTTGGTCCGCTAACCACCAGAACTTTACCTTTGAATCTCAAATCACGACATATTTCTCCTGTTTTGTCTATGACCCCAGCTCCAGTATGAATTTCCCGTGGTAGTTGAATTTTCTTAGAATCCATTTTATCTTTCCTGAAGTAATATCCTTAATAAATTATCATTATATTTTTAAATGCTCTCTAATAAAGTAATTTTGGATTTAAAATTCCTGATGCAAACAAATTTTGTAGATTTAATCTAACTTTAATTAGTAGATTATATATTTGATATCATTTAACTAATTATATTGATTAATCTTAGTTAATTTGTAGATTAATATTATGTATAGACCCCTACATTTATCCATCTTTCAGTAGAAAATTAATAAAGGAATAAATCTTGTTTTAAATAAATCTATCTTATAAATATTTATTATTAAAACCCTATAAATCAATTAGTTATATTTACAACTTTATTACAGCAAATCACGGTGAAAAAATGACAAATTTCAGTGAATGGTTTCACGATATTTTAGAGGAAGCAGAAATAATAGACTCCCGTTATCCAGTTAAAGGTATGCATGTTTGGCTTCCCCATGGATTCCAATTAAGGAAAGAAATTTTGAATATTCTAAAAAACATTTTAGATAGAGATCATGAGGAAGTACTATTCCCTCTTCTAATCCCTGAAGGCGAACTGGCCAAAGAAGGAATTCACGTAAAAGGATTTGAAGACGAGGTTTATTGGATTACCCACGGAGGTTTAACGGAACTAAATCAAAAACTCGCTTTAAGGCCAACCAGTGAAACTGCAATGTATCCTATGTTTGCATTATGGGTACGTTCCCATACGGATTTGCCCCTTAAAGTATACCAGACCGTTAACACCTTCCGTTATGAGACCAAGCACACCCGTCCCCTGATCAGGGTAAGGGAAATAACTACCTTTACCGAGGCCCATACTGTTCATTCAACCCGGTCAGAAGCAGAAGAGCAGGTTGAAAAAGCAATTGAAATATATAAAGAATATTTTGATACACTGGCCCTGCCCTATGTAATTACCCGGCGCCCGGTCTGGGATAAGTTCCCGGGAGCAGATTACACCATGGCCTTTGACACTATAATGCCAGATGGTAAAAGCCTGCAAATTGGAACGGTACATAACCTGGGACAGACCTTTGCTAAAACCTTTGAAATAACCTTTGAAAATCCAGAGGGGGATCACAAACTGGGATATCAAACCTGTTATGGGTTATCTGATAGGGTTATAGCTTCTGTAATTAGTATTCACGGGGATGAGTCAGGACTATGTTTACCTCCTGCTGTTTCACCAAATCAAATAGTTATTGTGCCTATAATCTTCAAAAAGAAGGGTGAAGAAGTTTTAGAAAAATGCAGAAGCTTAAAATCTTCTCTGGAAAAAGAAGGTTTCCGGGTTCACCTGGATGATAGGGATATCCGGGCAGGTAAAAAATATTATGAGTGGGAAATGAGGGGAGTACCCCTCCGAATTGAAATCGGGCCTAGAGATTTAGAAAAAAATAGTGCGGTATTATCCAGAAGAGATAATGGTGAAAAATTCAGTACAGATTTAGATATTATCTCTGATGAAGTAGGTAAGACCCTTAACTCCATCACATCAGATATGAAAGAAAAAGCCTGGGCCAAAATGAATTCTAATATCCGTCCAGTTCAAGGATTGGAAGAAGCCAGGGAGGAAATAGAGAATAATAAGGGAGTTATCTCATTTGACTGGTGTGGTAATGAGGAATGCGGTAAAGAAATCGAAGAGAAGATTAGAGTAGATATATTAGGCGTTCAAAAAGAAAAAGAAAAAGAAGACGGTGGTACTTGTTTCCACTGCAGCAGTAAAGCAACCTGTCGAGCTTTGCTGGCAAGAACTTACTAGAGGAAAATTATGAATTACAGGGTAGTTTTAGTGGTAATGGCAATATTACTATTTGCCGGAGTCTTTGGGACCTTAAATTATTTATCTGATCAGGAATTAAATCTTGAACAAGCCTATGATGCCGGAACTATTACCCTAATCCAAAAAACCCCGGCTGGATCCGTTCCCCATGAAGTGACCGTTATTAATAAGGGTGAACAAGCAATTAAAGTTGAAAAAGGGTATACTCTAACCAGCAATTCTTCAGAAGATCTGGTTATTGCCCGAGAAGAAATTATATCGCCACAAAATAATGGGACTGTGCTGGCTTACTGCCTTGAACCAGAGACCAATGCTCAGGAAGAAACTGAGCTGGCAGTTTCTACAAAAGCCCCTCAACTAATAAGAGATTTAGTAAGTAATTCCAATCCACAGAATCCTGCTGAAGCCTTTAAAACCCAGTTAAAAATATGGATCCTGGCGAGTGATGGGGAAGTGAATATTTATAAAGGGGAAGCTCTTTCCCTGAGCAGAAAACAAGGCATATCTTCTTTTGAACTGCAGAATAATATATCCACATCCAGAATAGAAGTTATGACTCAGTTTAATCTTACAGAAACCGATATAGCCAATATAAGTACCAATGTTAATCTTATGAACCCTCCTAAAAGTTGGTGGGATCAGATTACCGGAACGATAAGTGAATTCATTGGAATTTAAATTCATAAAAACTATTAAAATAAAAATATATGATTAAATTCTATAGGGAGACCTAATATGGAAAAATTATATGCCATCATACCCGTATCTCGATTTTCTCATGCGAAAACACGCTTATCCCCTACTTTATCCCCTTCAGAAAGAGAAGGTATTCTAAAAGCCATGTTAACAGATGTAAGTAATAGTTTAAAGGATCTGGTTAGCGATTTAGTAGTTATAAGTGCTGATGAGGATGTTCTGGACTTTGCCTATGATCTGGGAATCAGTATACTGCAGGAAAAAGGCCAGGCTGATTTAAATGGTGCTTTAAACCAGGCTATGGAATGGTGTGCCCATGAATGCCATAAGGTACTAATAACCCCCTCAGACATCCCTCTTATAGGAAAAGCTCAGCCCCAAAATTTTATTAATCAGTCTAATAAGTATGATATGGTAATTGCCCCTGCTAAAGGTGGAGGAACAAATGCATTACTTTTCAAGCCCGGGGATATGGAATTAAAATTTGGGGACTACAGTTTCTTTGAACATATTAAAGAAGCGGATATGAACGGATTAAGCCATGTGGTCTATGACTCATTTTATTTATCTCTGGATGTTAATACTGCCGAGGATTTAGGTGAAATTATATTGCATGGGGAAGGTACCCATACCCGGGAATTCTTAAATAAAATCCCTTTAAGTGTTAATCCCCACCGGGGATCAGATAGATTAGAAATTCATCGTGAGATAGTATGATTGCCATTTCTATAGCAGGATATGATCCCTCAGCTGGTGCTGGAATATTAAGCGATATTAAAACTTTTTCAGCATTAGGAGTGTATGGAACGGGCATTATAACAGCCCTTACTGCTCAGAATGCTAAAAGAGTATCGGGAATATACCCCATTAGCCCTGAATTTATAGAAGAGCAGATAGACCTGGTTATGGAAGATGCCGATATAATGTTTGGAAAAACTGGAATGCTGTACTCCCCCAATATAATCCGTTCTTTAGCTAAAAAAGTAAAAGAATACCAGCTTAAAATGGTGGTTGACCCGGTTATGGTGGCTGGATCAGGGGGTAAGCTATCCCAGCAGGGTTTGGCAGATTCCCTGAAAAAATATCTTTTAAAAAAATCGATTCTGGTAACCCCCAATATTCATGAAGCAGAAATACTCTCTGGAATCCAAATCAAAAACCAGGAGGATGCCATTAGAGCTGCCCGGAAGATAGGTAAGTATTGTGACGTGGTAATAACCGGGGGGCATCTGGAAGGAGATAACATTTTTTTTGATGGAAAACTGGAAATTTTCCAGGGGGAATTAATAGAAAGTAATAACACCCATGGGAGTGGATGTTCTTTTTCAGCAGCCGTGACGGCCTACCTGGTTCAAGGGTTTGATTTAAAAGAAGCCCTGAAGCAGGCCGATAGTTATGTGAAAGAGAGTATCCGTCAGGGCCATTATGGCACCCTGAATCAATTCTGGAACCATGAAATTTAATTTTTTTTGATCCAATAATTAATTAATTTATTATACTTTTAAAATATTGATGTGTAAATTATGAAAATTATTGTCCTTAGAAACTAGGCTTTAAATATAAAAAAGAATAATTGCCTGAAAAATTAAAAAAGAATTAAAATAAATTTAAAGAAGTTCATCCCTTAAATCTATAGTATCCACTAAATCAGGGCCAGTGGAAATAATGGTAACTGGAACTCCAGTTTCTCCTTCAATTTCGTCAATAAATTTCTTAATCTCTGGAGACAGGTTGGAGTAATCCCGGGTCCTCTCACATTGAGGATAAAGTCTGTCCACACAGGTTAAAGCAATCTGGGTAGCACCGTTGATCATGCATGACTCCCGGGCCATATCCATATCAAATAGTCCCACCCTTCTTCTTCGTCCGGTGACTGTACCATATTCCTCCAATCCCATTTTTTCTGCTTTTTCTTGATTGATCTCAGTTTTAAATGGTCCTTCCCCTACACGGGTTATGTATGATTTGAATACCACAATAACTTCATCAATACGGGTGGGTCCGACCCCTACATCAGCTGCTGCAGTGCTGGCGGTGGTATCCTTACTGGTTACAAAGGGATAGGTCCCATAGTAGAGAGATAATCCAAAACCCTGGGAACCTTCAATAAAAACATCTTTGCCTTCATCCAGTGCTTTATTTGTTTCCAGTGGAACATCCGCAGTATATCCCTCCATTTCTGGAATCTGACCCGCCATTTTGGCCACCCTCATTACTCTATCGGAGTTAGCCGGACCACAGCCGGTCCCGGTACTTCCAATCTTTTTGGATAGAAAATCAGAGGCTTGATCTCTCTCTTTATGTTTTTCTTCTATGATTGCACAACGGTAATCAGCGAAAGTTCTATTTTTAACATGATATTTATTTAAATAGTCCAGTTCATGATGGAATACATTGGGATCCACCAGTACTCCTGCTCCAATTAAGAGCCGGGCATCTTCATGCATAAATCCTGAAGGAGTAAGCCTCAGCCCATATTTCTCACCATTGAATTCTACCGAATGTCCTGCATTGGGGCCTACTCCAGCTCGGGCTATGATACTGGGTTTATCATTATAGCACAGATATGTAATACACTTGCCCTTACCTTCGTCACCCCATCCTCCACCAACTAAAACACTGCATGTCATTGTTATAATCTCCTTATCTTGTTGCCTCTCATATATTAAAGTAGAGATAATAAAAGCTTTTCCCTAAAAATTATTTGAAAAGTTTTAAAGTAATGTCTTTTTTGAAATACTAAAAAATATTTTATTTTTAAAGTTAGACCCATTATCTTCTTTTTTTCCGGATGATTCTGTCGAAAAGAGTAGGAGTAAACCTTCTCTGCAATGCAATCAATACATGCTGTTGCAAAGCATTTTCCATGGTCTCCCGGGTGATGATATCTTCTTCTTTTCTAATTCGTATAGCCTGTGCAATTTGAGCTAAATCCCGTGCATGAGCAAAGGTAGGTTGCAGGCCTTCACCACCCTGGGCAGGAGGAAGATATACCTTTTGGTATTGTTCCATAATTGCAGGATCATATTTTTCTCCCAGTTCATCCAGATTCTTTTTAAATACCTTTAGAATATCTTCAATTGAAGGATTTTCCAGTAGAACGTGTAAAGGAGCTCTTCTAAGATGAGCCTCATCCATTATAGTTATATCCAGGTTGGTTGAAAAAGCAGGGATAAAATGGGAGTGAACAATAATCGGAGCCCCTTTAATATAGATAAGGTCTTTTCTATTTTCCATGGGAACTATTAAGCGATTTAAAAGAGCATTATGGTCTTCTTTTTGTCTTCCTAAATCATCCAGTAATAAAACTCCCCCGTTAGCCTTTATGATGGGAGATGTCTCATATACTCCTTTATTTGGATCATAGTTGGTTTCCAGTTTTTGGATGCTTAATTCAGAACCGGTGAAAACGAAGGGTGCGTAAATTTTTACCCACCTGGGATCTTCAGGTTGTTCTGGAGCTTCTCTATGGAAATCAGGGTCGTAAAGTTGAATGATCTGGTCTGAAAACTCAATATAACGGGGAATAATTAAAGGAGGTAAAAGGTCTGACATTTTACTGATAAGGAATGTTTTACCGGTCCCGGGTAATCCATAAATAAATAAGCCCTTGCCACCAATAGCCGACTCAACCAGAGTTTTCTTGGCATCTTCATTGCCTACCACATCCTTGAATGTTTTTTCTACCATTTTTTTTGGTATTTCTAAGGGAAATCTTCCTTTTATTTGAGCCTTCATCACATCAAAATAATAATCATAGGTAACCGGAGCCACACCCACATACGGATTTTCACTAATAAGTTGAGAAGCCTGTTTACGGCCCATTTTTTTTATAGTGAATTCTACACTGGGGAAAAGGAAACCTCCACTAATGGCGGCACATAAATCCTCTTTTTCCATTTCCCGAAGGATGACCTCTAATATATCAACATTTATACCTGTTATTTCAATGATTTTATTTACCTTAATATTACCATGGGTCGCCAGGACCTTTAAAACCAGATGCTTTATAAAACTAGAAGATAAATCCATGTCATCCATTGATTTAGGTTGAGTAAGTAATTCAAATAGTTTCTTCATTGTGTCATCGTGATAATAATCCATGTAATCACTCCCGGAGTAGGATACTTATCCCCCAACAAGTATATGTTATTCGCATAAATACAATTTTCTACCAATCTAACGGATATAACTCAAAATTAATTTAGATAAATAATTTTAATACCACTTCACCACATAATATAATTATAAAGGGGGTGGGCTCAATAAAGCCAACAGAAATATTCAATTTATTAATAACCCTTCAGGGACACAAGGATGCCACTGCCGGGGAAGAATTTTTAGGTCGAGAAGAAATATCAATGGCGCTCCAGGCCCAGGAAAGAGAGTTAAATTTTAAAGAATCGGGATTTCCTAATGTAATTTTAATTGATTTGAATATGGACCCCTACCAGGCAGTTGATTTACTCAGAAACAACCCAACCACTGTGATATCCAAGGTAGTTCCTATAGAAGCCGTGGCTAGAACCAGATTGGATACTATTTTAGAGAAAGTATTGATTCTGGCTGGTGAAAAATTAAGTCCAGAAAATTCTTTTAGAGTTATATGTGATTTAAGAGGAAGAAAATATATTAACTCTCCTCAAGATTTGATAGAGGTGGTTTCAACAGAACTATCTGAAAAATTAAATGGGAGAATTAATGAAAAAAATCCAGAATGGGTAGTTCAGCTGGAAGTAATAGGGGAAAACACCGGCCTGAGTGTACTGCGGCCAGGAGATATTTTGAAAAAAATATAATTTTTAGAAAATTTCATCAGATTTCTTATACTGAAAATAATTATAAAATACTTTAATTTGGTTACTGGAGGATTTAATAGTCTTGATTATTTTTAAATTAATTTAAGACCTTTTAAATTATTTTTAAGGC
>JAHRFX010000076.1 GCA_019084405.1 Methanobacterium sp.
AGTATTCCAATTCCTCAAAGAAAACTTAGGCTTAGGCCACATACACGCATATACCAAACGATCAGTCTATAAAAAAGCCTATCTAAACGTACTTTTACTAGGACTACTAATCTCCCACGGCCAAAACGAAATCCAAGAAATTTACAAGCTCAAAAAATTCACCTAAAACAGACACCCTGTTATATTATAATATGGATGCCTTAACCCATAGATATATGGGGAGTGCAAATATAATAATAGAAAGTTTATTAAAGAAAATATATATCTAACTTTTAGTAACTATTTTTTATAAAATATCCTATTAATGAATAGAATATACATATCCTGAGGGTAATTAATGTTAGGCAATCTCGGAAAAAATTTAACCAAAACCATGAAAAAGCTGGCTGGAATGTCCATTGTGGATGAAGAAGTGGTTAAAGAAGTTATAAAAGAAATCCAGAGGGCTTTAATCCAATCTGATGTCAATATTAAACTTGTATTTAAATTATCTAAATCCATAGAAGAAAGGGCTTTAAAAGAAGAGCCACCAAAAGGAATAACCCCTAAAGAACATATAATTACCATTGTATACGAAGAAATGGTAAATCTGCTTGGTGAGAAGGCTCAAGAAGTAGAAATAGATCAGAAACCATATAAAATTCTATTTTTAGGACTTCAGGGCAGTGGTAAAACTACTACCATAGGTAAACTGACCAGGTATCTTCAAAAAAAAGGTTTTCACCCGTCAGTTGTTTGTACCGACACCTGGAGGCCTGCTGCATTTGAACAGCTAAAACAATTAACCCAGGAAATGAATGTGCCTCTTTATGGAGATCCTGAAAATAAAGATGCTCTGGATCTGGCCAAAAAAGGTTTAAAGCTATTTAAAAAACATGATATAGTTATATTTGATACTGCGGGACGACATAAAGATGAGAAAGATCTCTTACATGAAATGGAAGAGATTTCTTCGGTGGTGGACCCCACAGAAGCTATACTGGTTATAGATGGTACTATTGGTCAGCAGGCCAAAGACCAGGCCCGAGCTTTTTCCCAGGCCACCAGAGTAGGTTCCATTATAGTTACCAAGTTGGATGGTTCGGCCAAAGGAGGTGGAGCTCTTTCAGCTGTGTCTGAAATAGGGGCCCCTATTAAATTCATTGGAACTGGAGAGAGGGTGGATGATTTTGAAATTTTTGATCCTGAAAGATTTATTTCCCGTCTTTTAGGAATGGGTGATATAAAAACTCTGATGGAAAAAGCCGAGGAAGTGGCGGAAGAAGAAAAAGTTGCAGAAACCATGGACGCCATGCTATCTGGTAAATTTACCTTGAAGGATATGCATACCCAATTTGAGATGATGGGTAAAATGGGACCCATGCAGCAGGTGATGAATATGATGCCGGGAGTGGGAAAATTACCTAAAAACGCATCTCAAATTACTGAAGAAAAGATTGGAAAATATAAAATCATTATGAGTTCCATGACCCATTATGAAATGGAACACCCGGAAGTTATCAAACAGTCCCGGATAAAACGAATTGCCCGGGGTTCTGGAATGAAAAATGAAGATATAAAAGAACTGCTCAAATATTATAATGTTACTAAAAAGGCCATGAAAGGTTTTGGGCGTAGAAAGATGGGTGGGCCTATGGGTCAGCTAATGCGCCAGTTCATGCGCTAAAAAAATTAGATTATTTGATTACTGTTTTTATGTTAAATTAAGGCCTTCCGATACTAATTAAGATTAAGGTAGATTGAAAATGGATTCTAAATTACAAAAAGCTTTAAAAATAATGGAAATAACAAAGGGCAATATATGTGATCACTGCCTGGGCCGTAAATTTTCTAATGATATAGAAGGTCCGGGAAATCCCTTAAGAGGTGAAAAAATAAGGAAAATAATTCTCCAGGAAGATATCACTGTTAGTAAAGATTCTAAATGTGCCGTATGTAATGACCTCTTTTTTAATATAAATGAAGAACTAGTGAAGAATATTGCACAAAAAATTAAGGACCTCCGTCTGGAATTTGATGGCTTTGTGGTAGGTAGTAAACTGGTAAAAGAAGTGGTGGAAAGGGACCAGTCCTTAAGCCAGAAAATGGAATTGGAAGTAGAAAGCATAAAAAAAGAAGTGAATCGTGAACTGGGTAAACTTCTGGAAAAAGGTTTGCATAAAGAGGCAGATTTTGATAATCCGCACCTGGTGATTATGGTGGACTTTAAAAAGGAAACTCCGTCGGTTAGAATACAGATAAATCCTTTATTTTTAGAAGGGCGGTATCGGAAACTGATTCGGGGGATCCCCCAGACTAAATGGCCCTGTAGAAAGTGCAAAGGTCGAGGATGTGAAGAATGTGGTTTCACAGGGAAAATGTATACTGAGTCGGTGGAAGAACTCATCTCCCCCAGGGTATTAGAAATTACCCAGGGTCGTAGTTCAAAATTCCATGGAGCAGGAAGAGAAGATATTGATGTGAGGATGTTAGGAACAGGCCGTCCCTTTGTTCTGGAGATAAAAGAACCCCGCCATAGAACCATAGACCTGAAAAAACTAACCCTTGAAATAAATCAAGAAGCTGGAGGTAAGGTAGAGGTTTTGCAATTGAAATACTCTGAAAAAGCCAGAAAAGCCAGTATCAAAACTTCGTCTCCAGATACTTTCAAGACCTATCAGGCCCAGGTGGAATTAGAAGAGCCATTCCATGCTGAAAAATTAGAAAAACTGCAGTCAATGAATATCATAAATCAACGCACCCCCCTCAGGGTATCCCATCGACGTGCAGATAAAGTTAGGATTAGGGAAATTAAAAGTATTAAGGCAAAAATAATTAGCCCCCAACATATCGAATTAATAATTAAAGGCCAGGGGGGTCTTTATATTAAAGAATTAATTTCTGGAGACAATGAAAGGACTTCTCCCAATATAAGTGAAGTTTTAGGTACACCTGCTCGTTGTGTACAGCTGGACGTACTGGAAGTTCAGGGATGAATTCATAAATATACTTAAAGAGTGGGGGAAATATATATTAATACCAATCAATAATATGAATTTCTAATAGGTTTGATGGCCCATTAATTTTGTCATCCGAATTTTCTCTAAAAATTGTTATTAATACTGCATTTCAAAAGAGAGGATATAACCTATTTAAATTGATAAATTATGAATTATATTTATATTTACCGGCCAGAAGGCCATTATGGAGGTTAAAAAAATGAGAAGATCAAGAGGTTCTAGAAGTAAAACAAGATATAAACTTCAAAAAACTAATAGGGCGGGAAGAACAAATCCCATAACTAAAAAAATCCAGAGATTTGCTGAAAATGATATGGTTCATATTATAATCGACCCCAGTATCCACAAAGGACAACCTCATCCCAGATTCCATGGAATGACCGGTAGAGTAGTGGAAGGCAGAGGAAGAGCATATATTGTTGCCTTAAATGACGGTAACAAAGCTAAACAGGTTATAGTACGTCCAGAACACTTGAAAATACAAGAGTGATCCCATGATAGGGAAAAAGATCCTGGAAACAGACCCAATTTCCATTACTGAGATAAAAGAGACTCTGGAAGATTTTGCAAGAGAACATGAGCTTAATTATGAACAGAATCTCACCCTGGATCATGTAATAAAGTTCTCTAAGCTGGAACTGGAAGAAACTCAAAAGTTAATTGGGGAACTGGAAGAACTGGTTAAAAAGAAATATGCAATTCGAATAGCAGATATGCTACCTCAGGATCTAGCAGATTTAAGATTACTTTTTGCCAAGGAAAGGATGCCAATTAAGAATGAGGATATGGAAGAAATATTAAAAATAGTGGATAAATACAGATTATAGTATTTATTCCCTTAAATTACTGAATTTTCACTAAAAAATTGATTCTGCTAATTAAAAGACTTATGGTTAGTGATTGGATGGAAGATTACGCAATTATCCTCGACTACCTGCCACTGGGCTATATCCAGGAAGGTATGTTTAACTTTAAAAGAAAGCCTGTAGCCCAGGCCATTGGTAAAGAAGAATTTACTTTACTGGAGTTGACTCCTCAAGAGGAAGTGGATATTGAAATACACCAGAAGGTGTACATTGGTCCTGGGAAAAGGGATGAAATCTCCAGGGTAAGTCGCAGACTAAACTACGACGATTTGACTGCCACTGCCCGGGTGGAACTCAAATATGTCATAGAAGAAATTATAAAGGCTAAAGAGGATAAATTTGTCCAGTTTTTTAATGAAGCCGGACCAGTAAGTACCAGGCTTAACCAGCTGGAACTTTTACCAGGAATAGGTAAAAAGCACATGTGGGATATCATAAAAGCAAGGAAAGAAAAACCCTTTGAAAGTTTTGAAGATATAAAAAACAGGGTTCCCATGCTTTCAGATCCAGTTAAAATACTGGTAAAAAGAGTTCTACTAGAACTGGATGCGGATAAAGATAAACGGGGCAAGAAAAAATATATTTTATTCACCCGGCCCCCTGCCCGCCGAAGATAAATATATTTTATTTTTTTTTTAAATTAATTTTTCAGGAGAAATAGTTTTGGGGGACTGGAAAAACATAGATAAAGTTTCTCTGGCCCAGGAAACCAAAGAAGTTTTAAAAACTCATGGTATTACTTTAAATCGTCGTTTAGGTCAAAATTATTTGATTGATGATTTTAAACGTAAAAAGATAATTGGATTTGCTGATTTATCTCCACAGGATACTGTGCTGGAGATAGGTCCTGGAATTGGAACTTTAACCATCCCCATATCTTTTAAAGTCCATAAACTGGTGGCTATTGAGCAGGACCCCTGTATTGCCCATATTTTAAAAAAGAGATTGGAGGAATTCGGATCAGGTAATGTGGAGGTGATAACAGGAGACGCTTTGAAAATTGATTTTCCTGTATTCAATAAAATTGTATCTAATTTACCCTACCAGATATCATCCCCCATTACCTTCAAATTGTTAGAACATAACTTTGATCAGGGAATATTGATGTATCAGAAAGAATTTGCTGAGCGTATGAATGCCCCGGTGGGTAGTAAACATTATTCCCGTTTATCAGTAATGCTTCACTTTAAAGCAACAGTGGAACTGCTGGATAAGGTATCACCCCAATCATTTATCCCTCCTCCCCGGGTAGACTCCACAGTAGTGAGACTGGTTCCTAAAAAAGATAGAAAAATTGATAATTTTTTTACTCGAGTCTGTCGAGCACTTTTCCAGCACCGTCGGAAAAAGGCAGCAAAATCTCTTTTAGAATCATTTCATGAAATAGGTGACCTGGATAAAAAAGAAGCCAGATTAATAATCCAAAAACTTAATCCAGTTTTAAAAGAAGAAAGGGTATTTAAACTCACTCCTCAACAGATTTTAGATATATCAAATAATTTAAAGCATTTATTGAAGCAATAAAGAAATTTAAAAATTATATGATAACTTGACATATAATTGCCCATTAAGATTTTTAGAATTTAAAGAGGCATATATTGATAAAATGATGGAATATAACGGATTAAAAATTGAAAGCTGTGACCGGGTCTATGCCCCTTCAGAAGACACTTTACTATTAGCTGAGAATTTGAAATCTCGCCCTGATGATTATGTGCTGGAGATAGGTACTGGAACTGGTTTTATAGCTTTAGCAGCATCTTTGAAAACTAAAAAAGTGGTGGCTACGGATATAAACCCCTATGCAGTAAATTGTGCCCGGGAAAATTTGAAAATAAATAATATTCCCAATATGGAAGTAAGGCCGGGGGACCTTTTTAAGCCGGTTAAAGGGGAAAAATTCGATCTCATAATATTCAATACTCCTTATCTACCCAGTAGCGAGGATGAAATCATAGGAGATGAGTTGGATGCTGCATGGAATGGTGGAATAGATGGCCGAAAAGTCATCGATGCTTTTCTGGATGAGTTAAAGGACTACCTTTGTAAAAAAGGAAGAATTCAACTGGTACAAAGTTCACTATCAGATAATAAAAAGACCCTGGAAAAATTGGAAAACATGGGATTTGAATCAGAAATAACTGCCATGGAGCGGTTCTTTTTTGAAGAAGTAGTGGTTATTAGTGCTGAATTAAAATAATCTCTGATTAAAATAAATTATTTATTTTTTAACATATATTATTTGATGATAAAAATTAAGCAGGTAACCCAACTTGCTGAAAAGGGAGAAGGATTTAGAATACTGGTGGATAGAACCTGGCCCCCGCAGCTTCCTAAAGAAAGTATTAAAATTGACTGCGGGTATGAAGATTTAGCACCCAATGAAGGCCCTGATATCTGGTTTTCCAAAAAAAGACAAAAATGGGATGAATTTAAGGAAAAACACCACCAGGAATTAAAAGATAAAAAGAAATTAATAGATCATGTTAAGTTTTTAGAAAGGGTTAAAAAAAATTTAACCGGGGTTTAACAGCTCTAAAGAATAAATAAAGACTTTGAAAGATTTTCTGGATGCAAAAAGCAGGACTATTCTACAGGTCCTGGGAAGGGTACCTGGCAGTTAGTTATTCTTTATTAATGCTTTTCATTTCTTTCAAAGCCTCTTCATTATCTGGTGCGATTTTAATAACTTCTTGCAGAGATTTTTTTGCATTTTCCAGCATATTTAATTCTTTATAAACATTGGATAGATTGAGATAAGCTGCAACATAGTCTGGAGATGATTTTATAGCTTTTTTGAAGGATGTAATTGCTTCTTTACTTTTCCCCAGGCTGGAAAGTACACAACCCTTGTAATTCCAGGCCTCGGGAGAATCTGGGTTTTGAATTAACGCCTCTTCAAAATAGGTAAGGGCATCTTCAGGAAGATCCATGAAAAACAGTACATTGGCTTTATAAAGTAATGCTTTAAAATTTTCTGGATCTTTTTCTAAAAATTTGTCCAGATATTCCAGTGCCGCAGGATAGTTACCACTGTCTGCCAGGGTGGTTCCCATATTATAAATGGCAGAGGAGTAATCCGGATCGATATTCAGGACCTGTTGAAAAGAATCCAGAGCCTTTTCATCATTTTTTAAAATACTGTAAATAACTCCTTTATCATTCCAGGCCTCCTTAAATTCCGAATTAAGTAGGATAGCTTGATTTAAACTTTGTAATGCTAATTCAAATTCTCCTGAATAAAAATGGCAGCTGGCAATATAGAAGTAGGCCCATTCATTGGGCTCTATATCCAGCACTTTTTGGAAAAATAGGTTAGCGGCCTGATAGTCCTGTAAATGATAAAAGGTTAATGCTTTACCATAAAGTCCATGCGGAGTTATTTTAATATTTAATGAACTATCAAAAGATTTTAATGCTTCCTGGAGATCCCCCATATTTCCATATGCATATCCCATTTCATTATGCGCCTTGTAGCAATCAGGATCTATTTCCAATGCTTTTTGAAAAAGAGTTAAAGCCTCGGAGTATTCCTCTTTTTTTTGAGATTTGATTCCCTGCTGGTAAAATGTTCTTGCTTTCAATTTATCTCCTTTGAGGGTTTTACGGTAAATTTCATTAAAAATAAGATTTAGTTTTATCAATGGGACTGTTTAAGCACTGCTTCAGGCACCATATTCTGAAAGCATCTCCATTTGATCCCGGGCTTCTTCATTTCCAGGATCAAGTTCCTGAACTTTTTCCAGCAAATCCAGGGCATGTTGTAGTTTACCCAACTCATGGTACACTTGAGCCAAATTTAGATGAGCAGGAACATGTTCCGGGCTAATTTTGATTGCTTGTTTAAGTGATTCCATAGCTTCGTGATTTTGACCTAAACTGAACTGAGCATAACCCAGATAATTCCATAGCTCTCCCTGATTTTTGTCCTGTATTAAAGCTTCTTTAAAGTATTCTATAGATTCTTCTATTTTATCCAGATAATATAATGCGTTTCCTTTGTAAAAAAGGGCCTTGAAGTGTTTTTCATCCTGATCCAGTACCTGATCCAGGTAGGGTAGAGCATCTTCATAATTACCACTATCAACCAGTGTGGCCCCCAGATTATAAATGGCAGGAAGATAATTTTCATCTATTCTTAAGGACTGTTCAAAGCATTCCTGAGCATAGTCATGTTCATCCAGAATACTGTGAGCTACTCCCATATCATTCCATGCCTCTATAAAGTCGTTATCTATGGATATAGATATGTTAAAAGAATGTATGGCCTCTTCCGGGTCATCATCCAGTAGCTGGCAACTTGCCAGGTAGTACCATATGTCTTCATTTTCACCCATTTCCAAAGCCTGTAAAAATGCTTCAACCGCATTTTCATACTTATCCATAAAAAATAAAGACATTCCTTTACCAAAAAATGCAGGAAAAGTATTTTCTATCTCTAATGCATTTTCAAATGATTTTAAAGACTCTTCATATTTCTCAAGGGTGCCCAAAAGATATCCCATTTCCAGATGGGCTTCCATGCAGTGCGGATTTGCTTCTACTGCTTCTCGATAATAATTTAATGCTTCTGGATACTTTCTCTCTATTAAAAGTTCGCTTCCCTTTAAATAAAGCTTTTTTGCCTGATTAACCGTCAAAATATTGCTCCTAATAAATTATAAATTGGATTTAAAAAATTAGTTTAAACCAATACTATGTTCTTCCCTCAATAAAAAGTAATTGCTGGAGGAATATTGAGATTGAATATATTAACTAAGTCAATTTTTCCAACCGCTTTTTAGTCTCAGAATCATCTACTTGTAACTGGTGAGCCTTCTGAAAACATTTTAGTGCTTTTTCATTATCTCCTTCACCTAAAAAGATTTCTCCTTTATAAAAATAAGGTAAGTAGAAATCTGGATCCCTTTCAATGGCTTTATCTACACAGTTTAAAGCTTCTTCCATGGAGGATATATGATAAAGAGAGTATCCTAATTTACACCAGGACTGTAAATCATCAGGATTAGTTTTAAGATGTTTTTTAAAGTATTTAGCCGAATTTTCATAGTCTTCCAGCCCAAAGTAATTATAAGCCCTTCCATAGTAAGTTAAATCCTCTTCAAAGCCCTTTTTCAAAGCCAGATCAAAGTAAGAATTAGATTCTTCAAAGATTTCTAAATCTGAAAGAAGACTGGCTTTAAGATAGTAAAGTGAATCATATTCCGGGTATTTCTCCAGCATCTGATTAATAAATACCAGTGAATCATTTAAAGATTTAAGTTCAGTGATAGAAAAAGATTTATAGGCCATTGCATTTTCAAAAGCCGGATCAATTTCTAATGCTTTTTCAAAAAATTCCAGGGCTTTTTCATATTCTTCATCATCAAAGTAATCCAGGCCTTTATCAAAGTAATCCCATTTTATTTGTTGGTTCATATTTTTTCCTCATGTTTAGAGGCTGTCCAATAATTATTTCTTTTTGTTGTTAGTGTTTGTTTTGATATATGAGAATTTCTATTTACTTATTTTTTTTAAGATGTGGTTAAGTATATTTTCTTTTTATAAGTTTGTTACCTGTTTTTTTCTATCGGTTATGATGTTGTTTTAGTTTTTTTATCTTTTTTACCTCCATTTTTGGGTTATTTTTAGATAGCTCACGCTATACGGCCTTGTTTTTTTAGGGTGCGTAGTTGGAATAGATCGAAGTTGAAGCAGGAGTACATGTTTTTAACGTTTACGTGTTTGATCATGGTGAGAAGAGTGTATTTGACTTTGAATACTGTTTTGAGAACTGCGTATGGTCGTTCACCAGGTGATCTTTTACGTGATATTCTTTTGTTGCGTCTTTTATCATGTATTGTGAGTGGATGGCCTCTTACTGCGCGTTTCATGCCTGCATCAAAGCCCGCGCATTCTGCACCGAAATATCCTTTGTCCTGGTAATTAATTTCACCCTTTTTGGTGAGGTCTATTTGACTGTCATGGACCGATGCAGTGGTTGTTTCGTAATTTCTTATTAACTGATACTTAATATCCATTTTTGTGTGCAATTTATAGCCAAATGATGATTTGTTACCTTTTTTTGCCCAGGTTCCTTCTTTGTCTCGGCGGGTTTTTGCCTCTGGACCACGGGGTTCGTTGGCTTTTTTATGACCGGGATCGCTGGTTATGAAGCTGGCATCCTGCATAACACCTTTTTTAACTTCTAAACCTTTACTTTCAATTTGTCGTTGTAATTCGTCCCATATTTCTCTGTCTTTGCCTGTTTCTGCTATTCGTTCTCTGAAAGTCCAGACCGTGCAACGGTCTGGGATATCATCTGGGAATCCTAAAAAGTTTCTAAATGAGATTCGGTCGATGACTTGGCGTTCTAGCTCTGAATCAGACAAACCATACCATTTTGCAAGATCATGGCCTTCATCATGACGATCACATCATTATTAGGCCTACCGCCCTTTTTTGTCTTATTACTATACATATCAGCAATTATTGGCCTAAAAACCTCCCAATTAATCAATGGTTCTATCTCAACTAAACTATCACCAAGCTCTTCAAGACGCGCATACTCTTTCTCCAGAATATATCCGTTAAACGACTTCATAATTATTCTATTGACATAATGCCATATAAATCTTCTTAATTTGTAATTTTAAAAGATTTCTGCAGGATTTAAATTCTCAAAAACATTAATAAAAACATTAATAAGATCACAGAACAAAAAGTTAATAGAAATTCTCTAATGGTTTTCCAACTTACAATAAAAACCCCTAATTAATGGGCATTATGGGATATACTTCTAAATGGAACGAAAAACCAACTTAAATAATACCATGGAAGGTGGGATTGTGGCTGAAGAATACGATTTTTTGCCAAGTATAGATTATAAGCTTTTTGAGTATATGCAAGAGGGAGTAACAATTTATGACTTGGTTTACGGTGAATCTGGAGAAATAGTGGATCTTATAATCAAATATACAAATCTCGCAGCAGACAAGCAGAGAAAGTCTTTGAAGAAGGGTTTAACAGAAAGTGTTACAGAAGCTTATGGGTATGAAGCTGTGGCTTTCGATTTAAAAAAAGCTAATGAGGTAGTATCTACTAGAAAAGGGACAATATATGAGACTTATTTTGCCCCTTTGGATAAGCATTTTTTAATTACGGCATTTTTACCAAAAAAGGACTTATACATAACACTAACAACCGATATAACAAAACAAAAAAAAGCAGAGGAAGAATTGCAAATAGAGCGGCAGAAACTTTTGGACATAATAGAGTTTCTCCCTGACGCCACATTTGTAATAGATGAAAACAAGAAAGTAATAGCATGGAATAAAGCCATTGAAGAAATAACTGGAGTG
>JAHRFX010000119.1 GCA_019084405.1 Methanobacterium sp.
GGATTCCTAATCCACCAACTAACGTGTTGATTTTACTAAAGGCAAGCCCCGTAGTTCCTACGGTTAGAATATTACACGCAGCGTTTACATCCCTATCATGGTGCATTTTGCATTCAGGACATATCCACTGACGGATATTCAGTTTTAAACTTTCTGTAACATATTCACAGTTACTGCAAGTCTTAGAAGTGTATTTCTCATCAACAACCATGAAATGTTTATCATACCAATCAGATTTGTATTCTAATTGTCGTTTGAATTCATACCAGTGTTGGTCAGTGGATATGTCCTGAATGCAAAATGCATCATGATAGGGATGTAAACGCTGCGTGTAATATTCTAACCGTAGGAACTACGGGGCTTGCCTTTAGTAAAAATCAACACGTTAGTTGGTGGATTAGGAATCCATTGACCTCTTTAGGTCATGGTAGTTCAACAACATTAATATATCAAATTCTTAGAAATCCATTTAATGAATATTAGATATTTCTGGTAGTTTTCTGATATCCCCCCTGTGATAGTAAATTATTAAAAATTATCTTAATTGAATGATAAATAGCATATCGGGAATATCTGCCCTTTTAAACATTTAGAGGAAAAGAGATGTTTATTCAAATTTTAGGTGTATTTGATATTCTCAAGAAGAAGGAAATGTCACTGCAATATTATCTGCAGAGGCTCTATGAAATTCAAGAGGAAGAATTGGATGTGCTGATAAGTATAGGGGCTTATTATCTGCAGGAGGATAATTTTGAAGATTCCTTAAACTATTTTGAAAAGGCTTTGAGAATGGCCATTGATATGGATGACGATGAAATGGAAGCATTTATTATAGATTCCATTGGTGATGTGTATTTAAATTCAAGAAAGATTAATAAGGCCTTAGAATATTATAAGGAAGCAATGCGTATTTATTTTTCTATTAAATCTCCTTTAAAAGATGAGATTAAAGAAAAGATAAAAGAAGTAAATAAGATCAAAGAAGCTATAGATATTACTGAAATCAGCCAAATTAAAGAGAGGAAAGTTCCAGAACCAGAAGAAGTCCCGGAATTAGATCTGGAAAAACTGAACTCTAAACTGGATTCTCTGGTGAATATGGTTGATTCTACCAGTATTTGCAGTTCTTATTCCAATGATAAAGAAGCTAAATCTCATTTGAAAGATGCTTTCAGGATATCAAGGGATATTGGTGATGAAGCAGGAGAAGCAGCATTGTTACTTATCTTGGGAAATATTTCCTTAAAAGAAAAAGAATATTCTGATGCTAAAAAATATTTAGAAGATTCTAAAACTTTTTTCAGACGTTTAGGTGATGAAAAAGGAACCGGAGTCACTATGGTTCTATTGGGAACGTTAAATTTTGCTTTAGGGAATATGCAAGAAGTTTCAGATAATTTTAGAAATGCGGTGGAAAAATTCCAAAAAATTGGAAATAAAAATGCTGAATCCGCTGCCATAGATCTTTTAAATACTTTATACGAGGACTAATTTTTAGTAGGGGGAGGGGCTTTATTTTTAAAATAAATTTCAAAATTATACTGGATCCAAAGGGAGTATAAAGGCCAGCATGATTCCTAAAGCACCAAATAAAATTCCAATTATCCAGATTATAATTACCACATTCTTTTCTTTCATAGGTCGTTTTAAAATCCAGCGAATTAAGGACTTAAATCCATTGGGAGGTACGAGTAACCTTCCGTCTTCTCTTACTTCAGTAGGGGTATGGTTTTGTCTTTCCACCACTCCTGCGCTGTAAAATTTTAGAATTCCATCAATGATATTGGGTAAAAGTACAATCAGTGCTATGATTTTTATTCGACCGATGAATGCCACTGCTGCTATAGTGGCACCAATAATCAAGGTCCCCACATCTCCGGGAAAAACACGTGAGGGGTGCCGATTATAAATTAAGAATGCCAGAAGAGCCCCTAACATGGCCATGGTGATAATGGAAACATCATTTTTACCCATTATTATACAGGATGCTGTAAGGGATATCATGGCAATAGATCCTAAACCTGATTCAATCCCATTAAGTCCGGCCAGCATATTGGTTAAATTAGAAGCAATAGAAACGGATATGGGCATTAATATCAGGTATAATATACCCACTTCAGGAGGAGCCACCCATATTAAAGGCAGCCCGGCCAAAAATAGTAACAATAGCTTTTCCTTAGAAGATAACATTACCAGATCGTCCACCATTCCCACTATACCCACCAGGAGTATGACCAGTAAAGTCACTATCAGTTCATATTGGAGTTCGGGGAAAAGATAGATACCAATGAACATACCAATAGTAAATCCAAAAAGTATTCCAATGCCCCCCATTTCTGCTACCAACGGCCTTGATACCTTATGAATATCTTTACCCACTACATTAGCTTCTTTAAGTTTATTTATAAGTCGGGGCATCATTGAATAAGTTGAAATAAATGCCACCAGGGCACATAAAACTGCTACAATTAGTATGTTCTGGTATCCTGCTGATAACTCAAATCCCATTAGATCACCGTTTTAGTATATAGTAAACCGTTCGCAAAGGTATGTTTAATTTCTTAGATATCTCCCTTGCGGAGTGTCCCTTTTCGGTCATAATTTTAATATTTAATCTTACTTTATCATCGTATTTAAACTTCCGCCCTTTTTTTAGTTCCATTCCCTTCTTCAGGTAGTAAACTGTCTTCAGGGGAATTTGCATTTGTCCTGAAATCTGTTGTGGTGTTTTACCTTCTTTTAATAGTTTATTAACTTTATAACGATGTTCATCGCTGTATTTTCGAGGCCGGCCTTTATTTTTAAGGGGAATTATTTCAATCCCTAATTCTTCTAAGGCTTCCAAATATTTAGGGGAAGTCCTTTTATAAAGACTATGAGGGCACCGTATTCTTTTCAAATCCGGATTTTGATCAAGTAACTCCATAATTTTCCGGGAAGTCAGGGGCTGGTTAACATACAAATCCTCAGAAGACATCCAATCACATTTTAAACCTTATTAACTATTTTTAATGATATAAATTTTCAAACTTTATAGGGGGATTAAGCCTGGTTAATTAGAATTAATGAAAATTATTATTCCTAATGGGATAACTATTTCAAACAGGAATTCTATTTTTTAATCATTTCCAAAAACTTTTTAGCTTTGGGGGTGGTGGGTTTTCCAAAGGTTTCAATATTCTTCTTTTCCACATTTAAATTTTCCAGAGAAACAGAAAACAGTTCAGCACACCTTTCCAGGGGAATTTCTGATTCCATACTTAAAACAGCAGCTCCAAAGGCAGGGGGGTTTGATTTCATATGTAAACCTTTCATTTTTTGTTCCATATCAAATTTTTTGACCAGTATCTTCTGGATATGAGGAATATATTCAATATTCTGTTTATTGAAAATTTTTAATATATCCACTACTTCCTTATCAAATTCTTGAAACACTTTTATCTGATTTCTATCCAGATTGGGACGAAGGTAAGGAAAAGGGCCTGAAAATTTATTTCTACGGTCATAAGAAGTACTTAAATAATATTTTATTATATCCCACATTATCAGGGTGAGGGAAATACCTGGAAAAATTTTTTTCTCTAACTTAAATCTAGAATTAAGGCCCTCCTTTAAATCCCTTTTTAAATCACCATAAGAAGTGATTAAACCGTTTTCAATAAGCAGATTATCCAGTTTTTCTTTCTGAATCTCCTCTAAGTTTTCAAATTCTCCTAAAGGGTCTTCTTCTTTTGATTTAGATTCTTGAACCAGATCATCATATAACTGGAGGTTTTCCGGGTTTTTAATATAATGTGAAAATACGTCTTCCTGTATTTCCTCCACAATTTTCTCGGCAAATTGCACATATGATAAGGCCAGGGCGGTTCTGGTATGCCGGTCATTAAGTATGGTTGGTTTTTTGCGATGAAACTGTAAAAATTCAATACGCATATTTGAACCATATTTATTCCTTAACTCTTTTTCATAATTTTCATTATCCTCTGCATCAATGGTTATCCTCTTTCTGATCCATCTTCCCGATTCCATTACTTTTATAACTAAAGATATAGTTTTAACTACACCCTTCCTTTCTTGTTTAAGAACTTTTATGATTTTTTTAAAAGATTCCCGGCCCCAGGCTGATAAATGAGACATTTTAACCATATAATCTCCAGATAAGGGAAGATATGCTATAATTCCCAGCTGCCAGACTCCCTGTTTATTGATTTCTAACTCAAAGTTAGATGAATTACAGGAACAGGGTGAAAAAGAATTATTCTGAAAACTTATTTCAAAGCCACTATATCTTTTAGAACATGATTTGCATTTAATTAATCCGTATTCTTCCAGATTACCCAGGGCAATCTTATGGGAGGAAATAGATGACTTAACCCGGTCCAGAATATTTTTTTTTGCAGCTGCTTTCATTCTAAAATACTGGGAATGGCGGTTGCTATCATGTATTTCTTCAACCATAACCTCAGCAGTTGGGGATGAACCGTAACGAGCAAGAGAACGATATGGGGCCTTATAACCCTTATTTTCCATAGTTTCTCTTAAATCCTGGAGTTCTTCAAGGTTATGGTTAAGGTGTTGATAAATCTCAAGAAATCCCTCCAGATGGCACACTTCAGTAAAGCTTAATTCTTGCTTTTGAAGGTAGTCCAGAAATTTCTCGGATTTACCAATTAGAACAGATTCATTCATTTTATTATTTCACCAATCTCTGCGGTTTCAGCACTTAAGATGGAGAGACTCTCTGAGGTGGCCAGTATCATACCCTCTGATTTAACACCAAACAACTTGGCAGGTTCCAGATTTACCAGCACCACCACTTGTTTATTTAAAATATCATCAGGAGAATATTTCTGGGCCAGACCAGCTACCACCTGGATTTTTTTATCTCTTAAATCTACCTGTAGCTTCAATAGATTACTGGAACCTTTAACGGCTTCAGCAGAAATAACTTTACCTATTTTAAATTCCATCTTTGCAAAATCATCAATACTAATCAATTTTTTCATAATTTCTTCCTCTTTAGTTTCTTCCAGGCTATGGTAAAGTTTTTCTTTTTCTATTTTAATTAAATCATCATCTATTTTAATGAATAATGGTTGGGATTGGTTAATGGAGTGTCCTGGCACCATAAAATTACTGGCATCTTTCCATGATAATTCTTCATTTTCTAAATTCAATACTTTTCTTATTTCTTCAGATTTAGATGGCATATACGGATAAATCAGGATGGAAATTGTTTTTGCCAGTTGATTACATAAAAAAAGGCAGTTTGCAGCCTTTTCAGGGTTATCTTTTACTGCTTTCCATGGTTCCTGATCATTAAAATATTTATTTCCCTTCTTGGCCAGCTTAATAATAGCCACCAGTGCATCCCGGAATTTATAATTTTCCAGAAGATCTCCTATGTCTTGGGGGGCATCTTTTATAAGTTTTTCAAATTCTTCATCCTCTGCACCGGGTGAAGTTAGTTCTGGTAACTTGCCCTGGAAAAAACGGGTGGTGAAAGAGAAAGTTCGGTGTAAAAAGTTTCCTAAAACATCTGCTAGCTCATCATTAACTCTTCTCTGGAAATCATCCCATGAAAAATCAGTGTCCCGTGTTAAAGGAGCATTTATGGTTAAATAATACCTTAAAATATCTACTTCGAAGTTTTTAATAAAATCAGAAGTCCATATAACCCAGTTTTTACTGGTAGACATTTTCTGCCCCTCTAAAGATAGATATTCTCCGGCAATTATATTTTGGGGTAGATTACACCCATAAGCCATTAGCAAAGCTGGCCAAAATATGGAATGGTGGTAAATAATATCTTTTCCAATAAAGTGGATTGCTTTATCATCCCAGTAATTTTTCCAGGGTATTCCTGTTTTTTCTGACCATTTTACAGCTGAAGATATGTATCCCAGGAATGCCTCTCCCCACACATATATTATTTTACCTGCTGCATCCTCCAGGGGTACGGGCACCCCCCAATCCATATCTCTGGTGAGTATCCAATCTTTCAAACCCTCTTTAATCCATTGAAGGGCATAATTTTTAACATTAGCAGGCATTTTATCATTAGAAATAATCCAATCTTTAATATCATCCTGAAAATAACTTAATTTGAAAAAATAGTGCTGAGATTCTTTTATAAGAGGCTCACCTTCACATATTAAACAGCGAGGATCCAAAAGCTCTGTAGGGTCCAGGTGCCGACCACAAGATTCACAATGATCCCCCCGGGCACCCTCCACTCCACATTGGGGACAGGTTCCTTCAACATATCTATCTGGAAGAAACCTAACACATTCCTCACAGTAAGGCTGCTTTATTTCTTTTTCATAAATGAAACCCTTATTATATAGATCTAAAAAGAAGTTCTGAGCTATATCGTAATGTATTGTATCGGTGGTCCGACTAAAATTATCAAATGATATATTACAGTCATCCAGATCTTTTTTTATCATTCCATAATATCTGGTAGCAATATCTAAAGGTTTTTTACCTTCTTTTTCAGCTTTTACAACTATAGGAGTACCATGTTCGTCAGTTGCACAGACAAAAAGCACATCTTTACCATTCATCCGGTTATAACGAGCATAAATATCTGCAGGTATATAAGTGGACCTTAAATGACCTAAATGGGTAGGTCCATTAGCATAAGGTAGTGCACATGTGATGAATATTTTACTCAAATTTTAATCCTCCTTACACGAAAATAGGGATAGTATGTCCGTTAAGCCATCGGTTCAATTCAAGAAAATGAGCCAATTAAGCATGAATTTAATTATATGATTAGTTAAAGGAAAGTTACTTTATAAAATATTAGAAATATATCCTATTTTAAGTTATTTCTATATATAAAGATGATGATTTAAGATTAGGGAACAATTATTTCATTTTCTATGGGCTTATTTTTTTATTCACAATCCCACGTAACTTTTAATTAATTAAAATACTTTAATAAAACGCATTTAATTTTTTTAAGGTATAAAACTAATGGTATTATTTTATTTTAATTTTTTACAGGAACCATATAATCAAGTTTTTATTATTGATGGGAACAAAATAGAAATATGGTTTTGTTATCATTTTTAAATCCACTTTCTGAAGAAGCAGAACAGATTGTAAGGGAAAAAAGTTCATTAGAAGAATTATTTAATATAAATAAAGATTTAATTGATATAATATCCCATACTAATTCTCAAAATATTTCTAATGATGATTTCATCCCTAATAATCTGGCTGAATTAGCGGTGAAAAGGTTGGAATGGTTTGCAAGGAAAAAAAATGATAAAAAATATGATCATAATGACTACGTATTTTTGATGAACCCGGATATAGCAATGTATGATATTATATCTTTTTATATAGCTGCTCAAGCTATAGGAATAAAATTTAATCCTAACTCCAGAGAAAGTCGAGTTTTTATTGAATCCCAGGGACAATTAGTTCAGGAAAGACTGGAAAAATTAAGCACCTCTTTGAGAAAGGAGGTGGTGGGCAAACTTCTAAACCAGCTTATTACCATGGATAATATTTCCTGGACTTCACTGGGCACACTTTTGGGTTCCAAAAAAATCAATTTAACTGATCTAATAATTGATCAAGGAGAGGTTATTTTAGATAAAGACGATTTCATATATCGTTTTTCAGATAAGATCGTAGGAAGAGTCCCGGAAAAGATGTACGATATTTTAATTGGGGATAAAATAAAAGAACTCATCATTAATCGGATGATAATGCAGAATACAGAAAATTATCTACTTAAAGTCCATGAAATGGCATCCAATATTGAAGCCCATCCTTCTTTAATTATCATTGCCGATGAAATCTCTAAAATGTTAAATGAGAGAACTTCTATTTTTTCAGGTGGTGGTGGTGATACCAAAGCCTCTAAATTGGTAGGTGAAGCCTTTCCACCGTGTATTAAAAATACGATTGATGGAGTTAGTTCTGGAAACCGTAACGATGCCATTGTACTCCTTTTGACATCTTTTATATCTTATGCCCGATTATATCCCTCTGTTTTTAAAAATGAAACTAATTTAAAAATCTCAGATCTGGATAAAGGGCTTAAAATAACTACTAACGAGATATTACCTTTAATTTATGAGGCGGCTGGACGCTGTACTCCCCCACTTTTTGAAGATGACCCCCAGGAAAAACTTAATATAACTGCTAAATTAGGGTTTGGTGTACATATGGTACCGGATTTAAATAATGAAGGCGAAAGTAAATGGTATACTCCCATGAGTTGTGAAAAGATAAAGATACACCTCCCGGTTTTATGTAAACCTGATAAAGACTGCAAAAAGATCAGTAATCCTCTTTCTTATTATAACCGGAGAAAATGGATAATGAACCAATCCCCGGATTCCTCCCCTCCTGAGGAAAAAGAGAAATCCCCTAAAAAAGAAGATTAGTCAGGAATCAGATAAAATCATTAATTTTAAGAAATTAAACTGAAATGATATTTAAATTTATAATTATAACCTGCATCAGGTGATTTGAATTTTTGAAGCGGCCAGTTTAGAGGAACGTAAAAGATATTATCGGGAAGAATGGAAGGTAAATGATTTACCTGAATTTATAACCGAGGAATTAAATAAAAGGGAATTTGGATTTGATCATCTGGGTAAAGGCCCTAATGATCGTTATAAAATTTTTAAAAATACGGAACAATTAAGAAAATTCTTAAGGTACCGCTCACCATTTGCAGCTTATTGCTCTGTGGCTTTTTATAATAAACCATGGAAAAGAGGGGACTGGCAAAAATCAGAACTGGTTTTTGATGTTGATGCCAAAGATTTACCAGTAAGATCCTGTAACTGTGATAGTGTCTGTGAAATATGTCTTAATGACTCTCTCCATATTGTCAAGAGCATATTGGACACTTTAAAGGGTGATTTAGGGTTAAAAAATATTCATGTAATTTATTCCGGGAGAGGATACCATATAAGGGTGCTGGATCCGGAAATAATGCAGTTTGATAGTGATGTAAGAGCCCAGGTACTTAAATATGTGAGTGGTGCTGAAAATCCGAAAAATAAATATTTTCTGGGTCAGGACCAGGGACAAAAACCCTATGAACTGGAACATTTTACCATACCCCTGGGATATCCTTCAGTTTTCACCAGCAGGATGAAATATGTTATCCTCCATCTTACCGGAGAAGAAACTATTGAAAATGTAAATCTCCGATTGTTAAAAGATGTTATAAAAAACCGCTATTTTCTAGAAGACGATCAATGGGGGTTATTTAAAAATAAAATTGGACCTATACGCTATAAAAAGTTAGTGGAGGGTATTTCAAAACTTAACATGGGCTTAATTGATGCCAAGGTATCAATTGACTTAAAAAGGATATTAAGATTGCCTTCCTCACTACACTCCAAGGTCTCCATGAGATGTATGGAGGTTCAAAATTTAGATAATTTTGATCCACTAAAAAAAGCGGTTCCTAAGTTTGTATTAGAACGAAAAGATATTTAAAAATATTATTATCAGTAGTTCGTAAAGTAAGGTATTATATTGTGCAGGGTGGGTTATTTGTTTATGACTAACAAAAACACTCTGCGTGGTAAGTTATTGAATATTAATGTATTAAATGTTTTGGCGAAAGTGATTAAAGACATGTTA
>JAHRFX010000022.1 GCA_019084405.1 Methanobacterium sp.
ACACTTTTAGGAAAGGTTTTTTTTAAAGATATTTTCTAAAAGTGTTAAGAAGCTAATGAAGATTAAAAATGGTGCAATGTCACGAATAAACATCAGAAAAGAAATTCAGTATCAGAAAAAAGTTTTCGACAATCAACCCCCAAGTTTTTGACATATCCAACTTTCCCCTACCTTAAAAAATATAATTAAGGTAGTGAGGGCGGATTACTATCATCAGGAGGAGTATCCGAACCTTCTGATCCATTTCTTATAATTTCTACATCCTGGTCATAGCTGATACTGGTAGGTCTAAAATAAGACTGGTAAACCACCAGGGCAATTATAGCCACCACGATAACCCCTCCAAGTAGTAGTAGATATTCAGCTGACCCCTGGCCTTTTTCATCTCCTATTAAATTCAAATTCCATCCCCTCAAAAACTAAAAGGATTATTTAAATCCGATTTATTTTATTTCTTTTTAATAATAATTAAGATTTTGGGGAAGAATATTCAAGTTATCCTCAAATAATTCTCTTAATTAATTAAGAGATATACCCGATCATCCAAGTTATGAGCCCTTGAATCCTGATAATTAAAAATTTATTTTTTAGCCCTTTAAATCTAAATTAGGCCCACACAAAATAAAAAAAAAATTATTTTACTGATCTAATAGCCCAAAAAAAGTAATGGAGTTATGATTCCTGCACCAATCCTAAAAAATGGTTTAGTAGAAAAAAACTTAATTTTTTAAGACAGGATCTATAACCTTAATGCCTTCCCCTTCTAATGGTTTAAAATTCTCTTTATTCCGGGTGTGGATGGGGTATACTTTTTCCGGGTTAATTTCCAGTATCATGTCCATAATCTCTGGTCGGCAGGCATGGCCTGAGGCATGGTACCCGGTTTCAATCTGGATATTAAAGTGCTCTAACCAGTTCTTCTCCCTCCGGGCATCAATCTCCATCTCATCATTAAAGGGTTCGGTTTTAGATTTGATATAAATCGCATTTTCTGGTTTTATATCAATTAATTCTTTAAATTCAAAGTAATCACACTGGAAGATGTAATCTCCTGGACTTTCCTGTAAATTCAGGTAGTTAACATTATTATCCCAGTTTATGTAGTCTTTTTCCCATCCTTTGTAATCAGAGTCCAGGTATTCTTGTTCCAGTTCACAGGAGGAAATCCACTCATTTTCCATACACACCTGGGATTTACCCCCTAATAATCCCCAGCCCCGGCGGGGAATATATACCGCCACATCCTTTAGGCCCGGGTAACCTTCACCTCCAAACTCATTTAATAAAAAGGCCTGTTTAGTATTCACCACCATAGTCCGATCGCTTTCTTTTGCTACCTGGTAAAATGTATAAAAACGATCCAGATCCCGCAAAGGATAATTAACTATCACCAACCCTCCTCCATGGGCCCGGGCTTTTTCAGCTGCTTTTAGTTTAATATCCGATTCAGTTAAGTTATGGTCCCGATCCATACGGGTACCCTCGGTGATAATGGTGGTGGGGGTGAATTTTTTAGCTTCTTTAATCATCTTTCGGGTTTGGTCTTCTCTTCGGCCATGAAAACGGAAATCTCCAGTATATAAAACTGCTTCTTCACCATCATCACTCATAAAAGCACAGGATCCTGGTAGGGAGTGGTCCACCGGGGCCGAGCTAATCTTTAAATCTCCCAGCTCATATTCCTGGTAGGGTTCCATGATTTCAATTTGCCGGGGTTTTTTTATATCATCCCGGGAAGTAGCCCGTTTATGGGTGGTGGTGGAGTTTTTAGATGCTCTTTTTTTAGGTAATAATAGAAAATCAGGTTGATAGGTGGTGTAGTTATTGAATCCTGCTATTCCAGTCATCTCCAGAGCCCGGATAATGCGATGACTATCTTGGGTCATATAGAAGGGTATGTCCTCCCGGATGTGGTGTAAGTATCCCATGTGGTCCAGGTGGGCATGGCTTATGAAAATCCCCTGGGAGGACGGCTGGGGAGTATGATGAAGACCGGCTTTTTTAAGGTAGTCCTCCCGGTAGATGCCCTTTATTGGGGGTAAGAGTCCAAATTCCACCAGATCCATAATACCATTTAATTTACGGGGTTGTAAGAATTCTGAGAAAAACTCCCCCTCCCGGTTGAAACTCTTACCAAAATCAAAGAATATTGAGTTTTCTGGAGAAATAAGCTGTACCTTATTTCCCCCTATTTCATCCACCCCGCCGTAAAAATTAATTTTTGTCATGTTTTACACCAGATAATGATTATTTAATCAGTTTTTAGTTATGATTAATATATTTTAGCACAGCTTAAATCATAGATATTAAATCAAATTTTTATAGGTTTAATATATTCATTACACACGCTTTAAATCATAAGATACTAAATCAAATTTTTATAGGTTTAATATATTCATTACACACGCTTTAAATCATAAATTTTATGCTAAAGTCCCGCCTTATTTTAATATTACTTTTACTTTAATCTGGAGAATCAAAAAATGATTATACCCTCCCCTGCCAATATTGCCCGGTTTTTAAAATACTATGAATTTTTCCGCCACCCCCCGGACCACCACTACCAGGGAGAAGATGACCCGGACCTTATTGACCCTTATATCTATTCTTTTGAAGTGTTTCAACTGGTAAATAAATTATACATGGAACATTTCATCCAGGAATTTAAGGAATCCTACCAGTTACCAGAAGACCTGGAAAAAGCAGATATCTGCAGCCTGGTGAAGATAATAAGTGGAGTGGTGATGGCTGATCGTTACTCCCCTGGTTTTTTAAGTGAGTTCATTGCCCAGGGAAATTTAAGGAAAGTAGTAAAGAGATTGGAAATTATTAAAAAAGAAGATGAAGACCGGATGTATGGTTCTCTACTAGGCCTAGCAGTGGGGGATGCCCTGGGTGTGCCATTAGAATTTAAAGCCCCCGGAACCTTTAAAGAAGTTACTGGTTTTCAGGAGGGAGGATCCCATAATCTTAAAGCTGGAGAGTGGAGTGATGATACCAGTTTAGCCCTGGCTTTAGCTAAAAGTTTGATTGAGAGTAAGGGTTTTGATCCTCAGGATCAGATGGAACGCTACCTGGACTGGTACCAGGAGGGTTATTTATCAGTTAATGGGGAGTGTTTTGATATAGGTAACACCACCCGGGAGGCTCTGGAACACTTTGCCGATACCCAGGAACCCTATTCTGGACCAGATCACAGTAAGTCTGCAGGTAATGGTTCCTTGATGCGTCTAGCCCCCATACCCATCTATTTTTTCTCCAAAAAAGAAGAGGTCTTAAAGTATGCCCGGCTTAGCTCCTGCACCACCCACCAGCACCCCCTGGTAGTGGAGTGCTGTACCTACTTTGCCCATTTACTCCAGGGGGCGCTACTGGGTGAGGGTAAAGAAGAACTACTATCCCCCGATTATCAACCCTTTAAAGAAGAAATTAATTTTGAACTGGATGAAGTGATTAAGGGTTCCTATAAAACAAAAAACCCCCCGGAGATTAAGGCTCGTGGATATGTGGTTAGGTCCCTGGAGGCTGCGTTATGGGCTTTTTATAAGTCGGATAATTTTAAGGATGGTGCTCTTTTGGCGGTGAATCTGGGGGATGATGCTGATACGGTAGGGGCCATTTATGGTCAGCTGGCCGGGGCTTATTATGGTAAGGATGGTATTCCCCAGGATTGGTTGGATAATCTGGCCTGCTATAATTATATATTAGATATAGGGCGGGATCTGGTTTATCATGAGGAGCGATAAATATTAAAAAAAGTGAATTATAATTTTTTATAAGGAATTTTATTCCTCATAAACTATCAAATTATAATTTGTGATATGTTTACAAATAACTCTTACACCAAAATGTGAAATGATACACCCATTTTAACACTCAAACAGACCAACATAATTCAATTACCATCATCTTAACTAGCAGATTATAATAAATACATTGAATTTAGAATCAGAGTAAATAAGTTAACTTTTTATTTTAGTGTATTTAAATTCATTAGTGTAATTAAGTAAACTATTAACCTGAGTGAACCATAATACACTGGTGTAAATAAGTAAACTTTAAATTATATTGTACATAAATTCATTAGTGTAATCAGGTAAACTTATCTCAAACTAAGTGAAATGAATTACACAAGTAAACTAAAAGGTGGATTATATGCCCATTTTACCCTTAGGAATTCCTGCTGATTTAGATAAATATTTTTACAATCGTGAAAAAGAACTAATAACGCTTAAATCTTTTTTAAATACACTCAATTATGATGTAGCTAACCAAATATTAGTTACAGGACATAGAGGTGTTGGTAAATCATTTTTATTGAAGAAATTATCAACCGAATTACCAGATAACATTCTCACAGCGTATATTGACATCTCCAAAATATTTGGAATTCAAAAAGGTAAGATAACAGAAGAATTAATAATAAATAGCCTTTTAGAAGCAATGAATGAACCATTAAGAGAAGAAATGGATGACCTGGCAAAAGCATATGACATCGTTAAAGATCTTATAAGAAAAATTAGACAGAAAAAATTTGATTTTAAAGAAGCAGGGGCCGCTATGGGAATAGCAATTCCTGATATTAAGGATAACTATGAAAAACTCGCTAAATTTGTAATGGAATTTCCTCAAAGAGTAATTGAGCTTTCAGATGGTGAAATAAATGGTTTTGTGATAGTTATAGATGAATTTCAACTTATGGGCGAATTAGAATCTCCTGAAGCATTTTTCTGGATGTTTAGAAGTTATACTCAAGAACAAGATAATGTAAGTTATATTTTTACAGGATCAACATCATCAACTAGTGAAATTGTAGATAAAATAAATGGTATAAAAGGAGCTTTTGGGGGCAGAATGACCCAGTATACTATTGATCCATTTACAAGTGAAGAAACTGAAGGTTATTTAAAAGAAAAGGTATCAGAGTTAAAGTTTACTGAAAGTGGATTTAACCGATTTTATAAATGTACGGGAGGATATCCTGCATATATTAACAGTTTTTGTAATACTATGTCTGGAGATGTGGAATATGATGATATAATGGTTATTGAGACATTTTATGAAAAAATTGAGCAGATTGCTATTATGTGGACATCAATATGGGCTACACTTTCAGATAAAGAAAAAGATATTATTACAGCAGTTATTGAAAACGGACCATTAAGCTGGACTGATTTACTAGCTAAAGTAGAATTTTCCAATAAAACACTGGCTAAATATGTAAATATAATAAGAAATAAGGGCATACTCTCCCATTTTAGAAAAAAATATATGATTGATGATCATATGTTATCATCGTGGCTTAAATACAAGAAAGAACAGGATGGGTTTTATCCTCCTTAGTTTATTTTGTTTAACTCATGATAATACAATGCAAATGTTACCTAAAACATCTTTAATACTGTAGTATTAGCTAAGACCATCTAATTGTGGCTCCAGGCATCTGAAATTTTTCAATCTTTTATTATTTTTCATTAGATTATAAATTGCATTCCTGGTTAGAATTCTAAAGTAAATTGAATACACTCAGATAGGTAAAAAAACTAATAGGTTAGTTATATGATTTAATAAAGGTAAATGAGAAACAAAAGTATTATTTAGTTTATTAAATCACTTAAACAAAAATCCAGTAAAGATTAGAAATTAGATTACTGCCAGTTGACCAGCAGAAGTAATTTCCAGTTTATTTTGATCAATAAAGCCCATTTCCCGTAGTTCACGGATGTGGTTGTAGGTCATACCCCGGCTGATACCGATTTTTATGGCCAGGTTTTTAACCGAACTTTCTCCATTAATCAGTGATTCCAGGACCTGTTTTTTAGTTTTGGAGATACCGAAGTTGAGGATAGGTAGATCAATTAATTCACTGTCTTCTTCAGTTACATATACTATTCTTTCTACTTCCCTGTGCCGGGCATAGCAACCAAAAAGAGCACCTAAAGCTTGAGGTTTGCGTCCGCCACTGATATTAACCACTACTCTTCTGCCGGCTGCTTTTTCCTCATCAATCACATCTACTGTGTCCTGAGCCACCCGGACCACGTCGTATAAGCTGGTTTCCTGGGATACAATTTCAATAAATTTACCTACTGTATCATGCAAAATTTGCTCCACTTTATTTTTCTCATCTGGAGCCTTATCCTCCCTTAAAAGAACTACCTTTTTTGGAGAAAACTGGGTGATACAGATCATCACCGGCTCAATGGAATATATGGTGGAAATCATAGTCGTTTCCATAATATCACTTTCCTTAGATGTTCATACCCACAATATGTATGTAGGGTGAACAATGCTATCTTATCGTATGCCCTTATGTTGTAACTAGTTTATATATATTTTCCTCAAATAATAGTGCTATTACCCCACATTGTGTTTAATCTTGTTTTTTCAACTGTAAATTACCATACTAATTATTATATTGTTTTCTTGGTGACTAATTGTTCTTAGAATAAAGTAAATGTCAATCTGAAAAGTTTAAATAAGATTTTTTTATGATGAGTTAACTAATATACCTGAATTATCATATAATTTTAATAATATTGAATGTAAAACATTAAATTTATATAGATGTACGTTTAATATACTCAACTAAAGTAAGTAAGATAATGGATTTCTGAAAATAGATGTAGTCCCTTATCTAAGAACGTACCTGACTTTTCCTGGTTGATAACAATGGTAAAAAACATCCTGATACTGGAAGATGAAAGCCTGATAGCCCTGGAACTTAAAACTAAACTAAAATCATGGGGATATGATGCAGTATTCATCTCTTCTACTGGTATTGAAGCTTTAGAAATTGCCCGGGAGCACCCTCCCCACCTGGTAGTGGCCGATATTCATTTAAAAGGAAAAATTAATGGTATTGAGACCATAAAAAAATTAAAAGAGTTTAGTAAGTTCCCGGTAATCATCATCAGTGCCTATATAAACCAGAATGTGGTGGATAATGCCCTGGAGATTAATCCCAATTGTTATCTACTTAAACCCTTGAATAATGAGGAATTGCGGATTAATATTCAGCTGGCCCTGAAATAAAAAACATTATCATGGATTTTTATAAATCCTGGTTCCTTACATTTTAGAATACCTAATTTTGAATAATTATTTCTTACCATCCAATCTCTTTAAAATATCACTCAGTGAATCTTTAATTTCTTCACTTTCTTTTTTCCTTTCCTGGTTCATTTTTTGAGATATCTTAGTCAGTGCTTCCCGGTCCTTGTATTGCTGTTCCCGGAATTTATCTATGAGCATACTGGCCACAGATGCTGTGGCATATCCGGTAAATGCCAGACCAGAAATCATCATAAAGGCACCTATAAACCTGCCCCAGGGGGTTACCGGTACGATATCCCCGTAACCGGTGGTGGTCATGGTGGTGACGGTATACCAGGCTGAATCCTCATAATTTTTAACTTCAGGATTAGCATCCCTTTCCACCAGAAGAAAACTAAAGGAGGTACATAAAAATAGTATGGTAATTATGGTTATACCATAACTCAAACCTGTTTTTTTGGTGAACTTTACAAATGTGGATCCCATTTTAGTTATGGTGCGGATAAGGGCCAGGATATGAATCACCCGTAAGATAGCCAGAGGCAGGGTAAGGGTGACTCCTAATAATCCCATGAATATAAAATCAAAGGGTATAATCGCCGGAATAAAAACCCAGTTATTCTTTATAAAATCCCTGCGGTCCTTTCTGGTAATGAGTACCATTAATAGATTTATAACTAACAATAAACTAACTAGTAAATCAAAATTGTAAATATTAACCACCGTAGAGGAAGTTATCTGGAAAAAATCAAAAATCCGGGTTTGATCTAAGGTTAAAATAATTAGAAGAACCACATCCACCACAATCAATAAAATCAGTATGGTTAAATAGAACTGTAAAAACTGCTGTATGATATTTTTTATCTTATCCCTCATCCGGAAGCCTCTGGAATTTATGTTTAAAGCAGGAAAAACTTATTCTTTCTTATTTTTATGGGCATTATATTATATTAAATATTCTAATTTGAGTACCTGCAGGATATGATATATCAGCGAATTAGGCGTTATGCCCCATTAAAAATAAATTGATTGCTAAAAACGCCCTGACACTGAAAATTAAAATTAAAAATATTTTTAAAAAGTAGTTAATTAACACCCTTAGTAGGACTTAACCACTCCAATGATATCTCCCCGGGGCACCCAGGTATTCAGAGGAGTGCGGGTTATAACTGAAGTAGCAGTATAGGTTACTTCCACTTCCTTGTTATCACTGATGAGATAGACCCGGTCTTCTTCAATGATACTAACCCTTTTTACAATTAAGTCATAGGTGGGGTGGAAGGCCACCACAATATCCCCTTCTTTAATATCTGCAGTTTTAAGTACTGTCATACTTTGACCGTCATACAGGGTGGGGACCATGGAATTTCCTTTTACCACCGCGGGTAAGGGTAGCTGGTCTTCACCAAACTGGGACTTGATGGTGACATCTACCTGGGTGTAGTTATATTTAAAAGCAATAGATTTAACCCCTGCTTTTATGCTCTCCAGAGTACTGGATGGTTTATTTATGGCTTCAGCTGCATACCGGGCCATTTCCTCATCCATCTGAGGTGGTACCATACCCCAGAAAGTATAGGATTGCACGGTGGTGGATGACCCATCAGTCTGGATATTCACATTAAGGGTGGGTTCTATTGAGGATAAAGCAATAGAAGAGGCCGCAACCAGGGCCAGGGCCAGTACCATGAAACCCAAAATGATTTTAGAACTATTTCTCATGATTTCACCATTAAAAGTGTTTTGATAATATTAAATATATTTGATAATAATACCTATTCTAGTTTTAATCATTTTTTATAAATATATGATTATTTAAATCAGTTCCTCTATTATCATGCGGGTGGTGCTAATATCCATCTGCCCCGGGGCGGTGGCCTTATTACCTGAGGCAAAGGTAAAGGGTGCACCAAATAAAGGCCCCACCACCCGGGTATATTTACCATAGTCTCCCATGGCCAGTCCCAGGGTGGAAGGATACTCCTGAATAATCTTAAGCACCCTTAAAGTATCCTCCATATTATGAGGCATAACCGCGAACTTGGCAATATCCCCTATACTCAGTTCTTCTTCCACAATCTTCCGTAGGGAAACTATAGACGGGGTTCTTTTAAAGTCATGGAAGGATATAATGGATTTTGGAGCTGATTTTACCACTTTTTGGCGTAATTCCGGGGTAGTTTTAAGTTCAATATCCAGGTAGTGGGCCTGGGAACTGGCCACTAAAAGTAGTTCTATACGTTCCTCTTCTGATCCCTTAAAATATCCTCCTTCAGACTCCACCCGGTTGGTGGCAATAACCGGAAGTTCCAGCTCCCCTAATATTTCCTCTATCATTTCAGGGGTGGGGTTTTCTAGAGCATCTATCCGGAGTTCTAATAAATCTGCACCCTTTTTTTGATAGGATTTACCAGCGAGAACTGCCCTTTGAGGGGTCTTTTCAAATACCGGGACACATATCTGGATATCATTTTCCAAATTAATACACCTTTTTAAGTTAATAATAATCTAAATAATTTATTTATTAAAGATTTAATTTAAAAGTTAAGTGAAGGGTTATAATAAAAACAATGAAAATAATGATGAATGTATTAGTATATCCTTTAAACTAGTATATTAGTTTTTATCCACACCAACCTTAAAAAAAATGATTAATTATTTTTTAGGCCCAGCCTTATTTAAATGGATTTTTTTAATATAGTCTTATTTTGAATTAAAAAAAAGAAAAAAAGGGGGTAAATTTATTGTTTTTTTTTATCTTACCCGGCGGGTGTTTATCACCACATAATTTGGTAGTACTCCTCGTTCAGCCTTAAAAGCCACAATACGAGCAAAACTATCCACCAGTGCCTGGAAACGAATGTTACCCAGAGAACTCCAGGCGAAATTAGGTGCAACACCATTATTCCTGATGAACCTATTCACCCTAGAGGCCATATCCATGTAACCAGCCCTGAAGAGGTTACGGTTAACAATGGTTGAACCCACAGGTTTAGGGGCCGTTTTAACATCCATAGCCTTAAATTCATTAGCCGAAGATATCAAACTGGCTGTGGATAACTCCAAAAATACCGGCATGGTCACGTAATGGGTGACACCTGCAGTATCCTCCATACGCACCCAGTTAGGTAAAACACCACGACTGGTGATGAAGTTTCTAACTCGACGGGCAGCATCCTGCACCATTAAACGGGTGAAAATACCAGTTTCCGGTGCATTTTCTACAAAGACCGCTGTAACTGATTTATCTGCGTCCATATTAATGGTTTGAGGATTGGTGTTTCCAGTTTGGTCTCCAGTCCAGTGACTGAAACTCCAACCAGGATTAGCCACCGCAGTCAATGTCACCATAATTACCTTAAATATAAAAAAATTCCAGTAGAAATTAATTAAAAAACCCACTTAACCAAAAAGGAGATACTTTATCCAATAATTATATATAATTAATCAAAAAGGTGATCCCATGAAAGTAACCTCTATTGGTGCAGATATATCTAATAATGACACAAGTTGTAGTAACTCTCTTATAAAGAACCTGGAAGAGAATATCTCCCATTTAGTGGATTTAGGAGCTGATAAAGCAGCCTTAACCAATATAACCGGTGATGATGTGGTTATAAGTGCCTTTGTCCCGGATGAACTTTTAGAGACCATTAACCAGGCCATGGTACAAATTTTAAAAGATAATGCCGAGGATCTGGGGGATGTGGAGGGAATATCATCCACCCCGGAAGGTGCCGGAGAGGGAATATCCTATGCCGAAGCTAATATACGTCAGGACCGTTGCCCGGATGCCATCATTATGGCCTTTGACACCTATGGTGGGGAAGACTTTGTGGGAGAGGTGGCTAACTCCGCCCGCCTGGCTGCCCAGGGGATGAAAGGCGTAACCGACGTATCAGCCCCTATCACTCCCGGGGTTAACCATATCCCGGGAGTGGGTTATGTATCAGATAAAACTGATGATCCAATAATTATTGCTACCATAGAAGATCTGGAGAGTGTGGGTAGTGTGGCCGGGGCCATGATGGGAGCTGCCCTGGGAAATAAAAATGTTTACCTGGTAAAAAGAGGAGCACCATCCCATGTGATACCAGGAAGTGTTATCACCTCGGTAACCGCCTATATGAATGGTAATATCATTGATCTGGCTGTGCCCTTTGAAGAAAGGACCCGTATTTTAAGGTTGTAGTACCCTGATTTAATATGGAAATTCAGCTTATCCCTTTTATTATAGAAGCCTGTTGGCCATCCTAATCCTTAAATAAATAAGCGGCCCATATAGTAACTACTAAAAAAAAATATTTTTTTTCATAAACTCAAAAAAAAAAAATTAAGGAGTTTTATCATGATAATCCTGGATAAAAATACCAAATGTTTAGTACAGGGAATTACCGGAAAGCAGGGAGCTTTCCATACCGAGCAAATGCTGGAATACCACACCAATATCGTGGCCGGGGTAACCCCGGGTAAGGGTGGTCAAAAATTTGGACCATTAACGGTTTATGATTCTGTAGAAGCAGTAACCGAAGTTATGGATGTTAATACCTCCATCATCTTTGTACCGGCCCCCTTTGCCAAGGATGCTGCTTTTGAAGCCATAAGTCAGTTGGATACCGTTATCATTATCACCGAACACATCCCGGTGCAGGACTCCATGCAGATTATGGAGTATGCCCAAAGAATGGACACCACGGTAGTAGGACCTAATACCCCGGGAATTATATCTCCCGGTGTGGGTAAGCTGGGTATCATGCCCGCCCATATCTTCCAGCCAGGAGATATTGGTATTGTATCCCGTAGTGGAACCCTTACCTATGAATTCGCCCACCAGATAAGTCGTTCTGGTAAGGGTCAAAGTACCTGTGTGGGGATTGGAGGAGACCCGGTGGTGGGACTGGAATTTGCCACTGTACTCCAGAAATTTGAAGACGACCCGGACACCAGGGCCATGGTGATGATAGGGGAAATCGGAGGTAATGCCGAAGAAAAAGCCGCCCAGTACATAGAAAAAAATATTTCTAAACCAGTTATTGCCTACATCGCCGGTACCACCGCCCCACCAGGTAAAAGGATGGGACACGCCGGGGCTATCATTGAGGGCGATAGTGGAACAGCAGCAAGTAAAATCCAGGCACTGGAAGAAGTAGGGGTCCATGTAGTGGAAAAACCATCAGATATGGTAAATATCATAAAAGAATTCTAAAATAGGGTAAATAACCATAAAAGAATTCTAGATAAGAGGGGTTGATTATATTAAGTCAGGTATAAGGATACCAAACATCCCTCTAAAAATAAAATCCTATAAATCAGAAGATGCAAGATAAACACCTCCTCATAACCTTTATTAGAAAGAAATTTATTATAATAAAAGATAATTTCCAAAATACGCCCTATAAGGTTTTAATCATGGTAGATAAAAACGAGATAATTAAAAAACTATCCTCTGGAGAGATAAAGCTCCATGAGATAGAAAAATTCACCTCCAATGTAAAAGAGAGTGTGGATATTAGAAGGGAATATATAGAAACTATATCTGCTGGATCCCTGGATAATGTGGCCCATTATTCTCTGGATATGGAAGAAGCAGTTAAAAAGAATATTGAAAATCCTGTGGGAACTATCCAGATCCCGGTGGGTGTGGCCGGTCCCCTGAAAGTCAAGGGTGAATATGTCCAAGGAGATTTTTATGTTCCTCTGGCCACTTCTGAAGGGGCCCTGGTGGCCTCAGTTAACCGGGGATGCTCCCTCATAACCCGGGCGGGAGGTGTTACCACCCGCATCATCTCAGATAAAATGACCAGAGCCCCGGTGATTAAAGCCGAATCAGTGATAAAAGCATTGGAAATAAAAACCTGGATAGAAGATAATTTCCAGAAACTAAAAGAAACAGCAGAAACCACCACCAGCCATGGAAAACTATTAAAAATTGATCCTGTACTGGTGGTAGGTTCTTATCTCTATCCCCGTTTTGTATACAGTACCGGGGATAGTATGGGGATGAATATGGTGACCATTGCCACTGAAAAAGCCCTGGATTTACTACATCACCAGACCGGAGCCCATGTGGTGGCACTTAGTGGGAATGTCTGTGTGGATAAGAAACCCTCTGCTTTAAATATGGTAGAAGGTCGGGGTAAGACCCTGATAGCAGAGATAGTGGTACCGGCTGAGATGGTGAAACAAAAACTAAAAACCACCCCCCAGGCCATTGCCGAGGTTAATATTGCTAAAAACCTTGTAGGTTCAGCTATATCCGGTAGTATGGGTTTTAATGCCCATTACGCTAATATGATCGGGGCCTTATTTTTGGCCACTGGCCAAGATGCGGCTCATGTGGTGGAGGGTAGTCTGGGGATTACCACTGCTGAGGATAAAAATGGGGATTTATATTTTGCAGTGACCCTTCCTGATGTGCCCCTGGCCACCTTTGGTGGGGGCACCCGGCTGGAAACCGCCCGGGAATGTTTGGAGATAATGGATGCGTATGGTGCCGGTAAAGTGCAGAAATTTGCAGAGATTGTAGCCGCCACAGTATTAGCCGGAGAATTGTCACTTTTAGGGGCTCTGGCTTCAGGACATCTGGCCCGGGCACATAAAGACCTGGGAAGGGGTTAAATACCTCCACTCATTATGGAGTATTAAATAAAATGAATATAAAAGAATTTTTTGAAGAATTTTTTAATATGAGCCGTTATGTGGCTTTAGGAAGTCTGGATGGGATCCTGGCTGTTATGGGGGTTACCCTCACAGCCAGCGGTGTGGCTGATTTAGGTGGGGCAGAAATTCCTAACTACCTCATTGGCCTAACTGGTCTTAGTGGAGGGATAGCCATAGCCATGTCCAATGCCTTTGGTTCTTTTATTGGGGAACGGGCTGAGGAAATGCGTTCCATGCGGGAACTGGAAAAGAAGATGATTATGGAAGAAGGCCAGCTGGACGATACCCTTATCCATAAACAGGCCAAACGCCACATCTACATGAGTATGTTCACCCATGGTTTTTCCAGTTTTATTGGATCATTTGTACCGGTAACCGCCGTTCTGTTAATTGCTGATCGGATCACCGCCACCATAGTCACCCTCATCATGTGCTTTGTGGCCTTGATATTTCTGGGGATATATCTAGGGAAGGTTTCCCGGAAAAGCCTCTTTAAAACCAGTATTGAAATAGTGGTAATCGGGATATTCATTATGGTGGTTAGTTTTGTTATAGGTGGAGGTTAACTAAACTCCATTCATATTTATTATTATTTTTTTATTCTTACCTTAATTACTGAAACTTTATTTTAAGTCACCGAGGGAAAATATATCACCTCTATAAAAATATAATATTATAGAGGTGTAATTAAATGCGATCCATCTGGTCTGGATATTTAACTTTTGGAAGTATTTTAATTCCCATCCGTACTTATTCTGCCAGCGGGCCCTTGCACATTGGTTTTCATCAGGTGCATAAAAAAGACTGTGGCCGGGTGCGCTATAAAAAGGTATGTGAAAAGGATGGGAAGGAATTAAAAGCAGATGAAATATCTAAAGCTTTTTTTATTGCCGGTGAATGTTTAAAGTTCTCTGATGAGGAAATTGAATCCCTAAGGCCCTTTGCCAATAAAATAATGGAAATACAGGGATTCTGTAAAATGGATGAAATCCCACTTCTGGGCCTGGGAAAACCCTATTATATCGGTACCCAATCACCTGAAAAAGGAGGAGTGGGGCAAAGTTTCCTTTTACTTAAAAAAGCTCTGGAAAGAACAGGTAAAGTGGCAGTGGTTAAATGGGTTTCCCGCAGTAACGAATATATTGGAATGCTGCAACCACAAGAAAATGGTTTTATCTTAAAACAGCTCCTCTACAAAGAACAGGTACGATCCTCTGAGGAAATAGAAATCATCGAAGCCGAAGTCCCTGAAGACCTCCTGGAAAAAGGAGTGCAGGTGGTAGAGAAGATGAGTTTTGATTTTGATTGGGGTAGTTACCAGGAGGAATACACCGCCCAGGTAAAAGAACTAATAGAAAAAAAGGCTATGGGTGAGGAAATACCCCCAGAAGAAATTAAATTACCTGAAACTCGTTCTATTGAAGCTGAATTGGAAAGAATGCTGGCTACTTTGTGAATGAATAAATAATATTTTTTTTAGGAGATTATTGCCCATGATTGAACCCATGCTGGCCACTTTAGTAAAAGAAAAACTCCACCTGCAGGGTACCTGGCTTATTGAACCTAAATATGATGGAGAAAGAATAATTGCCCGGCGAAATAAAGATAAGATTGATCTCTGGACCCGTAGACATGTTAATGCTGCTTATAAGTTTCCAGAGATTGTAGAAGCCTTAAAAAGAAATATTAAAAGTGATAACTGGGTTCTGGACGGAGAACTAACTGTGAAGGGTGGTTTCAGGCAATTATTAAAGCGTAATGTGGAGGATAAATTTAAAATCAGTATTTTATCCCGAAAAATGCCCGCCACCTATAACTTGTTTGATATTATACAGCTGGATGGGGAAGATTTAACCTCTAAAGCATTACTAGAACGTAAGGGAATTCTATTAAAAGCTGTTAATTTTAAGGAGGGTATTGATATAGTCCCTTTCCAGGAAACCACTGATAAAGATTGGAAAAATCATTTTAAAAAATACCTGGAAGAGGGCTTTGAAGGCGCGGTTCTAAAAAAAGCAAATTCCAGCTATGAGGCGGGTAAAAGATCCAGGAAATGGTTGAAAGTAAAAAAACAGGATACTCTGGATGTATATGTGGTGGGTGCTACCCGTAGCACAGGTAGTATTCCTTTTGGTGCTTTAATCCTTAAAAAAGATGGGAAATTCCTGGGTAAGGTGGGAACCGGTTTTAGTGATAGAGACCGTAAAATCATACTCAATATCCTTAAAAAAAATCAGGCCCCTCTGGATATTGAGCTACCAGAAGAGGTGCAATCTGAATTATTAATTAGTACCCGGCCACTTTTAGCTGAAATCAGAGTCCAGGAAATGATAAATGGTTCTCCCCGGGCTCCAGTATGGGTGCGTTTTCGCTGGGATTAAGCATATCCTCTTTTAGAATTTGTAAAAGGATTAAAGTTCATTATCAATCCCATAAACCCTTTTCACATTATCCCTATGGATAATAAAGGCATCCTCCGTACTCATTATTCCTTTTTTAATAAATTCAAAGGTCCGGCGTGGTACCGTTTTAGGCCCTAAAACCGCCCCGGGACGAGTAATATCATCCAGATAATCAGTTTCCATTAAAAAAGTATTCCCTTTTTTTATACCCTCACCCACCACCTCCCGGGTGGCAATTAGAGAGGGGGTTAGTCCATGGTTTTCTTCCAGGGAAGTATAGGGACCGGAGAAGTGTTTAATCAGTTTATGTCTTTTAAGATCTGCTTTATCGGCCATCTGACTGAATTCATTAAATTGTGGTTCCTGAGAGGATTCAGTATGTAGTTGCACCGGACAATCTACCTCCTTTGCCAGTTCCATAACCTGCACCATGATCCGGTTGTGTAGTTCCCATTCTTCCAGGGAGACTTCATAGTGGGGTCGGCCTATTTCACCCAGGGCCACTGCCTCACCTTCCTGGACTTTTTTCTGGGCATATTCCATGCCTTCTTTTATTAGTGCTTCGGCTTCTTGTGGTGATTTACCAGACTCTAAAAGCCGGGATAGTTCTGCCGGGTGCAGTCCTAAAACGGCATAGGCCTTTACCGGTGTTTTCTGGTTGATTATATCCACGTATTCCAGTACCAGGTCCATGGCATGTTTATAATCAAATGGTTTGCCACAACTCCAGGAGGGTTTATTAGGAATGATCATGACCCTGCCTCCTGAGGCATGGAATTTCTGGGCTACTTTTAAGGGTCCTTCCCCCTGTATAGGGTCTACATGAATGTGGTTATCAGTTATGGGGATTTCTTCCATGGTAAACAATTCCTCAGGTAAAATAATCCTTAAATTTTTCTAAACGAAATTCAATTAAAAAAAATTAATATGCCCTTTTATCTGGTTTATCTGTATTGCAGGAGCTTACCGGAGAGAGAGATTTATCTTCAGTTGATTTATCCTGGTAATATCCCATTTTTTCCAGTACTGCTTTGGGGTCTACCCTGGTTTTTATACACCCGTCCCGGGATAGGACCACTCCCTGGGGTGAGAAGCGGGCCAGTTTCATCATGGACAAATTGAGGTCCTGGTAACAGGCCACCCCTAAAACTGCCTTAAAATTATTTTTTTCCGCAATTTTCTGAAGGAAAGTAGATCCCGGGATGATAAATACTTTATATCCCATTTCCTCTCCTTTTTCCTTTAGTAACCCAATTACACATTTTTTACAGTGGTTGCATACTAGTCCTGATGATTCCAGGGTGGCTTCACAATCCAGGCTCCTCAGACAATGGGGTAATATCAATAGTTTATCCTGGGGTTTGATTTTTTCAAATCGGTTCTGGTTAACTTTATTTCTGACTTCCACTCCAATATGATCCACTATTTTCTCATCTAATCCTATCATTTCCGAGAACTTCTTGAAAGGACCATAGAAGAGGTCTATGGTGAATAAAAGAAGTCGGGGAAATATCAGCCTATCTTGTTTTAATAAGATCTTGCCTAAAATAAGGGTAACTAAAAGCAGGATAATTAAAGAAGCCCCTGCCAGGAATACCATCTGTCCAAATATTTGATAAAATTCACTCATTAACATGTAATTGTACCTTAATATATTGTGCTTAATTAATAATAGCAAAATCTACTCAAAGAATATAATCTTATCTTTTATAATTAAAATCCATCAGTATGAAAAATAGAATAAATTTAATAATATTATAACTATTATTATCTCTCTTTTTTTATATAAAGTTGACTCTAAAGAAAAATTATTTTTATTTTCTGAAACTCTCCAGGGCCTGGAATACCACTTCTTTTACATGGGGGTCTTCATCCATGAGAAATGGTGTTATCTCCTCCAGGGATTCCTCCCCATATAGGAGGGATAATGATTTTACCGCAGCATATCTAACTGTCCAGTTCTCATCATACAGTAGATTAATAATATTATCCTTAATTCGGGCCTCATCCTGGAGGGGAGATTCATCCCGGGATTCCAGTGCACCTATAGATTGCAGGGCCACTGCCCTCACACTGGGGTATTCATCCTTCAGGGCTTGTTCTAACTATTTAATGCATGCGGTGGTACCCACCTGGCCCATGGCCCGGGCAGCTTCTTTTTTTAAAAATTCATCATTTCCCTGTGTACCCTCACCAGGCCATTTAAATCTTTATCCAGTTTCATTTGTTCAATCCGGGTGCTGGTAAGGGGTTCCATATTAATCGCTAACCTTAAATCTTTTCCAGTTTCACCGGGAGGGTGCCTTCAATTTCCACTCCCTGAGGGGTGGAATTAATCTGCACTCCTGATAGTGATTCACAGGAGCATAATATGTCCTGTTCCGGGTGGGTTCCTGGTATGATATTACAGTCCAGTCGTACCTGGCTACCTATAGCCACCACCATCTTCAGGCGCCGGGAAGTAGGATGGTTTTCCCCCAGCACTATGAGGGGAGATGCCATTTCACGCAGTAGATAGCTCATGCATTTAATACCTTTTTCCACTTCTGGTCCTTTTCCAAAAGCAGAGATTACAAATAAATCATCTTCATCCAGAAACATCACCACTTCGTCCTCATCAGGGGTACCAATAAATAAACTCTGGTCTTGAAGCGACTTCACCACTCCCACCGTGCCGGTATCACCTATTAAAAATAATATTTGTGAAGAGTCTACTCTGAGCACTCCACGTTCTCTGATTGACACGAGGGACATATGATTCGTTTTCCAAGTCCTTTAAATTCATTGCCACAGTCTAAACATTTACATCGTTTAGTTTTCAGTTTTTTCATCTTGATGTCCGCCATGGGACCGCCCACTGTACACATATTATCACCAGTGGAGGCTATGTTTTTGTTCTTATTTATCTTTTTTCATAATAATCCCGTATTTTCAGGAACTAAAATAACCTTAAATCAAATTATCATAAATATGGGCCAGATTCATACTACCCGGTGACTATACCCAAGATATTTATTAAATAAAAAACTAAAAAATAATATAGATAACTGGTTATGATTTATTTTTCCCGATTAAATAAATAGCATCCTTATTTAACAGTAATTATACCCTTAAATCGATTTTATAGATTAAAAAAAAATGTATTTATAAGTTTAATCAAATTCAAATAATAATACCCCTAAAATATAGAAAAGTCTGATTTAATATAATAAAAAAATTTAATTAAAACTAAAGTAAGGGTAATCACATTGCAAAAAAAATTGGTGAGACACTTGAAAAACCTGATTTTCCCCTTTACAGCCATTGTTGGACAAGAGGATATAAAAAAAGCACTCCTATTAAATGCTATAAACCCAGGAATTGGTGGAGTATTAATTAAAGGTGACCGTGGTACCGGTAAAACCACCGCAGTCCGGGCCCTGGCTGATCTATTACCCTCCATGGAAGTGGTGAAAGGATGTCCCTTTAATTGCAACCCCCATGACCGGGACTCCCTGTGTCAGTTCTGTCAATCCCCGGATATGGAAATTGAAGAAAAAAAGATGAGAGTAGTGGAACTGCCCCTGGGCTCTACCGAAGACCGGGTGGTGGGTTCCCTGGATATTAAAAAAGCTTTAAAAGAAGGTATTAAAGCACTAGAACCTGGTATCCTGGCCGAGGCCAACCGCAACATCTTATATGTTGACGAAATCAACCTCCTGGATGACCACCTGGTGGATGTGCTTTTGGATGCCGCGGCCTATGGAATAAATAACGTGGAAAGGGAAGGGATTTCCATATCCCACCCCTCTAAATTCATACTGGTGGGGACCATGAATCCGGCGGAAGGTGACTTAAGGCCCCAGTTATCAGACCGTATAGGATTACACCTTACGGTACACAGTATCCTGGATATAAAAGACAGGATCGCCATTATGGAACGGAGGGAGCAATTTGAAAAAGATCCAGAAGGCTTTAAAAAATCATTTGAAATCCCCCAGATGGAATTACAGGAGAAGATAGTTAAGGCCCGTGCATTGTTACCCCGGGTCACCATCTCCCCTGAACTTATGGAATTTATTGCCCGGGTATGTGTAGAAGCCGGGGTGGATGGCCACCGGTCGGATATCGCCATATTAAAAACCTCCAAGGCCATAGCCAGTTATCATCAGAGAAGTGAGGTAACTTATAATGATGTGGAAGAGGCCATAACCCTGGTTTTAGGTGAAAGAAGTACTACAGGCCCTCAAAGCCCCCAGCAATTAAAAAATCAGATGGATAAAGCCCGAAAAGATATGGAAAAAGAAAAAGAGGAAGAGGAAAAAAAAGAGGAGGAATCTCAGAATCAGGATGATTCCCCTTCCTGTGGTGATGATTCTAAAGATGAAGACCAGGATGATGATTCTAATGGTGAGGATCAAAGCCCGGGGGATGATTCTAACGCCTCTGGTGAAGAATCTCCTGGTGGTGCTTCTAATTCCCCTGATGAAGAAACTGAAAGTAATGATTCACAGGAGGAAACATCTTCTCCAGAGAGTGGTAAAGAAGATGAAATATCAGATACCAGTAATAAAACAGCAAAAGCAGGTAATGAGGGCCCTGAGAAGGAAAAACCTTTTGTACCTAATCCTCAGGAAGAACCTTTAGAAGAGACCTGTGAGGAGTTTGATATAAAAAAAATGCTGAAGATGAAGGGTAAGAAGAAAAAACGTCTATATGGTGCCCGGGTGGATTCTAAAACAGATAAGGGAAAGTACGTTAAGAGCCGTTTGTATTCCCCTTCCCGGGGAGATATTGCCATTGATGCCACCCTTCGTGCTGCGGCCTTAAAGTCCCAAGGTGAAATAAAAGTAGAATCAGGGGATTTAAGGGAGAAGATTAGAAAGCACGGTGCCCGGGCCTCTATTGCCCTGGTGGTGGATATCAGTGGATCCATGCATTCTGATAAAAAAGCCCTGCGGGTGCGGGGAATAATAAGTGAAATTATCAAAGATGCCCACCGGCATAAGGACAAGTTAACGGTTATTGGTTTTAAAGGAAAGGAAGCCCAGGTAATCATACCCACCACCAAGAGACCTGCTTCCTTCCAGGAAGTGGTAGGGGATATCCAGGTAGGGGGGACCACTCCCATGGCCGCCGGTATTAAAAAGGGAGTGGAAGTACTTAAAAATGAGATGAAAAAAGAGGAGTACGTCCCTTTAATGGTGCTTCTTACCGATGGTATGCCCAATGTGGGTATTGACCAGAACCCGGCTAAAGACGCCCTTAAATATGCCCACATGATAGAAGAAAACCATATAAACACCCTGGTGGTCAACTTCGAAAGAACTAAAGCACATGGCCGTAACATGAATATGGAACTGGCCCTGGCCTCAGGTGGTCGTTACTATGAACTGGAGGACTTGCAAAATCCCGGTAATGCCATGTGTCAAATAATGAAATATGAGAGGGGTCAGTTTTAGATAGATAAAACACCCTCTGAACTTAATACCCGGTAGAAGCAGTTAAAATAGAAAAGTATATTTTATTCACCCCTTGGAAAAAGTATATTAAGCTATTCCTCCTAAATCAATTAAGAGGATTAGTTAATTTTAAGTCAAATACATCAGGAAAATAGTTTCATACTACTTTTTTAACTGAAAATTAAATTATTTTGATTATAGATTAAAAAATACATGAATTATTTAAAAACCCGGTGATGGGATGAAAGTTACAGTTTACCATGCAGAAGAATGCGATCGCAAAAAGTGCACCACCTTTCACATGGCCAAAAAGGGAAAGTTTAAAATAGTAAATCATCTTAACCAGTTACCCTATGGTGCACTAATTTTAAATCCCTTTGCTGAAAAATCGGTATCTCCTGAAGATAGGGATATGGTTATTAAAAGAGGGGTGGCGGGTTTAGATTGTTCCTGGAAAAAGGTCAAGAAGTCTGCTATGATATTTAAAACAACAAGGCACCATAGATCGCTGCCTTTTTTGATTGCAGCTAATCCCACCAATTATGGTAAACCATGTATACTCTCCACTGCAGAGGCCATTGCAGCAACATTTTATATAGTGGGATTGAAAGATATAGCAGAAGATATTATGTCCCATTTCAAGTGGGGACCTCATTTTCTAATCCTCAATAGAGAAATATTAGAAGCTTATTCCCAGGCGGATAGTAGTCTGGAAGTTGTTAAAATTCAAAACGAATTCACAGGAGGAACATAAATGGCTAGATTTGAAGAAGCAGAAAATAGATTATTCAAGATCAAGATTTGCTTAAAATGTAATGCTCGTAACCCTACCAATGCTAAAGTATGCAGGAAGTGTGGATACAAGGGTTTGAGATTTAAAGCTAAAGAACCAAGGGGTTAAATAAAGTCTTTTAATTCCCTTTATTTTATTATTTACACAGATTATATTAATTTTTTCAGGTTCGAATATGAAAGTCGAAGCTTATTTTAAAGATATTTTAAAGGATCGTAAAGTTCACCTTACCTTACTGGACCCGGAAGAACAAAGCCCACAAGAAGCAGTGGAGATTGCCCAGGCAGCTATTGCTGGTGGAACTGATGCTATCATGTTAGGTGGATCCACCAATGATGGTAGTGAACTGGATGCCACCGCCCAGGCCCTCCAGGAAAATATCGATGTTCCCATAGTACTGTTCCCGGGAAATATCACAGGGGTAAGTAAATACGCTGATGCCATATTTTTTATGAGTTTACTTAATTCTAGCAATCCTTACTGGATAATCGGAGCGCAGGCCCTGGGTGCACCCAGTGTTAAAAAAATAGGTATTGAAGCTATTCCCATGGGATACATTGTGGTGGAACCAGGCGGGACCGTGGGCTGGGTAGGGGATGCTAAATTAATCCCTCGAAAGAAACCTGATTTAGCCGCAGCCTATGCCATGGCCGCTGAATTTATGGGTATGCGTATGTTCTATCTGGAAGCAGGATCTGGTGCCAGTCAGACCATTCCCCCGGAGATGATTGCTGCTTGTAAAAAATACACCGACCTGAGTATCGTGGTAGGTGGGGGCATACAGGACGGTGCTACTGCCCATGAAATCGCTGCAGCAGGTGCTGATTTTGTGGTCACCGGTACCGTGGTGGAAAAGTGTTCCGATGTGGAAGAAAAGATTAGAGAGATTGTAGAAGGTATCCAAAAAGCTGAAGAATCTTTGTAATCTAAAAACCAGATCTTATACTTTTTTTTAAATTAATTATTTTTTGTTAAATTCCCCATTAAAATTCATTTTTAAAAAATAAGGGAACTATCAGGGGATAACATTCTTAAAATCCAGACAAAATCTATTTAACTGAAATTAAAGTATTATTTTTTTTTAATTTATTGATTTATGATAATTTAAGTTTATTTTTAGTTATTGATATCATTTAGATTGATAATAAAGTTATTTTTATAAATAATGTCCCTAATCTCCAGAATTAATCCTGGTGATTTTGATTTTTAGGGAGTATATAAAATTATTAACCATGATAAAAATAGTTTATATTAAGGATAGGAGAATGCGGGGTAATTAATTGCTCAATGAAAAAGTAGCTAAAATTCTAAATAGCATCGCCGACTATCTGGAGATGGAGGATGATTTTTTCAGGGTGAAAGCCTACCGCCAGGCGGCTCACACGGTGGAAGTACTCACCACTGATATTGAAACCATACACCAGGAAGGAAAACTTATAAAACTCCCCGGGATAGGCCAGCATATTGCCGGTAAAATAGAAGAGATAATTGAAAAAGGAACTGCAGATTTTTATGAAAAACTGAAAGAAAAATATCCGGTTAATTTTGAGGAACTTCGTGGGGTGGAGGGTCTGGGGCCTAAAACCATCAAGTTACTCTACCAGGAATTGGGGATTAAAAACCTGGATGATCTGGAAAGGGAGGCTAAAAGACACCATATCCGACGTTTGAAAGGGATGGGTGATAAGAAAGAGAAGGCCCTGCTGGAGAATATAGTTTTTGCCCGTAAGTTCCGTTCCCGGAATCTGCTGGGGGAGGTGATGCCCCTGGCAGAAAAAATCAAAAAAAGGATTGAAGCCCTGCCCCAGTCCCGGAAAGTGGAAATCGTCGGATCCATCCGCCGCAGAAAGGAAACTGTGGGAGATATAGATGTGCTGGTTACCACCCCCCAACCCCAGGATATCATGGATTACTTTGTTTCCATGGATCTGGTAGGGGAGATAATTGTACAGGGCCCTTCTAAATCAACGGTAAGGCTAAAAGATGGGATAGAATGTGATATTCGAGTTTTTGATGAGGAGGTCTTTGGGGCGGCTTTGATGTACTTTACCGGATCTAAAGAAATGAATGTGGAGATGAGGAAAATTTCCATATCCCGGGGTATGAAACTCAGTGAATACGGTTTATTTAAAAAGGAAAAGAGAGTGGCAGGTAAAAAAGAAGAAGATATTTTCCATGCCCTGGAAATGGATTACATTCCCCCTGAACTCCGGGAAAATCGGGGTGAAGTTGAAGCTGCCCAAAAAGGTGAACTGCCCTTGCTACTTAAGGTGGAGGATATAAAAGGGGATTTGCACCTGCACTCTAACTGGAGTGATGGGAAAAACACCCTGGAAGAAATGGTCCTGGGGGCTATTTTTAAGGGTTATGAGTATGTGGCCATCACCGAGCACACTGGATCTTTAAAAATTGCCAATGGATTAGGTGAAGAAAAACTAATGCAACAGGCACGAGAAATCGACCGGTTAAATGATGAATTAGAAAATATTACCATCCTGAAGGGTGCCGAAGTTAATATTGACCTGGATGGTAGGCTGGATATCCGGGATGAAGTCCTCCAGGAGATGGACGTGGTGGTGGCGGCTGTCCACTCGGGATTGAATCAGGGATATTTCGATTTAACCCGGCGGATAGTAACTGCCATGGAAAATGAGAATGTGGATATCCTTGCCCATCCCACCGGCCGTAAGCTGCAAAAAAGAAAAGAATCTGAGGTGAATTTGAACCAGATTTTTGATGTAGCCCAGGAAACAGGCACCTTACTGGAGGTTAATTCCAATCCTGTGAGACTGGATTTAAGGGATATGAATGTTAAAAGGGCTCTGGAACATGGCTGTAAACTGGTGGTTAATACTGATGCCCATAGCCAGAACCAATTAAATAACATACAACTGGGGGTAGGTACCGCCCGCCGGGGATGGGCCCAGAAAAAAGATGTGGTTAATACTCTACCCTTAAAGGGCTTTTTAAAGGCTCTGAAAGATTAGTTGAATTGAATATTGATTTTAATATAAATTTTCAAAAAATAAAGGGTTAATAAGTATTTACAAAAAGTAAGTGGTGACCAAAACCGGTCCTATGAGGAGACTTATGAGCACCCATATCCATAATCTACCTCTGGTTAGATTATAATCCTCTAAAAGCCTGGAAAATGAATTTTTCATTACAAATCGGCCGAATAGGAATTCGAAGATAATGGTTAAAATCATCCACATAAAACCAATATTTACCAACTGGTTTTCAGTATATTCTGCAGTGGTAAAACGGAAAAAAAGATAAATTATGAATAAGAAGAATATTATGGCTGTAATAGAGCTTATTTGATGAGATCTGAGTTCATTTTTTATTTTAGGTTGAATAAATCGAGTCCTGATGGTGGCATTGATTATAGCTGCCAGGAGCAACACCAACCATACCTCCAGGGCCTGTAAATAAATGGTATCCATGTTAAAAACCTCACTACTTGAACTACCATGACCTAAAGAGGTCAATGGATTCCTAATCCACCAACTAACGTGTTGATTTTACTAAAGGCAAGCCCCGTAGTTCCTACGGTTAGAATATTACACGCAGCGTTTACATCCCTATCATGGTGCATTTTGCA
>JAHRFX010000030.1 GCA_019084405.1 Methanobacterium sp.
TACGGTTGCTGCTGATGGTTCAACAGGGCATTCTATACCATAGAATGTGTAGCTGTCATCTGCAAGGAAAATAGGGAAGTCAAGGTTATCCGGCCATTCGTAGAAATCAGCCCATACAGTTATTTCACCAGTTTGTGTTACAATGGCAGGCACCCAAAGCACAGCAGAATCACCAGGGTACATGAATTAGTCGTTCCATCCAATCCAGAATACCCAGCTTTCTTCGAAGTCGTCCCAGAAGAAGAATGGATTCATGGGGTCGTTCATGTAGTCATCTCCATTGAACATTGTCATTGCTTCATCTGGTTTAAATAGAAGTGCCATATCTGGTCAGTATATACATTCATATATGGATCTTCTAATGTGGTATTTCCATTATTTTCAGCTTGTACAAATACTGTGACTTCGCTGGCCAGTGTTATCTAAGGAGAATATTTCAGGTTATCAATATGATATGGAGATTGAATTATTATAGCGGCACTGAATGGGAATCATTGATTCCTAAACTCATTATTAATATATGACTCATATTATAATAATTAATACTATTTATCCTCCACAATAAATAAGGAATATTATGACCTAAACCTATTTTATAAAAGCATTAATTTTATTAACATAAAAATGTAATTTAAATCATTTAGATAGCGATAAGGGGAATTTTAAATGGATTTTGAAGAAATAATTAAAAATCTGCAGGATCTTTCCAATCCCGAGGAAGTAGAGGGCATGGCCCGTTTTGGCATAAATCCTGATAAAACCTTTGCAGTTAGGATACCGGAACTGCGAAGAATTGCTAAAAAAGGTGGGTAAAGACCACTCACTGGCCCAAAAATTGTGGGATGCAGGTTACCGGGAAACTAGAATCATAGCCAGTATAATCGAAGTTCCAGAAATGGTCACACAAGTTCAAATGGAAAAATGGGCTATGGATTTTGATACATGGGATATCTGCGACCAGTGCTGTATGAATTTATTCCGAAAAACACCATGGGTCCACCAGAAAATCAGAGAGTGGAGTAAGAGGGATGAGGAATTCGTGAAAAGAGCCGCCTTTGTGCTGATTGCCACATTAGCTGTTCATGATAAAAAAGCTTCAGATAAAGTATTTGCTGATTTTTTTCCCTTAATCCTTAAAGAATCAACTGACGGACGAAATTTTGTAAAAAAAGGAATTAATTGGGCTTTAAGACAGATTGGAAAAAGAAATCTGGAATTAAATAAGCAGGCAATTCAATTAGGAAGACAAATGAATCAAATGGATGTAAAAAGTGCGGGATGGATTGCTAAAGATGCACTAAACGAATTGGAAAGTGAAAAAATCCAGAATAGGCTGCAAAAAAAGTAAAAAAAGCCTGGGGTCTTCCATTGGATTTAATATAATAAAGGCAGAAACTCATATCATACCTTTTTTGTGTGTGGTGTCACCATAATCTTTTTTAAAGATATATGTGGGGGAATATAAGATTATAGTTAAGGGTACCATAGCTTGTAAGAGGATATTTTTAGATGCTAGCCATATCCCCCCCAAGAAATAGCTACATTTGAGTTATCCTCTTTCAAGCAAACCCTTAAATTAATTTTATTTTCTAATCAATTAATGGATTTTTTATTAATTTTTAAAATTCTTTTCTAATTAATTCAGTATTAACAGAGTATAATTAAGTAAAGTAGCAAAACTCACCCATAAAAAATAGGGAATCATAATCAGTGCTGCTGGACGATTTATTCTATAGAAACTGATAATGGTGGCTAAAATAGCTATCCACAATAGAATTATCTCCACAAAACTGGCAAATAGATTTTTATAGGTAAAAAACAGGATGGACCAGAAAAAGTTCAAGCCCAACTGCACTGAAAATATTCCCAGGGCAATTTTAACCTCTCTTTTTTCAAATCCTTCTTTGTAAATTAGGAATGCAGCCACACCCATGAGGGCATATAAAAGGGTCCACACCGGACCAAAAAGCCAGCTAGGTGGATTCCAATCAGGCTTAACCAGGGAGGGATACCAGGTATCCACTTCACCTGCTGTGAAAAATCCACTTATACTTCCTACAAGCAAACATCCAATTACAAAAAAGGCCAGTAAGGATAGATCCCGACCACGGTTACCCATTATTCATCCTCCCTAAAATGACTCAATACTATATATGGAGCGATTTACAGTAAAGCTCACTTCTAATTTTTTAAGGCGATAATCTCTGTTACATCTACCAGTTTCCACACAAAGGAGCATTCCATTTCCACCAGGCAGGCCAGAGGATCATCCGGGTCATGTCCCAGGGCTGCCATTATCTTCTTAGAAAACTCCCTCTCTTTAATAAGCTCTGCAAACTTGGAACGTATTTCTCTTTTTTTCTGGGGGTCTATTTCTTCTTCAATACGCCCCCGAAGTGAAACAAACTTATATTCTGATAGGTCTGGTGTGTATTCATCTATTTCTACTGCCACTTTAGGATCATCCTGCAAGCGTTGATTTTTTTACCATACTTGGTGGATAAAAAATAAATATACTGTCAAAAACTTGGGGGTTAAATGTCAAAAAGTTTTTTCTGGTTTTGAATTTCTATTTTAATGTTTATTCGTGACATTACTCCTATTTTAATCTTCATTAGCCTCTTAACACTTTTAGGAAAGGTTTTTTGAAAGATATTTTCTATTTTGTTTGAGGAAATTTTATA
>JAHRFX010000042.1 GCA_019084405.1 Methanobacterium sp.
GAATTTGATGTCACCCGGGATGAAATAGTGGATGTGCTGAGGGTGGTTCTTTTAACTTCAGGTATGCCTCCTTTTACCAAGGGCATGCGCATACTCTATGAATTAACTGAATAAAAATTCCCCTTTTTATTTATTTAAGCATATATTCACTCTTCAGGATAAAAAAAGTATTCTGGAAAACTTATTTTAATAAAATTTATTCTAATACATATTCTTTTAATCTGCTTCCACTAATTAGTCAAGTATAAGTAATGAAACAATAAAACATTAATTTATAAAGAGCTATTTTTTTTAGATAAGAATGTCTTAAATTCTGTGGGGATAAATATTTAGCACAATCTTTTTAAGGGATACGGTTCAATATTTATCATCGCCAATTCTAAGCGATACAAGCAACTTTTTTTCGGGGACATGATCCCCTGGATGTGGCGTAAGCTGAACAAAAGAGGTGTTTTAATGTATAAATATATAAGAGATGCATGGAAAAATCCAGATAAATCCTATGTAAGGGAACTTATGTGGGAGAGAGCTCCACAATGGAGACGGGAAAGTATAATTGAAAGGATAGATAGACCTACTCGTATTGATCGAGCTAGATCTTTAGGATATAAAGCTAAAAAAGGATATGTAGTTGTTAGAACTCGTGTTAGGCGTGGTGGAAGGAGAAAAACTCGATTCAAAGCAGGTCGACGACCTAAAAGAATGGGTGTTGTTAAGATAACTCCTAAAAAGTCCATCCAGCGAATAGCCGAAGAGAGAGTTGCCAGAAAATTCCCTAATATGGAAGTTTTAAATTCTTACTGGGTATGGGCCGATGGTAAATTCAAATTCTACGAAGTTATACTGGTAGATCCCAACCACCCATCCATAAAGAGTGATCCTAAGATAAACTGGATTTGTGAAAAACAGCACCGTGGAAGAGCCTTCCGAGGATTGACCAGCCAGGGTAAAAAGACCCGTGGCCTCCGACACAAAGGAAAAGGTGCAGAAAAGGCAAGAAAATCTAAATAGATTTCTTATCTTTTTTTTATTTTATTTTTAAATTGATAAATTTATTTTAACTGGTTCCTATGATCCATAATATTTCCTACCGTGTATTTGTCCATGGAACAGAAAATGAAGAAAAGGTATTAGGAGCATTGAATACCATTTTTCCCTATGCTTCACCTGAAAGAGAGTTAACTGAAGGTTACTATAAAAATAAGGTTATAATATTCCATCAAAAGTTCAATAAAAAGAAAGAAATTAAAAATTTCCTGGAAAATTTAAAGGAATTAGAACCTGATTCCCGTAACAATATTATAGATAACCTGGAAAAAAAGATGGATGATCATGGAAATTTATTCCTTAGATTCAGTAAACAGGATGCATTTTTCAATAAATGGAAGATAGTTGAACATGGGGACTCTATTCACACCCGGATTAAATTTGCCGCATATCCTGCTAAAAAAGAAGGGGCCCTGAAACTAGCCCGGGAACTGTTTGATTAATGTGAAGTACTTTGATTTTCATCTAAAAGGTAAAAAACCGGATTCTGACTTAGCTCTAATTAATGAAGCTAAAAGATTGGGGTACCATGGAGTATCCATATTTTACTCTAATGAACAATATAACTTAGCTCTGGAGAATTTTAATAAAATTATAAATGATGAAACCTCTCCCACTCACCTTAAATCTTTTAAAATTGATGACTTTTCTATAACCCCGGGTATTATTATTCAGGGCAAAAACCCCCACCACCTTCAAAAGCAGATAAGAAGCTTGAGAAATAAAACCAACATTTTAATGGTTGATGGGGGAGATTTGAAGATTAACCGGGCAGCATGTGAGAATGTAAAGGTTGACATTTTATCCAGGCCATATTACAAGCGTAGAGATTGTGGTATAAATCATGTTCTATCCCGGGAAGCTGCTAAAAATAATGTGGCTATTGAATTATGTTTTAACGACCTTTTAAAATCCAGAAACAGTTTAAGGTCTAAAATAATTGCTCATTTCAGGGACATTATAAAGTTACAACGCAAGTTTCATTTTCCGCTTTTAATTACCAGTGGGGCCAGAACAATATATGATTTGAGAACGCCTCAGGATATCATGGCTTTGTATAGATGCCTGGGACTAAATAAAGAAGAGATTTTAATGGCCATATCTGTTTCACCATCTTTTATACTGGATTATAACCAGCAAAGAAAGGATATGGTGGTGGATGGAGTGAAAATAATTGATGAAAAATAATTATAATAATTATAATGGAAGTTTTTTTAGAAATTATAATTTACATAAATAGTCCGGATTAATTACTATTTACAGGTGGCATTCAATTCCAGTATACTAATCCGGGATTATTTTATCAGTTAAATATTAAAGGTATATCTATAAATTGATTTTTTCCCTACCTAAGCATTTATTTATAAAAAAATAACCTTAATTTATTTATAAAATTTCTGGTATTATCATGAAACTTAAAATACTTCCTCCCACCCTGCGAGGGGATAAGCGATACCTGGCATTTGAGGCAATTTCACAAATACAACTCCCGAGAGATGATTTGATATTCATGATATGGGAAAGCTGCCTGAAGTTTCACGGGGAGTGTGAGACCAGCAAATTTCGGCTGTGGGTCACACGGTCCTGGGATTTGAATTCAAATAATTCTAAAAAGGATTATTTTCATTTAAAAGGTATTTTGCAGTGTAATCGGGGGGATGAAGAAAAGGTTAGAGGGGCCTTATGTCTTATAAATAATTATAAAGGGAAAAAACTGGTTTTCCACACATTGGGTTTAGCAGGCACAATTAAATCTGCAACACAAAAGTTTATTAAACCCAGTCCCTAACATAAATATTAGAATTAACAAATTAAAACAATTGAATTTTGAATAAAAGAATTTTTTAGAATATAAATCACTTTCATAGAAAAATTGAATAAATTAGAGAGGTATACTTATGCAACCACTTCAGAGTGCAGGATATGATAGGGCCATTACTGTTTTTAGTCCAGATGGAAGACTATTTCAGGTGGAATATGCAAGAGAGGCCGTAAAAAGAGGTACTACCTCTTTAGGTGTTAAATCTGCTGAAGGAGTAGTCCTTGTGGTGGACAAGAGACCAACCAGTAAACTGGTAGAACCTAAATCTATAGAAAAGATATTCCAAATTGATGAGCATATTGGAACCGCTACCTCAGGTTTAGTGGCAGATGCCCGGGCAATTATTGAAAAAGCCCGGATAGAAGCTCAGGTTAACAGAATAACCTTCAATGAACCTATAAGGGTTGAATCCCTGGCAAAAAAAATATGTGACATGAAACAGATGTATACTCAGCACGGAGGGGTACGTCCTTTTGGATCGGCTTTAATAATTGGCGGAGTAAATAGCAAGGGATGCCATTTATTTGAAACCGACCCTAGTGGAGCATTAATAGAATATAAAGCTACTGCCATAGGTGCTGGAAGACCAATAGCTATGGAAGAATTTGAAAAGAAATATAAAGAAGGCATGAATCTGGAAGAAGCTATTGAACTGGCTTTAGATGCAGTTTACGAGGCCACTGAAGGCAAAACCACTCCAGAAAGTGTTGAAATCGCAGTTATTGATTCTAAAGATAAAAAATACCGAAAATTATCTGAAGATGAAATAAAGGATCACGTAGAAGAACTTCTTTTAAGAAAAGAAAAGGAAGAAGACGAAGAGGAATAGGATATGGTTAACCTTGATGATGCAGTTATTGCCCGTTTAGAATCTTTTGGTGAACGTTTTGAAATACTTGTTGATCCTGATTTATCTGCTGAATATAAAAAAGATCCTTCAATGGGTTTAGAAGAGGTTCTGGCAGTACAGGAAATATTTAAAGACGCTAAAAAGGGAGATAAAGCATCAGAAGAAGCCATGCTTAAAGTATTTGAATCTGTAGATTCTCTGGAAGTGGCATCTGCCATTATCCAGAAAGGTCAAATACAGCTTACTGCCCAGCAGCGGCGGGAAATGCTAGAGGAAAAGTACAAAAAAATTGTAAATAAGATAGCTAGAGAATCTATCAATCCTCAAAATGGGCTACCTCACCCAACAAGGCGTATAGAAAAGGCCATGGAAGAGGCAAAAGTTCATATTGATCCATTCAAACCTGTTGATGAACAAGTTCAGCTGGTTCTAAAAGCCATTCGAGTGAAAATTCCCATTAGATTTGAAAAAGTTAAAATGGCCATTAAACTCCCTGGAGAAGTTGCAGGGAGTTCTTACAGTGATATTTCTAAATTTGGGAAGATATTAAAAGAAGAATGGCAACAGGATGGTTCATGGATAGCTGTGGTGGAGATACCTGGAGGCCTGCAAGATAACTTTTATCAGAAAATGAGTCAGCTTACAGGCGGCGAACTCGAGGCCAGGGTTATCAAATAAACTTCTCCTTTTACCTATTCTAGGTGGCCTTCCAATAAAAGGAGGCATAATGTGATATTCGTAAATGATAAAGATCTGGTTGTTCCTGGTGAAATTCTAGCAGAGGAAGACTTTCATCCTGGAAGAGGGACTTTCAAGGAAGAAAATAAGATTTGCTCATCAGTGGTGGGACTGGTGGCCATCAGAAACAAAAAAATTAGTGTAATTCCCTTACAAAGCAAATATATCCCTAAACGAGGGGATGTGGTAATAGGAGAAATAAACGACATCAGATTCTCTATGTGGGGATTGGATATCAATTCTCCTTATTCTGGTCTTTTACCTGCTTCAGAGGTTTTTGGAAAAGAAAAAAGAGAACTGGAAAAGGTTTTCAAAGTGGGAGATGTTCTTTTTCTGCGGGTAATTGATGTAGATGAAGTAAAAAAAGTTAAACTGGGATTGAAAGGCCGTGGCTTAGGTAAATTCAGAGGGGGGATTCTGATTTATATCACTCCTACTAAAGTTCCCCGTTTAATAGGCAAAAAAGGCTCCATGATCAACATGATTAAAGATAAGACCCACTGTGATATAGTGGTTGGTCAAAACGGAGTAGTATGGGTTAAAGGGCAAACTGAAATGGAAAGAATTGCTGAAAAGGTCATAAAAATGATCCAAAACCAGGCCCATACTTCAGGATTAACGGACCGTGTCCGGGAAATGCTTGCTGAACTTACTGGTGAAGAAATTGAGGAATCTAAAGAAATCCCTGAAGATCTGGACGAAGCTGAAGAATTAGAGGGAGAAACTGATGAAAATAATAATGATCAGTCCCCTGATGAAAAAGAAGAGGATTCGTCTGTTGAAGAGGATAAAAACCTCCCTCAAGAAATTATAGAATCTAAACTGAATTTTAATCTGAAGAGGTGATTACTATCATCACATTAGGTACCAATATTGGAGCAAAATCAAGAGAAGATGGAAGAGCTTTTGATGAATTAAGAAATTTAAAAATCGAAGCAGGTGTATTAGAAAGGGCTGACGGTTCTGCTTATCTGGAATTTGGGGGGAATAAAGTACTGGTGGCAGTATACGGTCCTAAAGAATCATTCATACGAAGATTTCAGCGACCAGACCGGGCATATATACGATGCCGCTATAATATGGCACCTTTTTCGGTGGATGACCGTAAAAGACCCGGTCCGGACAGGAGATCAATTGAGATCTCTAAAATAACTGCTGAAGCACTCCAACCAGCGGTGATACTGGAAAAATATCCCCGGTCTGTGATTGAGATCTTTATTGAAGTACTGGAAGCAGAGGGAGGTACCAGGTGTGCTGGAATTACTGCAGCATCTGTGGCCCTGGCTGATGCCGGTATCCCTATGAAGGATATGGTGGTGGCCTGTGCCGCAGGTAAAGTGGATGGTCAGGTGGTACTGGACCTTTCAGAAGTAGAAGATAAAGACGGCCAGGCAGATGTACCGGTGGCCATTTTACCTCGCAGTGGCGAAGTTACATTACTGCAAAGTGATGGAAATTTAACTACAGCTGAATTTGAAAAAGCACTGGATCTGGCCATTAAAGGATGCAATCAGATTAGCGAAGTACAAAAGGAAGCCCTGAAAAAGAGGTATGGTGAATAAAATGAATATCGTTCCAGAAATTACTCGTAAAAGTATAACTCATCTGATTAATAACGAAGAACGGGTTGATGGTAGGGCCATGGACGAATATCGTGAGATATCCCTGGAAACCGGTGTTATTTCCAAAGCTGGAGGTTCTGCACGTGTAAAAATAGGTAATACTCAGATAATGGTAGGTACCAAACCACAAATCGGTGAACCATTCCCGGACACTCCTGATGTTGGGGTATTAATGACCAATTCCGAACTACTCCCCATGGCCTCCCCTAGCTTTGAACCAGGACCTCCAGATGAAAGATCGGTAGAACTATCCCGGGTGGCAGATAGATGTATCCGGGAAAGTCAAATGGTTGATTTGGACAAATTATGCATCATTCCTGGTAAAAAAGTGTGGATGGTATTTATTGACCTGCATATACTGGATTATGATGGTAATCTAATGGATGCTGCTGTTTTAGGTGCGGTGGCTGCTTTAAAGAATACCATGATTCCTGAGGTAAAAGTGGTGGATAATGAAATAATAATTGACCATGAAAATATGAAACCCTTACCTATCCGGGAAGAGGTAGTGATGTGCACTTTTGCTAAGATAGGGGAGCAGCTGGTAATTGACCCTTCATTTGATGAAGAAGAAATTCTCTCTGCCCGGTTATCTATTGGAATAACTGCATCTGATAAAATCTGCGCCATGCAAAAAGGTGGAGACTCTCCCCTGACTAAAGAGGAGATCATGAATGCAGTTAAAATTACTGAAAGTAAATCAAAAGAACTTATGAAATATTTGGAATGTTAATCATTCCAAAACCTTACCTTTAAATATTCCTTTAATTATATTTTAACTAATATCTAATTATGTCATCTGGCATGGATCTAATATTTTCAATTAGAATATTTAGAAGTTGATATTTAATTAAGTGACTTTTTTAAGAAGATTCTTTATCTAAAGATATTTTTAGGGGAGTTGCATTTTTAAAAGAACCATTATTAATCGGTGGTTATAAAAAATTTAATAAATCATCAATCACTTAAATGGATATGATGGATTTATACTTCCGCACCGGTTCCTATCTATAGTTGGATTGGTGGTGGATATCATGAAAATTAAAATTTACCTGGAGTGATATAAATGGCAAGAACCAAAAAAGTAGGTATTACAGGAAGATTTGGTGCAAGATACGGTAGGAAAGCCAAAAGAACCGTAAAGCAAATCGAAGAAAACATGAAAAAGAAGCATGTTTGCCCTAAATGTGATAGACCTTATGTTAAAAGAGTAAGTAGAGGCATATGGGAATGTAAAAAATGTGACGCAGTTTTCACTGGCGGGGCCTATGTCCCATCTACACCTATGGGTAAAACTGCTACCAGAAATATTAAGAGGATTGTTGGAGGCTTGTAATTGTATAAATGTGCTGAGTGTGGCTTTATAATAGATCCCCGGGCAAGCATGGAAAATAAGTGCCCCCGATGCAGGTATCGAATTTTATTTAAAGAAGTTCCTGTGGTTAAAAGAACCATTAAAGCCCGATAATTGTACGGGCTATTCCCCACTATATTTCAAGATAAGGCTGTTTTAATGCTTATAACCACCTCCAGAAAGCCATCTGCTAAAACACGTCAATTATGCAAAGCTTTAAGCCGGGTTTTTTCAGCGGAGTGCATAAACCGGGGTAAAATGAGCATGCGAGATGTTTTTATTAAAACATCAGCCCGGGGATATGAAACCACCCTGATAATCAACGACTTCCATGGGAATCCCTCTAAAATAACATTCTATGGACACCAGGGACATGAAATAATATCTTTAGATGTGAATATAGTTTTACCCGACAGTAGATTACATATAAAACCTGATGATTTAAGCTTTAAGTGCGACATAGTTGAATTATCCATTTTAAAAGATATTTTGCCAGTTAAATCTGATGATGAACATAATTATTCTAATTTAGTCTGGATAAAAAATACAGATAAAAAATACCAGGCAGTTATGGATTTTATTGATAAAAATGGTGATGGTACGGGCTTAAAAATTTATATAAAATATATTAATACAGGTGACGATGTTAGCTGACATTGATAATGAGGCCTTCAATGCTCTAAATTCTCTAGAGGCCACCGTGGAAATAAATGTGGATTCAGAACAGGAATCCCGTGTAATATTTGATTCACTTTCTCCTGAATTGGAAAGCTCACCTTCTTCCCGTGCTACCATGAAAATGGATAGGGAAGGCAGCACTTTATATTTAAAAATACATGCTAGGGATGCTCCTTCTTTTAGAGCTTCCCTTAATTCATCTATTAGATGGATTATTCTCTCTTTAGAGATGTTAAATTTATTAAAATCTTAATCCATTTATTTGGATTTTAATCTTATTTATTAAATCATTATAAAATTTGAGGTGATATGATGGAACTCCCTAAAAATATTCAGCATCAATTAGCCCAGTTTCAGCAACTGCAGCAACAGGCCCAGGCCATTTCCATGCAAAAACAAACCGTGGAAATGCAAATCCAGGAAACTCAAAAAGCACTGGAAGAATTAAAAAAAGCCGATGATGACGCTGAAGTATTTAAAACAGCAGGTAATTTACTCATTAAAGTTGAAAAAGAAGAAATAAACAGTGAAATGGAAGAAAAAGCGGAAACCCTCCAACTTCGAGAGAAAACTATCACTCGTCAGGAGGAAAGGGTAACGAAAAAGCTCCAGGAAATGCAGGCCTCTTTACAGGAAGCCATGCAGGGAGCTGGAATGAACCCGGGAATGGGAAATTAATTGCCAGGAAAGCTTAAAAAATTGAGCCCGGAGGATTTAAATGAAATCTCTGATTTTTTATTCTCAACTGCTCAAGATTTTATTTTAAATCAACTCCCCATTAAAGAAATCAATGACCTGGATGTAAAATCTGAAATTTCCTATGAGGAGGAACTGGATGTGGATTTATCCATTGAACTTCAGGTGGATGAGTTATGTGTCTGGGAGGAAGACATTGTTAATCAGGCCCTTGATTTTACATTTAAAGCATTGGAATCATTTTTAGATGAAAATTACCGGGATTAATTATCTTTTATTTAACACTTCATTTCAATTAAAATTAATTGAGGGGTTTGTTATTTTTTTATTTTTTTTTAATATATAATCTGGTTATTTTTTAATTTTAATTTATAATTCATAATGTGTTTAATTTTATTTTTCATTTGCTTAAAAATCAAATACCTCCATTTTACCTTTGATTATTACTATTTCTTCAATTTTTAGGGTATAATATTAATAAAAATTAAATAGAAAGTCTTAAATAATCTTTCATCTGATAGTAACTGTTGATAACTAATGTTTTTAAAGTATTATTAATAACTAATGTTAGTTATCCTTCAAACAGTACCATTGGAGTACCTCCTATTTTTCGGTAGGGGTCTATACCAGATCCCTGCTGGATCCCTCTTAAGTAATACTTATAATCATTGTTATATTATATTTTTATTTTATCTCCTTTTTTTTAAAAAAACCGCATTATAAATCTTTTTTTTTAGTATAATAATATTTAAAGCCCTTTGATTACTTCAATATAATTATTACATTTTCGGGATTAAAACTAACTTTAGTATTAAATCCACACTTTTTTTATTACGAAACTTCCTTTTTACCTTATGTTAGTAATAATAAAAGCTTATGTATATTATTACTACTATCTAGGAGTGCACGATGGTGCAAATAATATTTTAAGTAATTGATAAGGAGGTGAAAAGATAAAAAAACAAGCAACATTTCTAATAATTACTATGATTTTCGCACTGGCTATGTGTGGTGCGGTTGCAGCTACTGAAGAAACTACCGGTGGTGAAGGCGGACTGCCTATGGATCAGTCTTCATCCGGGGATGAAGTAACTGATACAGAACTCGATGAACTTATTGATCCTATTATTGGGGTTAAGGTTAATTATGAGTATGCTGATGATGTTATAAATCCAGGTATCAGTTTAAAGGATACTAATGGTGTGGCTATTGATTTTACCAAGACTTATGATGCTGCTTTCCAGGGATATAAACTGGAATTCTTATATCCGGGAGCTTCAGAAGAAAGTAAATTCAAAGTAATAGTTTCTGCTCCAGGTTATAAGACCCAGGAACAGGAAGTCACAGTAAATAAACATCCTACTGATTTGACTGATCCTAATCTATATGCTAATATAGTTTTCAATATGGTGGCCACTGATAACTACCGTTTAGGACGGGAAGTTACCAAAAAAGCCAATGAATTACTGAACTTTGGCACCGCCGACGAAGTACTGTGCATAACCACCGCAGGGGTAACCAAACGCAATGGAACCACCACTGAAGATGCCATTGAAGGTATAATAAACCAGGCCAATGGTTTAATCACCGATGGACAGGGAAACCTGTTACTTTTAAAGAAAACCCCGGTGGATCCAGTGGACTTTGCATTTGTGGTAAAAAGAGGAACCCAGTTACTACTGGCCTACTTCTATAACGGTTCTTTAACCCCATCCTATGTGGGAACCATATCTGCAAGCATGACTGATGCCCAGTGGACCAATGCCATAAATAAAATTGGTAAGGACACTTACCCGGTGGCCAGTCTGGCCAATGCCTGGGCAGTGGGAACCCCTACTGATCTATTGAAGGCTGCTGCTTTCCACGGACACATGTGTGATGGTACCATCAGTGGATATGCCATAACCGAAGTGCTCTTAAAGTACTTCCCACCCATACAGGAAACCCTGACTCACTCTGGTGCTCCTGCCGATAAGACTGCCTACCGAGTAATAACCATTCCTGGTGATTCTAAAGACGATGCATTTTTATACATCCTGAATCTCACCCCAGGTAAAGGAGGATCTCTATCTGGATATGATACCAGTGCAACTGGTGCAACCCAGCAAATGGTAGCTTTCATCCGATGGAGTGATGCCCTTAAGACAGGTACCATCATCGTACTCAACTTCAACCGTGCCAAGTTCCAGCAGGACTTCTTTGCTGAAACCGGACTAAGTCCTAACCAGGCCCAGCATGACCACAGCCACGACGGCGTAACCCAGGATCATGTACATACCAACATGTATCCTTTGAAGTTAACCACCTGGCTACTGGGAAAACTCAACCAGTTTCCCGAACAATACATCGACATACTACTGGCTAAAGACGGATTAAATGAGGAAGCATACTATTACCTGTTAGGATCTCGCACTGACATTAAAAATCCAGATGGAACCGTGCGTATACCTGTTGGAGAAGCTGCAGGACTAGACCTGGCTTATATTGAAAGCCTGGGATTAACTGATGCTGTAAGAGCAGTACCTGCAAATAATCCAGTGGGAACTTTAACTCCAGAACAAATGAAACAAATCGGAATTGACGCAGCTAACCTGGCTAAACAAATATTCCTCAATGAAAAAGGAATAAACCTGGAAAAAGATGATCGGGACCTTTTAGTACAGACTTCTGCCGGATACGTCCGCTTAAATGGCCAGTTAACGGACATGACCATGGATGGAATCTTCGAAGTTCTGGGATCCAGATTAAGCCGTTACACTCTACTTCCAATGCACAATGCACCTTGGAAACCACTGTACTTTACCTTTACCTTAAGAGGTGCCGACGGAGTAACCATGGACTCAATTTACATGAGCTACGACCTGGAAAACCACCAATTCTGGGTGGGAACATCTCAAGATGGTAAAAAGGTAAATGATATTGGTCCCAATGCATTGAATAATGCGACAAAAGTAAATAATCTATCCAAAAATGTTTTCAAAGAAGGTAACTGGTCCAATATCCAGTCTATTGCCAATACCTGGAGGAATAATCCTCCATTTGAACAGCTAATGACTTTCCTCTACCACGACCATGCCTGTCCTGGTGTACAGCCTGGATTCTTCATCACTGATAAAGTTCTAACTGATTTCCCATTAAGTGGACAGGAGAACTACTTCTGGATTGCATCCAGTATCTACTGTAAAGACGACAGTCTAATCTATCTCATGGGTATATCCCCGGGTAGTGGAACCTACATGAGCCAAAGGCTCCTGAATGAGGACCTACTGGATAACAATCCAGATTTACCTGGTGGATTGGATGAGGGATTGCTGGTGATATGGGATCCAATAAATAATGTGGGTAGGGCAGTTATAGTAACCTTTAAATGGCCCCAGTTTGACCTTACTGGTCTTACTACCCGTGAAGCCCAAAGGGAAGCTCAAATTGCTGGTTTTGTAGCTTTATACAAAAACGAGGAATTTGCAAGACTAATTTCTCCCATACAACTGGAAACCACAGAGCCAAAATACATCACTGCTGCTGAATTTGAATTAATTAAGCAGGGTGGTGGAGTTGATTTCAATTCCAATGACTTATTGAGAAGTCTACCCTTCCGACCACTATACGAACTGATTCAGGTTCCTGGCGGCGATCATCAACATGGTGATGGTGGACACACCCACGACGGTACCGGAGGACATACTCACGGACCTGGTGGACATGTGCACGCCGGAACTGTGGGGCACTCCCATGCCCAAGCAGCCCACACTCACTCCCATACTGCTCCTGAAGTAGAAGCAGGGGAAGAGTTAAGCGGTGATGAAAAAGCCTACGAGGTAAGCAAAACCCAACCATCAGGTGAAAACCAGTCTGATGTACTAGCATATGCTATTATGGGTATATTGGCTATTGGCGGTTTGGCTGCTTTTGGATTCCTTAGAGGTGGATTCGGTCTATTCGGAAAATAAAAAAAATCTTTCTTTTTTTCTTTTTTTTTAGCTATTAGAATTTTAGTGTTATTGCTATATTACTCAATTTAAAAGGATTCTATTACTCTTAATTGTATTACAAATTTACCCATTCAACCTGAAAAGTAATACTAATAGTTAATTTTATATTAGAATGAATTAAATTATTTATTTGCATAAATGAAGAATTTTAATTAATAAAAATTAAATGAGGTTTTATCTTGCATGTCCCTGATGGAATTATACCGTTATCCCAATCGGTAATTTACTGGATTATATCCATTATAACTGTTATTATTTACACTTACAAAATATCCCGGGATGAAAATAAGGAAAAAAGGGTGTTTACCACGGCACTTCTGGTGGTGGCGTCTATAATTGGATCATCCTTATCTATTCCTTCCCCTTTAGGGGTTCCTATTCACTTTTTTATCATACCCCTAGTGGCCATTATTTTAGGGCCTTTAAGTGCATCGGTGGTGGCTTTTTTAACTCTGATTATTCAGTATTTTTTCCTGGGTATGGGGGGCATTACCACCCTGGGGGCCAATACCTTCACCATTGGGGTGGTACTTAGTTTTAGCGCCTATATCTTCTACACCCTACTTAAGGATCTGGATTTAAGATTAGGCATATTCTCCGGTACTTTTATGGGGATAATCATGGCCACTTTAGCCCATGTTTTAATCCTTTTGGTGGCGGGAATTGCTACCCTGGAAGTACTTATTGCTACCTTAGTTCCCTTCTATCTATTCATTGCAGTTCTAGAGAGTGCGGCCAGTGTAGTGATTATTTCATTTATAAATAAAATTAAACCAGAATTACTGAGCTTGAATAAAATATAAGGAGAATTCTTATTTAATTAATCAAGCTGGAATAAAACAACTGGAGAATTATGTAAGGTTTATTTAACTAATTTAGTTTAAAATAATGAGTTAAGGAGAATTTAAAAAATGAAATTTAAAGCTTTAGGACTATGTATTTTGATACTGGCCATAGTATCCCCGGTTTTTGCCCACGGGGTTCACATTGCCACAGAATCTGATGTGGATGTGGTGATAATTGCTGATGAATCCACTGGAGCCCTGGCTAAAAAAGTGGCTGATGAAATGGGAATAAATGCCCAGGTTTACAAGTTCACCTCGGCTGCCCAGGTTAACCATGAACTGGGACACTTTGTATTTGACTACAACAATAAGGTACTGGCAGTGGCCTATCAGGAAACTGTTGAAGAATTTATAGCCAACAACCCGGATACTTCCTCCCAGGTAATGGTAAGTGCGGCTTCTGAAGAAGAAATTAAAAATGCTTTAATGGAACTTAACCGAAACAGTACTTCCTCTGCAGAGGAACCCACCACCAGTACCGAGAACGGATTTTTGATACCATTTTTTTCTGGTTTATTGGTGGGACTAATAGCAGGTATCGGCCTGGGTGTTTTTCTCGTAAAAAGAAAGACTAATAAATAATCCTTATCATTATAAGGATTTAATTTTAAATTTTTTATTAAAATCCTAAATATAGATTTCACATTTTTCGGCTGTTTCCCTATCCACCGGGTTATTTAATTGTTTTTCCATGTGCACTGTACCCATTTCATTTTTAGTATCTACGGTGATATGGTAACCTTGAGCTAACCAGAAATTTAGAGAACCGGGAACAGTTCGATGGGTATGTAAATATATATCTTCATAACCTTTTTTGTGACAAAATTCCTCTCCCTGACTTACCAGGGTGGAAGCTACTCCCTTCCGGCGCCAGGATTTATTCACAAAAACCCTCCATAAGCTGGCGGTGCTATGAGGATAGTAGATTTCCTTAAATAATGGGAAATCTTTATCATAGGCCCTGATACCAATAGTACCAATTAATTCGGAACTTTTATCATCTAATGCAATTAATAAGTTGTTTTTATCAGGTTTTAGATAATAATCCTCCATATTCTGGATATCCTGGTGGTAATCTGGAATATAACCATAACCAAATTCTTCCTGAATCATATCAAAAAGAAAATCCTGGACTTCACCACAAGAGATAGGGGTTTCTTGAAACCTTTGCACCTGGAAATAAGTCATTAGTTCACCTTTATCATTTTATTACTTTATGGGGGAATACGCCTTAAAAAGTAATACTATACAATTGCTTTATATTAATAAAGGATAGAATGAATTATATAAAATTTACTATATACTACTACTTAAGAAACTTTAAAACTAGAGAATTTATCTTATACATACCAATTTAAGGAATATTTTTACATATAAATCAAACCGATTCTGTTTATATTAAATCACGCATAGAGGAGCCCTAAAATGAGTTGTTATATGTACTGGGATAAAATTAAATCCATTGCTAATTCTTTGAATAAATATGAAAATTACTCTCTTTCCCAAATGCCTCTGGATGATATTATACCTATCCTGGATTCAGTAGAAGAAATCGCCCACGATAAGGTAATTGATTTTGACTCGGCTAAACATATACTGGATGATAAAAAGATGAGGGAGGCTTTACAGGTTATACGTAAATTTTATGTTTACCTGGGTACCCGGCTGGAGACAGACATGGCCCAGAAAATACTGGCCTCAGATGATCCCTGGGAAACCTTAAAATCATTCCATTTTTATGAGCGCTATTTAGGATTATTAAAAAATGAAAATCAGCTGGTCAAGTTCACTCCAGAAGAGAAAGTGGTATTTATTGGAGGAGGGCCCTTACCTTTAACCCTGATACTACTTAACCAGCATTATAAAACCAGAGGAATCAGTATAGAAATAATACCGGAAGTGGCTCAGCTATCCCGTGAGGTTCTAAAAAAATTGGGCATGGATTCCCATATTGAAGTGGTGGAGGGGGATGAAAGCAGTCTTAAAAACAGAGAATACAAAATTATCATGGTGGCTGCTCTGGCAGAACCTAAAGAAAGGGTATTCGCCACTCTGTGGGAAATGGTGGACACCCGTACTCCAGTTATATACCGGACCTATACTGGTATGAGGGCCATTTTATACTCACCAGTCACTGAAAGAGCAACCCGGGGATTTCACAAAGAAGTGATGATCCTGCCTACTGGTAAAGTAAACAATACCTCGGTACTTATACGAAAAGTTATATAAAGCCAGGGGGATATTATGCCTGCAAATGTAATCCAGACCACTAATTTAAATTTCACTTATCCTGACAAAACCAGGGCACTTAAAAAAATCAATCTTAATATTCAGAAAGGGGAAAAGGTTGCTTTTATTGGGTCTAATGGTGCGGGTAAATCCACCCTATTTTTAAATTTCAATGGAATTTTAAGGCCTACTTCCGGGGAGATAATAGTGGATGGGATAACCCTGGATGATAATAAACAAGTTTTAATGGAAATACGTCAGAAACTGGGACTGGTATTTCAAAACCCGGATCATCAATTATTCGCCCCTACGGTTTTAGAAGATGTGGCCTTTGGACCAACCAATCTGGGTCTTAATGCTGCAGAGATTGAAAAAAGGGTGGATTCCTCACTCCAGAAAGTGGGTATGCTGGAATTTAAACACAAACCCCCTCATCATTTAAGTGGTGGTCAAAAAAAGAGAGTGGCCATTGCAGGGATACTGGCCATGAAACCTGATATAATGGTTCTGGATGAACCTACCAGTGGTCTGGACCCTTATGGGGTGTTTCAAATTCTGAAGATACTCCATGATCTCCATAAAGAGGGTATGACTATCCTCTTAACCAGCCATGATGTGGATATCATTCCTTTATTTGCAGATAGAATTTATGTGATGCATCACGGAGAAGTGGCTGGTGAAGGTACACCAGAAAAAATATTTTCCAGCCCGGAACTGGTAAAAAAAGCACATCTCAGGCAACCCCAGGTGGCTGATCTTCTCTATAGCCTGAAAAATACAGGTATAGATATCAAAATAAAACTCACTGTTGCTGAGGCCCGGGATGAGCTTTTACGTATTTTAGGAAAACATATTTAAATTTTCTTTTAGAATATTCTATTTTCAGGGTTTTTTTTACTGGATTATCCTGTGCAAATACAGCTAGCGCTTATTTGTATCTTTGAAATTATTATAACAATCTTTATATATGATGAAAGATTAGGTATACCTAACACTTGAATTAGGTGTACCTAAAAATTATGAATTATAAATTATAAATAAAATCCAATGGAGAATAACCATCATGGGAAACAAAACTATAAAATCCTGGTTCAGGGGATTTAAATCAGATTCAAATGATTCAAAAAACCATAATCTTCAGGAAAACTCAGGAAAAACCAAAAGCAAGCTGAAAAAGTTAGTACTGGTTGGTAACCCCAATGTAGGTAAAAGTCTGCTATTTAACAAATTAACTGGCAGCTATGTAATGGTATCCAACTACCCGGGAACCACCGTATCTATTGACAGTGGTAAATGCAATATTTCCGGGGAAGACTATGAAATAATTGATTCACCAGGGATGTATTCTTTAAGTTCCATCACTGAAGAAGAACAAATATCCAAACTGATACTCCTGGAAGATCAGCCCGATATCTTACTGCATGTGGTGGATGCTAAAAACATGGAAAGAATGCTTCCCTTAACCTTACAATTAATTGAATCTAAGTTACCAGTAGTACTGGTTTTGAATATGATTGATGAGGCCGAAAATGCAGGGATAAAAATTGATTCCTCCCAGCTGGAAGAAAAACTCAATATACCAGTAGTTAGTACAGCAGCCACCACGGGACAGGGTATAGCTCAACTTAACCAAAAAATTGCCGAATATCAAATTAAAGACGGTTTAAATGTCAAATACGATGAAAAAATTGAATCAGCCGTCCAGAAAATAAGTGACCTGCTAAAGGGTGAATATCCTGTATCCCTCCGTTCATTATCCTTATTATTATTACAAGAAGACAGTGATGTTCAAAATTTGGTAAAGGAAAAAGAAGGAAGCAATTACTCTTTTATTGATAACTTACTAAATGAAACTCTATCTCAATTCAAACAACCCTTAAACTATCTCATAAAAATGAAACTCCAAAAAGAAGCCACGGGATTGGTTTCTGATGTGTCTGACGATACCGGGGAGATAAAGGTTGGATTTAGAGAAAAATTAAGCCGGGTAATGATTAATCCCCTTACCGGCATACCCATATTACTGGCAGTTTTATATTTTGGATTGTACCAGTTTGTAGGTGTTTTTGCTGCAGGGGACATGGTGGACTTTATTGAAACAAACATTTTTGGTGAATGGGCTTTACCTCTGGTAGAAGGTTTTGTAACTAGCACCATACCCTTTGAAGCACTGCAAAGTCTGATAATTGGGGACTACGGTATATTTACCCTGGGTATAACCTATGGCATAGCCATCATTCTCCCCATAGTAGGGGCATTCTTTTTAGTATTCTCCATTCTGGAAGATAGTGGATATTTACCACGACTGTCCCTGCTACTGGATCGATTATTCCAAAAGATAGGACTTAGTGGAAGGGCCATCATACCTATGGTATTAGGTGTAGGTTGTGGTAGTATGGCCACCATGACCACCCGGACCCTGGAGACTAAACGTGAAAGAAATATAGCCACCTTACTACTGGCCCTGACCATACCGTGTTCTGCACAATTAGGAGTGATATTTGCTGTTTTAGCAACTTCCAGCAGCGCTTTATGGTTATGGGTAATTGTAATTCTATTAAATTACATCATAATTGGATTTGCGGCTTCAAAAATTTTACCGGGACCCAATCCCACCTTCTATATGGAACTACCTCCCCTTAGATTTCCTAAACTTTCCAATGTATTAAGAAAAACTTACACCCGGTTAATCTGGTACTTCAAGGAATTATTACCTTTATTTATAGCCATCAGTGTATTACTCTGGGGTTTGGAGCTTACTGGAATTCTGGACTTTATTATTGGCGTTATTAACCCCATCGTAAGTGCTATGGGGTTACCTGTGGAAACAGCCCAGACCTTTATCCTGGGATTCTTTAGAAGAGATTATGGTGCCGCAGGATTATTTGAAATACAGGATGCCCTTACTGGAGTACAGCTTTTAGTGGCAGCTGTAGTACTTACTCTATTTATCCCCTGTGTGGCCCAGTTCATGGTAATGATCAAGGAAAGAGGTAAAAAAATCGCCCTGGCCATGGGCGTATTTATACTGGTATATGCCTTTTTGGTGGGATTCCTGCTCAACCTGATATTATCTACTTTAGGAGTAGTCTTATGAAATGTGCTTTATGTGGATTTGAATTTGATGAAAGCAAGAGGTTGGAAAGCTGCCAGGCCTGCCTGGGAGCAGGATGCACTAAAATTAAATGTCCTAATTGTGGATATGAAACTCTACCTGACCCTGAAATCGGAAAAAAGATAAAAAATTTTTTTAAAAGGAGATTTAAAAGTGAAGATGATAAGTGAAGTTGCTGAAGAAGCACTGGAAAAGATATGGGTCTTTCAGGAAGACCATCCTGAGGATCCCGTTTCACCGGAAATTGAATCATTTGATCCGGAAGTTATTAAGGAGCTGGATGATTTAAAATTTATACAAAAAGAAGAGGGAGAATTTAAACTAACCTCTGAAGGTCTGGAAGAGGCTAAAAATGTTATAAGAAGGCACCGGTTGGCTGAAAAATTACTCCATGATATTTTAGGTTTAAGTGGAGAGGACATGGAAACTGCCGCCTGCAATTTCGAACACATTATGGAAGGTAGAGTGGAAGAAAGTATCTGCACCCTGCTATCTCACCCCCAGAAATGCCCCCATGGTAAACCTATTCCCAAGTATGGCTGCGAATGCACATCTGAAGTTAAAACTGTTATAGATGGAGTTAAAACTGTTATAGATAAAACGGTCCTGCCCCTTAATAAGATGGATAAGGGAGAAAAAGGAGAGATAGTGTATATAAAATCATCTAAAAGAGATAACCTCCAGAAGATACTGGCCATGGGTGTTTTACCCGGCAGGAAGATAGAGATTATACAAACCTACCCTTCCCATGTATTCCAGATGGAACACACTCAGATGGCGGTGGACTCAGATATTGCTGGTAGCATATACGTGGGCTCCACTAATTAAAAAAAGGCGTTATTTTATCAGAATATGGTTTTTGTTAGATTAATTCCTTTGAAAACCATATTATTTATTTATATTAATTTTTTTTTGAAATATTACTGGTTTTATCTCAGACCTGAAAGAATACTATGACTTCTATTTTAAGTCATAAGATGAATTTCAGACTAATAACATAAAGAAAAGATTAAATACTATGAAATCAAATATAATAAATAGATGAAGCCGAATTTAGATAAAAATCAACACTCAGTATACTCATTAACATATCACTTAGTACTCGTTACTAAATACCGTAAACAAGTCATAAATCCAAAAATATACTCCAGATTAAGAGAAATCTTCCAAAACATAGGGAGAAAATATAACATCCACCTACAAGAAAGCAACTACGAAACAGACCACATAAACTTTCTGTTTAAAGCTAAACCAGATACGGTATTACTTAAATTCATCAACTCCTATAAATCAGCAAGTAGCAGGTTAATCAAAAAAGAATATCCTGAAATCAAAGAGAAACTTTGGAAAGGAGCGTTTTGGAAGATAGGATATTTCATCTCTACAACTGGTGGGGTGAATATTGAAACAATACGTAAATATATTGAAAGGCAACAGAAAAAATGAAATCAGTGAACAAATCCTATAAATACTGGATATATCCAAATAAAGAGCAGCAGGATATATTAGAATTTAATATAGGTAGTGCACGTTTTGTTTTTAACCATGTCAAAACCACCTATGAACTATACAGAAAAATAGGCAAAGAATATGGATACAC
>JAHRFX010000009.1 GCA_019084405.1 Methanobacterium sp.
TCCACAAACCCATAAAGTAGGAAGAAAAAAACATAGTAGCGTTAGCTATCATCTTTTTATTCCAAAATGGGCTATTTTCAAGGTTTTAGCAGTATTTTGAATGGGGTTACTGAGGAAGTGGGATGAAAAGTCCATATTCTATCGTTGAGATGGTTTACCAGATGCAGATGAGATGAAAATTTTGGACAGGTGAACAAAAAGTTTAAATATCACTAGATTATTAGATAGTGCCAGGATTTCTATTTTTATTAGGTTCTGATTTCAAAATAATGGCCTCATCGGCAGAGTTTTGCAACGCAGCACTAAAACCAGGTTCGGCTCCAATAACAATTGTATCCTTACCATTTTCTTTGGCCTTATTAATAATTGGTAAAAAGTCAGCATCCCGAGTCATCAGGGCAACAACATCAATACTAGGATTATAAATTAATTCCATAGCCTCCACGGCCATATAAACATCAGTATCTCCCGCAACTACAATAGGTGTGAATCCCTGGTTTACTATTGCTTCTATAAGCTTATCTGACGCATATTGGTTAAGAAGTACTTTCCCAACACGCATATTACCATAATCCGCCATTATTTTTCTAACTAAATCTAAATTAAGGCTAAATTCTTTTCTAAGCATGTTAGGACCATCTACTAACAGTCCAATAGCTTTATCGCCTGCCTCTTTCTTCTTTAAAGGTATATAATCCTTCAAAGAAGTTAGTTTTTCAAAGCTGCGCATTTTTTTATGTCCTCCCATGATTGATCCCATAGATAAAAGATAAATAAAGATTTTGCATAACAATAAAAGTTTTGTATCTCCAGGGATATATAGTTAAGATTTTTTTTGTAGGTTAAATAACTTTAAAAAAGGTTTTCATCCATGGAACACATTTATTCCCATTAAATAATTAAAGAAAATAATGAAGATTGAAACTGAAAATAGTAAAAAATAGAGATATTAAAATAAATATCCCGGATAATTATCATTACTCTATTTCCAGTGAAAATTCATCCTGGAATAGTTCCTGCACTACTTTTAAATCTTCATCAGAAATTCGGGTGATGGTTCCTTCTTCTAATTCTTTAAAGTAGTATTCGGCATCAACGATTTTCCCGGAATCATTCATATACAGTATTATTCCATCTACAAATTTATCCGGATTGTCTGATGGTAAGAATAACTCTAAACGTACTAAAATTTCTGAACCACAAATACCATCATAAAATTTAATCTTCTCTTTTTCATCTTTCAAGAGTTTTTTAAATAATCTCATTCTGGCCTTGAGTTCCTTTTCAGCTTTTTGTGCTTGTTTATCACTCATAATATCACTTTATTAAAAAATTATATCAATATTACACTTTGAACTACCATGACCTAAAGAGGTCAATGGATTCCTAATCCACCAACTAACGTGTTGATTTTACTAAAGGCAAGCCCCGTAGTTCCTACGGTTAGAATATTACACGCAGCGTTTACATCCCTATCATGGTGCATTTTGCA
>JAHRFX010000047.1 GCA_019084405.1 Methanobacterium sp.
AAGCAGTATTCTCGTGAGAAGGAGCTTCGTCATAATCTTCCTGAGATTTGATCCTCTTATTCATTGGGAGTTTTTCAGGCCTATTGTACGTCGAAATCTCCGAGACTCGTTATGAAGGTGGTGGTAGGCCTAATATTGATGAAATAGTTATGGTTAAGATGTTGGTTTTTGCAATCATGGTACGGTTTATCATGATCCTGAGCTTGAAAGGCAAGCAAATGATCGAATTTCGTTTCAAAAATTTTTAGGATTTCCCTGAAAGAATCCCAGACCGTTCCACGGTCTGGGCATTCATAAGAACGTTTAATCGACACCGGTAAAAACGAAAGAATATGGGAAGAATTGCAAAGACAAATCGATTCCAAGGGATTAAAGGTCAAAGAAGGTGTAATTCAAGATGTGACTTTCATTACAGCTGATCCGGGCCACTAAAAGAGTTAATGAGCCCCGTGGACCGGAAGCCAAAACTAGACGTAATAAAGAAGGTGAATGGGCTAAAAAGAATGGGAAATCCTATTTTGGATATAAACTGCACACTCTGGCCGATAGGGATTATGATTTGATACGTAGACTTGAAACTACAACTGCTGAAATTCATGATAGCCAGATAGATCTTAGTGAATCGGGTGAGGTTGTTTATCGAGACCTAGGATACTTCGGAGCGCCCTGCAAAGGCTATAACGCCATCATGAAACGCGCAGTTCGTGATCATCCGTTGGGAATACGGGATAAACGTCGCAACAAACGAATTGTCCAAAAAAGATCAGCCGGAGAAAGACCTTACGATGTGATTAAAAACATATTCAAGTCCGGCCACTAATTAGTAACCACCACACTCAGAACACACACCAAAAACCTGTTCACATGCTTCTGTTACAACCTACTACAACTAAAAACCCTACAAAAAAATAAACACCACCTAGCGAACGCTAAAAACAAAAAACTGGCAAAATCAGAGAAAAAAATAGAAAAAAAAGAAAAACCACAAAAAAAAGCCAAAAAAAACAATCTCTCAACTAAAATTTACCAAAAACTAACCAAATAAAAATTTAAAAAAGAAGTAAATAGAAAATCTCTAAAGGTTCAAAGTTCTATAATTATTTTAAAATAGAGGAGCATAAATTTGCCAAAAAATGAATACATCGAACTTTATGACAATTTAAAAGTAGATATGAGATTTTTTGTAAGTTCAGATGTGCGTTTTAAAATAATGATTAGTCTAAAAGACGGTCCTAAAGATTTGGCAGCACTCCGGAGAGACTTAGGATTTAATTCTTCCACTATTCTGCATGGAATGTATCAGCTTGATGATAAAAATCTTATTTTTCGAAAATCTGGAATATATTCCCTGTCCCAAACAGGGGAACTGGTTATATTAAAAATGATTAATACTATGGATGCCCTATATTCGCTTTTGGAACTTGAAAGCCTGTTTTTAAATCATGATATTCAATCCATACCCTCCCATTTACTGCATAGGTTGGAATGCTTGAAAAAAAGCCATATTGTGGAATCAGATTCAAAAGACTTGATGAAGCCTTACAATACTGTAACTAATTTAATTTCCAATTCAAAAGAAATAAATCTTTTATCATCAATTTATTATCCTTTTTATAAGGATATTTTGCTAAATTCTGATTCTAAATATGATATTAAACTCATAGTGACACCCAGAGTTTTAGATACTATATTTTCAGTCCATGAGGAAATTAAAGATAATTTTAATACTAATAATATTCTCTTATGGGAATTAGAGGAAGATATTCGACTTTCCCTAACCTTAACTGATAAATTTATGGCAATGGGACTATTTTCATCAGATGGAGTATATGATTCTAACCGTTTATTAGTTGCAGATGATCACAATGCTTTAAAGTGGGGCAACAATTTATTAAAATATTATCTCAATCAAGCAACCCCTTTTAAATTATAGCCAGGATTCATAATTTTGTTGTTAACTTTTCATGCCCCGGGAGTTTTTGCCTGACATTAAATAATGTTCTTTTTTTGCTTTCTAAAGAAAGATAAAATAATTCATTATACTCACCTTCTTATTTTATCAATATAACCCTGGGTGTAAAGACCAATTAATTAAGGTGAAAATGTATATTAGTTTAAAGAATACTAATAAAAATTCTAAAATCATGGGATAAAAATGATATAAAAATAATTCCAGGGATTAAATGTCACAAAAAGTGGAAATGAGATATAAAGTGCTGGTAGATGTATATGAAGCTCTGGATGCTACCACCAAAAGATTGGAAAAAACTGATATTCTGTCGGATTTCTTTTCCAGGGTTGAAAAAGATTTACTGCCGGTAGTAACCATCATGGCACTGGGAAAGGTTTTCCCGGTTTGGAGTGAGAATGAGCTGGGTATAGGCTCTAAACTACTTATGAAATCCATAGCGATGGTGGTAGGGGTCACAACATTGGAAGTTGAGGACCAGATACGAGATCAGGGAGATATTGGATCTGCCACTGAAATATTATATAAAAAAAGATATCAGACCACCTTTTTTTCAAAGCCCCTGACCATAGAAATGGTTTATAATAATTTAAGGAAATTAGCCAAAATTTCAGGAAATAAAGCACAATCACGTAAAATTGATATTATTCTGGAATTATTGTCACTGGCATCTCCTCAGGAAGCAAAATACATTACTCGTACCGTTCTAGAAGAACTAAGGGTGGGTGTAGGTGAAGGCACTATCCGGGATTCTATTTCACAGGCATTTGGGGTGGATAAAAAACTCCTGGAAAGGGCCCACATGTTAACCAATGATCTGGGTATGGTGGCTAAAGTCGCTCATGCTGAAGGAGAAGAAGGACTCAAATCGCTATCTTTAAAACCTGGAAAACCAGTTAAGCCCATGTTAGCCCAGTTAGCCGATGGAATTAAGGAAACAGTATTAGAAATGGGCCGTATCTATTGCGAAACTAAATATGATGGTATACGTGTACAGATTCATCGCAAGGGATCTCAAATAATGATTTTCACCCGTAGACTGGAAAATATTAGCAATGCCCTGCCGGATGTTATCCAGTACATAGAAAAAGCCCTACCACATCATGATTTCATTGTAGAAGGGGAAATAATCGTTACCAAGCAGGGTAAACCTATTTCCTTTCAATATATTCTCCAGAGAGTACGCCGTAAATATGATATTGAGAAAGTAATGGAAAGTGTTCCCCTGACCCTGTATCTTTTTGATGTTTTATATTACAAAGAACCTTTACTCGACGCTCCCCTGGAAATAAGAAGAGAAAATCTGGAAAGCATGGTTAAAACCATGGATAATCAGGTGGAACTCTCCAAACAGGTAAAAGTAACCCGGGATAATGTTGAAGATGCGGAGAATCTTTTTAAAGAATCTATTGAATTAGGTCATGAGGGCATAATGCTCAAGGATCCCCAGGCACCATACATCCCGGGTATCAGGGGTAAGAAAATGCTTAAATATAAGGCTGAACCAGAATCCCTGGATCTGGTGGTGGTGGGAGGTACCTATGGCAAGGGTAAAAGGGCCCACTGGATAGGTTCCTATTTGCTGGCCTTAAATGATGAGGATGGAGAATTAAAAACCATTGCTCATGTGGCCACGGGTCTGGATGAAAAAACACTCCTGGAACTATCAAATATAATGGAAGAACTTGCTATAGAAAGGAGGGGAAGGCAGATTAAAGTGAAACCCCATATTATCCTGGAAATATCATATAGTGAGATTGTTAAAAGCCCGGAATATGAGAGTGGATATTCCCTCCGCTTTCCTGTGGTTAAAAGAATCAGGGATGATCTCAGTATAGAAGATATTGATACGGTGGCCCGGGTGGATTCTATGTTTAAAAGGCCCTGATTGATTATTTTTAAACAAATAAAAAATTTTTTAATTCAAAATTCCAGATTTTATAATAATCTGGAGCACAACATTATTACTTTTTCAGGTAAATTTATATAATAATACATACTAATTTAAATTAAAGTAATACTAAATTAGCTACAGGTATTTTAATGCAACTTACAGATCAACAACTTTTTAAAATTGCTTTTTTAACTGCCATAATAGGAATGGTGGGGATGATCATTTTTGCAGGGGACATAAGTCCGCGTAACGTTAAAATTGTAGAAATTAATCCGGGGATGCTGGATGAAGAGGTATGTATTGAGGGGCTGGTGGAAAAAGTAGAAAAGGCATTTAAAAGCGATACCTATTTTTTGACCATTAATGATGGAACTGGTAAAATCAGGGTAGTGATTTTTGAGAGTACTGCTCATGAAATAGAAAAAAATGGTTTTAATGTACAATATTTTGATAAAAAAAGAATAAAAATCATGGGTAGGGTAAATGAATACAGGGGCAATATGGGCGTGATTTTAAAAGATGCTAAAAGCCTTAAAATTTTAGTATGATAAAGGATATTTTCAAGACTTTTTACCACCTTCATTATCCAGGGTATATTTTTTGATTTCATCTAATATTTCATGGGCATAGAATGAAGAAAATATTAATCCCATGGCACTTACTACCCAGAAGGATAATAATCTATCTGTCAAAGCAATACTTCCTGCTAAATCTCCAGAAACACCAAAAAGAACAAATAAGCCGGTCATAGATAATTCTATGGACCCAATACCTCCCGGGAGAGCACTAATAACTCCTATGAAATTGGCCAGTAAAAAAATTATTACCACTGATACCAGACTAATTTCCACATCAAAGGCATAAAAAACAATTAAAAGCCTCAGACATTCTATTAACCAGCAAGATATTGATAAAAATATCATTATGCTCATATTTTTAAAACTGGTAAATGAATGAGTATACTCCACCATACCATGGAGCCCTTCAATGGCTTTATTATAAAAATTATCTATAACCTCTGCTTTGAGTGGTAGTTTTTCTAAAAAGGGGTGAATTTTTTTATAAATCATTATACTGCTACCTTTCCAGTTAACCACATAAATCAGGGTCACCATTCCCAGGGAAAGAATTGCCCCTATTATAGAAAGAAGACGTATTTTAGGTATTAAAAAACTGGAAGCAATTAAAAAGATTCCAACAATCACCAGGTCAAAAAATCTCTCAGTTAAACCAGCAGATAGGCCTTCTGAAACTTCAATATTATTTATTTTTTTTCCAGCAAGAGCAGTAACTGGTTCTCCAGCACTTCGCACTGGTGAAAAATTACCTGCAAAAAGTCCTATGGTTTTAACCACAAAATTATTTTTAAAATCCCCGGGCTTATTTATAATAAAACCCCATCTAAAAGCCCTCAAACCCACACCTAACAGGTGAATAATCACTGCCAGTAAAAGCAGTAACCAGTTAGCAGATCCTATCTCTTTTAATAAGTTCAAGGGCCCTATCCACAGAATAAGGACTATCACTAAAAATAAACTTAGAGAAAGGACATAATAACGCTTCAAACAAAAACTCTCCTTCTAAATTTCCTCAATATGCGTTTAATTACAAAAAACAAATATTTTAGAGCGTGTTTACTGGTTACATAAGACTTTTCTTCACCATAATAACAGGCTATATTTACCTCCTCCAATTTCAGATTATTTTTATAAGCCATATATAACATTTCTGACTCAAAAATATAGTCATTGTACCCTATATTCAGAAATATATTACCTGCTGTAGATGATAATGCCCTGAAACCACTTTGACTATCAGTCAAACTGTAGCCAGTTAATTTACTGATAATAAAAGTGGTGAATTGGTTAGAAATTCTTCTTTGAAGGGGCATATAAGGGGGTGAACCCCCTTTAAAACGGGATCCAATAACCAGATCATTCCCATTCACTTTTGAAGATAGGAGAGGTATCAAATGGGGGTCATGTTGACCATCTCCATCTATAAACACCATTGTTTCATAATCATGATCCCGAGCATATCTAATACCTGTTTTTAATGCAGCACCCTTACCTAAATTATGGGGGTGGCTTATTACAACCGCACCTGCATTTTTTGCCAAAAGAGCAGTATCATCCTGGGATCCATCATCAATAACCAGAACCTCTGAATACTTTAAAGATTCTCCAACCACTTGAATTATGGCTTCTTCCTCATTATACGCTGGAATGATGATTATTAATTTCATATAAGTGGTCCTGATATTTTGCTGCATAAAAAAATCTTTTAAATCTTTAAATACAAATTGCATTTAATATACCACAATATGCAATTACTTATATTCAAATATTAAATATATTTTTAATCTTAAGCATAGAACGGTGATTTATTGCATTTCCCTATCCTGCCCAAAATTAAAGAAAATAAGAATATTATATTTATCTTTATTCCCGCACTTATAACATTTGGCCTGATATTAATTCCTACTTTCAGATATCAATGGCCATTGAGCTGGGACATATTTTATCATATACATATCAGTCAGCTCTATTTAGAAAATGGTGTTATTTTTTTTGATGACTTAACCTATGCTCCCTATGGGAGGCCGATTTTTTATCCGCCCCTTTTTCATTTTTTACTTATTTCATTAAAAGAAATAGTGGGATGGACTTTATTTGACTCGGCTCGATATATGCAACCATTCCTGGGCTCTTTAACCATACTTTCATTTACTTTTGTTGCTTACCGGATGTATAATTTAACTACTGGTTTTTTAACCGGCATTTTTGTGATGTTCACCACTTTTTTCAGCAGAATGATTATTCCCATACCCGAAGCCATGGCCTTAATTCTCTTACCACTTCTGGCTTATTTTTATTACATTTCCCTGGAAAATAATAAATTATTTCCGGCACTTTTAGCAGGGATACTACTGGGCATGGCATTTTTAACTCATTTACTTTCATCAGGTATTATAATCTTAATTATCCTGATATATACTCTTATTATATGGGGGGTTCAAAAAGAACCGGTAATAAAACATTTTTCAGTTTTATTAGCCACTTCTATGGTTATAGCTGCGGTTTGGTATGTGCCCCTAATTTTAAGCTATGGATTTGTATTTAAATCACCTCCGGCCCAGGGAATTGAACTTATTAAATATTTGACCCTTTTCGGGATATTCCCTTTAATATTTTCATTTATAGGTGCTTTTTATGTATCCAAAAGAAGAAAAAAGCAGGATTTACTTATATTGTCATGGGCAATAACTATTCTGCTACTCAGTCTGGCTCATTTTATAGGAATTCCCGTACTAAGTGAAAGAATCTTAAACTTCGCTGTTTTCCCTTTAATGCTCTTGGCAGGATTAGGTATCCAATGCATAACTGTAGAGGGTGATAAAAGACCGGCATATATTTTAATGGCATTAATTATTATTTTTGGATTCAATTTTGGCTACAGTACAGTTAACTCGGCATCGCCTTCCATAACACCGGCTGATTTTGAATTATCTAAATGGTTTAAGGATAATGGAGATAAAGAAAGTATAGTGGTGGCTTATAACTATGAACTGGATCCTTTAATTGTATCCATTTCCCGGCAGCCGGTCTCTGCAGGGGGCTATGCCCCGGGCATGATCCAGGGATTGAATATATTAAAATATTTACAGGGTGATTTTGATAGAAATGATATACAGCAGGATCAGATAGGCTATATAATTTTACCCCGCGGGGTGGCAGAACCACCTTATTCTCGATTAGTTTATTTAAATAAAAATTATAAAGTTTTTGAATTAGAAAAAGATTAATATAACTCCTTTTAAAAAGTTTTTATAAATTTGAGGGGATTAGTTTAAAATAAAGTATTAGAAAGGACTCGATAAAATGAAAAGATTATTTGGTACATTTGGTGTTAGGAGAATTGCTAATCATGAATTAACACCTGAATTTGCTTCTAAACTAGCTTCATCATATGGAACTATAATTCAGGGCAAAATTGCGGTGGGTGGGGATCCTCGAACATCTACACCTCTGATAAAAATGTCGGTAATGGCTGGCCTTTTATCCAGCGGATGTGATGTGATTGATCTGGGGTTATTACCCACCCCGGCAGTTCAATATGCAGTCAGGAATTATTATGAGGGAGGAGTTATAATTACCGCCTCCCATAATCCTCCCGAATATAATGGGATAAAATTTGTGGATGAAGATGGAATCGGGATTTCTGATGAAATGGAGGAAAAAATTGAAGATATTTTCTTCAATGGAAATCCGAAAAGAGCTAGCTGGAAGAATTTAGGTGAATTTAATACCCGGCCGGGACTGGTGAAAGAGTATCAGCAGCAGGTATTAAAACGGGTTAATCAAGAGGCAATAAAAGATGCTAAATTAAAAGTGGTGGTTGATTGTGGATCCGGAGCAGCATGCTTCACAGCACCTTATATTTTAAGAGAATTAGGTTGTGAGGTTTTAACTTTGAACTGCCAGCCAGATGGATTTTTTCCGGGAAGAGACCCGGAACCAGTTGAAAATAATTTGAAAGAATTGATAGAAGTGGTTAAATCAACTGGAGCGGATTTGGGTATTGCCCATGACGGAGATGCAGATAGAACCATTTGTATTGATGAAAAGGGAAACTTTGTATTAGGTGATAAAACGTTTGCCCTGGTAGAAAAACAGCTTCTTCAGGAAAATAATGGAGGAATCATTGTTACTACCGTGGCCACCTCTTCTGCCATCTATGACATAGCACAAGAAAACAAGGGGGAAGTGATTACCACTGCAGTGGGGGATTTGCTGGTTGCCAGAAAACTCAAAGAAAAAAAAGGTCTCTTTGGTGGGGAAGAAAATGGAGGTCTTATTTTCCCTGATTTTGTATATGGGCGGGATGCAGCACTCTCTGCAGCCAAGATAATTGAAATAATTGCCCTGGAGAAAAAACCACTATCAGAACTTGTTGCAGAATTACCAGTTTACTATTCTGAAAAAATGAAAATAAAATGTCCAGATGATATTAAAAATGAGGTAATGCAACTAATTGCAGATGAAATTAGTCAGGACAACCGCAAATTTGAATTAGATACCACTGACGGAGTTAAGATAATTACTCCAGAGGGATGGGTCATAATCAGGCCTTCCGGGACTGAACCAATTTTCAGATGTTTTTCAGAGTCTGATAGTCCTCAAAATGCTGAAGAAATGGCCAAATGGGGAATTTCCCTGGTAGAAAAATATTTAAAATAATTATTACTTTAAATTTTAAATTTTTTATCTTAGACCTGAAAGAATACTATGACTTCTGTAAGTCATAAGATGAATTTCAGAGTAAAACCTTTAAATAGGATGAAGACAAACATAATAAATGATATAATTAAAGCGAAAACCAAGCTTAAATAATTATATCAAATATTTTAACCGTGGGGACCACGGGGCTTGCCTTTAGCAAAACCAACACGTTAGTTGGTGGATTAGGAATCTATGACCTCTATAGGTCATAGTAGTTCAAAGAACTCCACCTATTATTTTTTTATTGCAGTCTCAGGCAAGCTTTCCAGTATTTTTCGGGCTACTTTAAGTCCTATAGCAGCAGCAAGTAACATGGTGGGCATTCCCTGAGATCGGGGGACCAGAGATAGATCTCCCACCCATAAACCTGAGGGTAATCGCTTGGACCTCATATTTTTTACGTCAACTGTTTCTAAGGGAAAAGTGCCCCCTAAATGCCCTCCATTATACATGCCCTGAACATAAGGTCCCTTCACACCTGATTCTTTCATAATAAGACGGGCCATTGAGCTGGCTTTTTTTAGAGTATCCCTGTCTTGATGGGATAACTTTTTATCCACTTTTCCCTGGTAATCCACTTTTCCTTCTGCTGAATCTGCCAATTTAACCATCATCCCCACCCTATCATTTAGTGAAACTTTTCGCCAGGGCTTATGGAACCAGTGGGATAGTATGTCCACATAAGGAGATATAATATAATCCTTCTGTTTACTGTACCAGACCATGGGGGGCTCTTTAAGCATTTTAGCCCCTTTAAATACTCCTCCTATAGTAAGAACCACATCTGTCCATAAGTGGGGGGAGGTCAATGTCCCGGAATTTTCCAGAATCTGGGCGGTTCCAATTCCCCCTGCAGCCAGCACTACCAGATCACTTTTATAAGTATTGGCCCCCATGATAGAACTGGTTTCTACTCCTTTAGCTATCCCCTGTTCTATTATTACTTTTTTTACCGGGGAATTTATTTTAATAGTGGCTCCACTAGCACATGAATCATCAATAAAATTTCTAGAATCCCATCGAGCCCCTTCAACACACCCCAATTCACATAGTCCACAGGAAATACATTTTTTCGCATTAACTGCCTTAGGTGTACTTTCAGGATTGAGACCTAAATTTGATGCGCTTTTAAACATTTCCCGACTTAAAGGCCGCCATCTCTTTTTAGGGAAGGTTGTCACGTTAATTAAATTTTCCAGTTCCTGAAATTCAGATTCCAGATTAAGGCCTATCTGGTGGAGGCCTTCCTCGGTCCGCACTAGGTTACCGCAGGTGAGAACACTGCATCCTCCAGTAGTAATTCCTCTAAATAGTGCCAGATCAGGAGATGATTTTATGGAATTCATGGGAGGGAATATTTTATTTATATTGGAAGCACTTCCTAAAATCCCTAACTTTCTAAAAGGCTCTGACCAGGAAACACGACGAGTAAATGGTTTAAAATTTCCTCCTGCTTCTAATATTAATACTTCTAACCCGTTTTTTGATAGTTCACGAGCTATAGTAGCACCTGATGCTCCACTACCCACTACAATGGCTTTCATTCAACTCTCCGTTTCACTATAATTTTTAATTTTCAAACGGGCTTTACAACAGGAAGCCCCTTCGGTAATTCTTTCAATAAACTTCATGTCAAAGGCAGGGTTTAAACCTCTCAGAACTCCTTCGTCTGCTCCACTTAAAATTTGGCAACTTAAGGGAGAATAATATGATGCAAGTTCGCAATGACTTATAATTATATGAGGATCATCTTCCATATCCTGGAATTCAAATTCAATTCCTAAAACCTTATAAAGAATATGGGCTGCAATCATAATTTCTTTAGTATCATCTTTAATATTCAACTTTTTTTTAAATTCTAATCCCAGACGATATCCCACTTTAAACATAGCCGGCCGGGCCAAATCAATACTTCTTTCCCTACCCAGCAAATTTTCCAGTGCCTGGACCCGGCTTTCATGGCCTTGAATCATTTTCAGGCGTATATGACTTAAATTCCCCTTTAAGGGAAGGGATAATGGAGTTATATTTTTTAAAGAATCAGGATCATGGCTTTTAAGAATATTATCCAGCTCATTAATGGTTAAACTGGCCAGATTATTCAGTTCCTTTTTTAAAAGATATTCGGGTATCCACCAGGAAGCCAGCAATAATTTAAGATTCATCTTACAGTCAAAACTCCTTATCTGATATTCCCCTATGTAACATATCCGGGGGCATATAATCTGATTCCTCAGCATGGTACAGATATTCTATTGTTTTTTCAAAACGCTGAATGATATTATCTCTTTTAAGTTTCAAATTAGCAGTCAAATCCCCTGCCTCAATGGAAAGATCATTTTTCAAAACCACCCATTTTTTTATTTTCTCTGGATTAGCCAGATTAGAATTAAGTTCTTTAATTTCATCATCTAATTGTGCTGGAGGCTTTAAAAATTCATCACTCCACAAAAGTGCCACACAATATGCGCTCTTATCTCCTATCAGAAGAGCTTCATCTATACCACTTAAAGATTTTAAACGGGTTTCTATTTTAAGGGGATTAATAGTTTTACCATACGCATTTATCAATACCTCTTTTTTACGTCCAGTAATTACCAGGCTCCCATCTGAATTTAAGTATCCATAATCTCCGGTTAATAACCAGTCTCTATGGAATAAAAATTTAGAATCATTATTAAAATATCCCGAAGTGATTTGAGGTCCCTTAACCATGATTTCCCCATCTTTTGCAATTTTAATTTCTGTAAGGGGTAATGGTTTTCCCACAGTTTCTAAATTATTATCTCCCCACCGATTAATGGTTATTAATGGTGCTTCAGTTAGTCCATATGCATTATGGATTTCAATTCCCAGTTTTCTATAATCATAAAGGAGTTTTTCACTTATAGGGGCAGAACCAACTATTAGCTGTGCACAATCCTTTAAACCGGCTTTTTTTAGTAAACTTCTTCTTAATATTCTTCTTAAAATAGATTTAAGCAGGGATTCCTCCATTCCCAAATATAGTCTGCCCAGCCAGTTTTCTTCCAATTTATTCCAAAGTTTTTCATAAAACCGGGGCACGGAAAAAAATATGGTGGGATTAATCCGGGGCAGTGCCTGGGATAAGTCATGGAATTCCTCCATAAAATACAATTTTAAGGGTGCAGGAGTATAATATGGAGCATAAGTACCTAAAATTCCTTCTACCACATGATTCATAGGTAAAAAAGATAAATAAGATACTTCATTAATGCGATCTTCCCAGGGAGGCATGGAGGCTATAAATTCCCCCATCCACCGAAGATTTCCATGATTAAACTGAACTCCCCGGGGGGTTCCAGTGGTACCGGAGGTGTAACGAATAGTGGCAGCACTTTCAAAGTCTACAGGGGCATTTATATCAGTTTTATTATGATTTCCGATTTCCATAAACTTTTTCCATGGCATTATATCCTCTTTAATCAATTCAGAATCAGAAGCACGGGTAAATGATATTAAAGGGATGTTCAAATCCAGTTTAGATGATTTTTTTAATAAATCAGGGGTTCCTATAAATAGCATTCGAGAACCGCTGTCTTTTACCATATCTTCAATTTCTATAGGGGGGCTGGTATAGTAGATAGGAACCGTTATTGCCCCGGATAATCCCAGGGCCACATCTAAAATGAGATAACGGGTACTGTTATAACCCACCAGCGCTACCCTATCCCCGGGCATGATTCCCAAATATTTCAATGCCTGGACCGCTTTAATAATTTTCTTTCTAATATTAATTCCATTTTTACAATCAAATTCTCCATTAACCACGTCACATAAAGTAACAGGGAAGGTTTTGCTTTTCAGGCGGTGCATAATTTGTTCATGCACGGTACGATCTGATCGATGAAAAAATCCTGCATAAATAGCGTAGTTCAACTGAGGGCCCATGAAATCTTTCCATGAAAGAGGATATGCTCCTGATAATAAATCCGTATTCTGACGATTAAATCTCCGATTTTCTTTTATATATGGGACTAAATCACCTAAAACAGATATTTGAAATCCCTTTTGATTTTTTAAGAAGTATCCTGCAATATCAAAGAATTTTTTCACGGCATTAATAGGGATCGGTAAAAAAAGAGGATCAGGTAAATGGATATTCCATTTTTCATTAGCCCAATGCCGGGTAAACTTTACCAATTCTTGAATAGAAGGTAGTGATTCATCAGGGGCTGTAAGGTGAAAAGTCAATTTCTCTGCTTTTTTTTTGAGAGTTAAATCTACAATGACTTTAGAAACATAATCTACAGGCACCATATTTATTTTATTAAGGGGAGAAACAGGTATTAACTTCAATCTACCATTAAAATATAATCTCAAAGGAACATAGATGGTATTAAAATTTTTTATGGCCCCGGTTCTCGAGTCTCCCACAATCATCCCAGGTCGGAAGATGGAGTAAGGGATCCCGGATTTTATAACTTCTTTTTCAGCTTCATACTTACTTTGCTCATAGTTACTGGAAAATCCGCACACATCTGATAAATCATCTTCACAGATTTCTCCTTCACACTTTCCGGCAACATAAGCGGTTGAAACATGGGAAAAACGTTTAAAAACATCTTCTTTGCAGTTTTTTGCCATTTCAAGCATATTAACTGTGCCCTGAACATTCACCTTTCTAAGTTCATCCAAAGGCGCATTTAATCTTAAATCAGCAGCTGCATGGATAATATAATTAGTTTTTAAGCTTAAATCTTCGTAAGTAGACTCATCAATCCCTAAATGATTCTTTTCTACATTTCCTGAAATTATTTCCACTTTACTATTATTCAGAGCTTCTAATAACTCTGGAAATTCCCACCAGGCCCTTTTCAAGCGAGTTTTAGCATCTTGATTAGTTCTACTTCTTACCAGGGCTATTATTTTTAAATCGCAATTATTAATAAGTTCCAGGGCAATTTGGGTCCCTAAAAATCCATTTGCACCACTTAAAAGAACATAATTTCCCTGGAACATTATTTCCCTCCTTTAAGAAATGATTTAAGGAGACCACGATTCTGGAGAGAACGTAAATACTGACTCTTAAATCCACTTTCCAGTAATTTCTTGGGTATATCTGGATTTTCTAATATCTCATCTACCTTATTTTCAACTTTTTCCCATAAATCAGGGTCATTGTATTTAAAAAAATAATCATAATCCATTTCCAGCTCTTCATACAATATTTCCAATCGCCGGTCATGTCCTACTGCTATTTGTGGTACCTGGCAGGATAGAGATAAGATGGAAGCATGATAACGGGAGGTAATCAAAATATCTAAATTTTGGAGTAATCCTGTCATTTTAGATGCATTTAAATCTTTAGAAGAAAAAATACAGGCATTATCTTTATTTTTCATGTAAGATAACACTTGACAGGCCAGATCCTCATCCAGGTCTTCCATACAGATTAATGCAATATTCTTATGGTGGATCTCAACCAAATGATCTGCTTGCTTTGCCCATGATCTGGCCAGATTTTTTTGAAGCATTTCTCTTTTTTTAGAACGTGAAAAATAGTAGGGCCATTTATATTCATCTTTTTTCTTTCCAAATGGCCTTAAAACCACGGGCCATAAATAAAAATTCACCACCGCTATCCCGGCTAACCCCTTATTCTGGTGAGGGGAGTATTCTATAATTCCATTAAGGGGAGGGGTTTCAAAATTTAAAGCACAATCTGCAGTAACTTTAATGGGGGCAGTCACTCCTACAGATTTCAGAATTTCTGCAGATTTATAGTTGCGGGTTATTATCAGGCTGGTTTTACTGGCTTCTTTTTTCACCAGAAATTTGTTTAAGGGGGATAAATCTCCAGCATCAACAGCATATGCCAGACAGGGTTTATTAAATTTATATGCACACCGGGTAGCCCATAGAAACGCCCATAACAATGCTGGGGTCCAGGTATCCATATAACAACTACCTTCTATTAGTAATACGAAATCATGATTTTTTACCAGCTTACGCAGGCCTAAAAAATAAATAGAAGGCAATGGTACAATTTTAAGGTTTTTTTCTTCTTGCACATATCTTTTTAGCTTTTCTTCATTAAGGGTGGGTATGGTAAGCAGCACCTCTGGCCCTAAAGCCCATTGAACATCCTGAATAATGGAAAGCAATCGGGACTCAGAACCAGTATTATTTGCACCATTATACCCTACAAGTAGAACCCGCGGATTCTTATTATTATATTGGTCCGGGGTATTTGATTCAGTTTTTTCTATAGGGAACATATTCTTTCCAGAATTAATTTTTTTGATGGTCCCTAAGACCTCTTTATATAAAATTAGGCAAGGTTATATAAAAATTTCCTAGAGGAATACTAATATATTTCGAAATCTTTAGACATATTTTTTAAACTTTTTCAATTTTATTTTTTGCAATTTCAGGGGTTCGGCAATAACCGCCCCAATTAATAGACCTAAAGATATGGCAACAACACTCATGATTACCTGAATTACATCAGCAATTCCACTGGAATAGTTAGGCCCTATTAAATTTGCCAGGCTTATGAACCCCAGAGAACCTGGAACCAGTAGCCAGAAGGCAGAAAGAGTGGATACAAAGCTAGGTGTCCTCATGGGGGAACGCCCAATCAGGGTTCCACTAATGGTCATAAGCAGCGAACCAAAAAATGCCCCGAAAAAACCACCAATAAAATAATTACCAAGACTTTGCCCTAAAAAAGCCATGTAGAGCACTATCATTACCCAAGGGAAGTCTCTGTTCCGCATGGACATGAAAAGGAACATCCCTATACCAAAAAGCATAATCCCTATATATGGAGCCCACCATCCCATGGTATTGGCTGCTGTTACCACCAGTAACTCTTCCTGAGGTAGCCCTATAATTTTAAAACCATTTAAAACTCCAAAAAGAAGCAGGAATAAAATTGTTATACCGTAGATCACCCTGCTTGAGCCTGAAATCAAATCTCCAGACGCTAGCTCAAACATTCCGGTGGTCAGGGTGGCACCTGGTAAAAAATATGCCAGGGCAGGTATAATTAGCAGCATGGATCCGGTGAGGAATCCGTTTTTTACTGCCCAAAAAAATAAGATTGAAACCAGGAAAGAACCGATCACGGGCGTTATAAGGGCTAAACGGGGCTTATTTTGGGTAAAAATTAGTAAAATTCCTACTAAAAATCCCAGTACTCCTGAAGCAATTAATTGCTGAGGGGTGGGTTGCAATAACATTCCTAAACCCACTGCAAAAAAAATGTATCCAATTAACATCCCGATTTTTCCAAAACGGTGCTGGTGTGAGTTGATTTTTTTGAGGCATTTAATACCTTCTTTAGGGTTTATTTCTGCTTTTTCAACTTTATAAATTAGTTCATAGAGTTCTGAAATAGTATTTAGTTGGGATAGTCCATATATCTGATTTACAGTTGTTAAGGGCGATGATTCTTCATCTCCCACTTTGATAATTATAAATGTGGTAAAGACCAGTATCTCGGCCTTAACCTGGTAGGCCCGGGCAACATTATATAGGATGGATTGGATGGTGGTTACGGATATGCCGGTGGAACTCAGGGCCTTTCCCAAACCAGCTAAAAATTCCAGCATATCGTTTAAGAAGTATTCATCCTGCAGATAGGGAATTATGCAGGCTTTTGATTTATTGGTTTTTATATCCATAGTAGAACCATTTTAACAAATTGGGGATAAAATAATTTTTGATCAAACTTATTAATGAAAATTTTATTTCAGATATTTTATACCATTACTGTTTTTCACCTGGTTATGGATTTTTTATGATATAATTAATTCTTAGAATTTAATTTTTTCAAGGATTCATCAAATAATATCATGGACTTTTCCAGAATCAAGGAGATAACATAATTACAATCTGGTTGCAAATGGGTGATGTAATGTGGCTTGTTTTCTACTTCAACTAGAATCAGGGGATAACTTTGACATACCTGGGGCCTGCTATCATAGATTGAACATTTTTTATTTTCAATGTCATGGAATTTGCAGGGAAGGTCCTCTTTAAACTTATAATGCTCCGGATAAGCGGGGTTAGTTACAATCTCATTTTTTAAATCAGGATTAAAAAGTAATAACGGGTTTAATTCATCCCGGTGTATGAATATGGGACTGGATTCTCTACAACATTTACCACAATTATTACACCATTTCGGGTGGTTTTTGATGATTTCAAAATCAGAAAGGCCTCCAAAAACTTCCAAACCGGTGAGGTGTGCCAGTTCTATTATTTCCTGCAGATCTTGTCTGCTTACACCATATTTTCGGTATTTTTTCACAGATCTTTTTTTTCTTAATTTTTTCAAAACCAGTTTTTCAATTAAATTTCGATTAATTTCAACACTCTCTCCATTTTCATTTTTTAAGGATTTCCGGAGAACTTTTTCCAATAATTCCTCTTGTATTAAAAGACCCCTGAGCATTTTCATCACCAAGAATATAATATTTCCCTAAAACTTGAAAAAAGAGTTTAAATTATAAATTTTCCAGACATTCGTCTTTTAATACCCGGGCATCATCATTAGAAGGATCAAGTTTTAAAACTTTATTAAAACATTCTACTGCTTCATTAAAACGATTTAATTCCATTAAAGCCACGCCTTTGTTACTCCAAAAAATATAATTATTTTTTTCCAGGGTCAGAGCATCATCATAACATTCCAGGGCTTCTTCAAACCGCCCTAACTCTAAAAGAGCATTTCCTTTTCTATTAAATGCTATTGAATCCCATTCATCTTCTAAACATAATTCTAAAGCCTTATCATATGCTTCTAATGCTTCTTCTGTATTACCAATCTCACTTAATAAATTACCCCTGGCATTCCATACCTCCGGGTTCTGGTAATCCAACTCCAGAACTTTATCATATGCTTGCAGAGCCTCTTTATATTGTCCTAACATTTCTAAAATAAATCCCTGCCAATACAATATCACTGAATTAGCTGGATTAATCTTTAATGCTTTTTGACTTGATTTTAATGCTTTTTCAGGGTTTCCAGAATTTAAAAGAGCTATGGCTTTATTATTCCATACGAATTCATTTTCAGGATCTATATTTAAAGCCTGATTATAACATTTAATTGCCTCTTCAAATTTACCTAAACGGCTTAGATTATCCCCTTTTTTATTTAAGAGATAAATGTCCTGGGGATCAAATTTCAAAGCAGCATTGTAGCACATGGCCGATTGGTTATATTTTCCAGAATCAAATAAAATATCGGCTCTCTGGGTTATCATGGCTTTTTCATCGATTTTTTCCCCTTCCCATAATTCTATAGGTAATTTATTGAATCTAATCACCTGAAAAAGAGTATCTTTTTTTAACTCCTCGATATACATTTTATGAAATTCTGTTTCTAATTCTTCAGAATCCTTAAAACCTTCTTCTTGAATTAGATCATCTCTTTTCAAGAGTTCATGGAAAGTTAATATTTTCACATCCATAACTTCTGCTTCAAAAACTTTCTCCCTTTCTTTAGAAACCAGGTTCCAGTAACAATGAAGCCTATCCCCTTTTTTTACAGGCTTTTTCCATAACTTCCTGATGGTCATTGTTTTTTTACCAGTAATAAGATCAATATTACGGCTTCCAAAGGATAATATTGGCATTAAATCACTCTAGATTTATTTTTAATTCATTTTAATATACTATATAAAAAACAGTTTTATATGGTTTCTTCCCCAAATTCAGAGGTTTTTATTTTCACTTTATTGAGAAGGGGTTTTATTTTTTTTGCCAGTTCCTCTAAAAATTCTCTGGAGGGACTGGGAATTGATTCAAGAGATGGATCCAGAACTATCCTATTTCTAAATTGCTGCAATGTATATAAATCACAATTTATTTCTCTTGAAATCTGGTAAATATCTTTTTCATTAAGCAGGGTAGGTACATAGGTAGTTCTACATTCTAAAAAAGTATTTGGGGAATTCAAAACAATTTCCATACTTTTTTCTACTTCTTTCCCTATATCTGAACCAATCAAATCTTCATACCGGTCGAAGGGAGCTTTTATATCCAGACTAACATAATCCACCAATTCAATTATATGCTGCAGTCTCTCTGGAAAACATCCATTGGTATCCAATTTGGCTAAAAGACCCTGCGAATGGACGTATTTTAAAATTTTCTTTATATCCTGGCATTGCATTAAAGGCTCTCCCCCGGTGATTACCACCCCATCCACAAACTCAGAGGCATCTTCTATTTTTTTAAAAACTTCCTCTAACTTTACTTCATCCCCTCCATCAATTATTTCCGGGTTATGGCAGTAGGGACACCTTAAAGTACAGCCCCCTGTAAAAATAACCAGCGCCATTTTTCCAGGTAAATCAAAGGAAGATATATTGGTACCACCAATTTTCATTTAGCCCACATTTTTTAATTACTTAATAAAATCCGGCATATTAAAATCGTATTTAGTTTTCTAATTTCAGTTCTTATTATTTACTATATTTTTCAATACTTCAATGAACCTTTCATCCTCCGGGATGGTACCTACACTAACCCTGATCCAGTAGTCATCCAGACCTTTAAATGATTTACAGTCTCTAACTATTATCCCTTTTTCCAATAGTTTTTTTACTATTTGGGATGAATTCATGCCTGTTTTGCGTACATCAACCAGCAAATAATTTGCTTTAGATTTAAAAACCTTCAACTGTTCTATGCTGGAGATTTTTTCATATAGGAATTCCCTGCTTTCAACAGAGGCCCGGGTTGATTCTTCCAAATAATTAGTATCTCTAAGTGTGGCCAGAGCTGCAATGTGTGATAAGTTGGTTAAACTAAAAACAGGCTTCACCCGGTGCATGTATTCAATTATCCGGGGATTGGAAAGCCCATATCCAATCCTCATACCTGCCAGTCCCATTACTTTGGAGAATGTGCGGAGTATAAATAAGTTTTCATATTTAAGGAGAAGATCAACATTATTTACTCCTGAAAATTCAAAATAAGCTTCATCCACTACTACTAAAGCATCAGTGGAACTTAATATGGTTTCAATATCTTCCTTATCAATTAAACCACCAGTTGGATTATTTGGCGAACACAGGAATATTAATCGGGTTTTAGGGGTGATAGCACCAAGCACAGACGCAACATCCAGCTTATTTTCTTCCACATCCCAGTGTCCATAAACTGGGATGGCCCCATGGGTGCGCAGGATGAATTCGTAGTACATATAAGATGGTAATGGAACTATAAATTCACATCCTGGATCTAAAAATGTTTTTCCCAGCATATCAATTATTTCGTCAGCGCCATCCCCTCCAATAATAACTTCCGGGGCAGAAACACCAGAATATTTCGCTATTTCTTCTTTAAGGTCCCCTAATCCCGATTCAGGGTATTGGCTAATTAAATGCAGCTCCCCTTCCAATGCTTTTATGGCCCGGGGTGAGGGACCCAGGGGATTTTCATTGGAACCTAATTTTATTATATCTTCTTTCTGGAGTGAATACTCATCAGCAATTTCCTTTATGGATCTACCGGGAATGTAAGGGTCTAATTCATTGATAATTTTCCGAATTTTAACCATATAATCACTTAAATTAATTTTTAATATATACTATGTTTAAATAACTCCTAAAAATATTCTTTAAAGCGTAATGTAATGATTTAACATTTTAAAGAGGGGGTATTTTTTAAAAAGATAATATTCATCATAAAATCCATATATCCCATTAAATCATGGATTTTCATGGGAAAGAGCACTATATCTTAAAGCATTTTTTTTAATAGATTCAATTTCTTCCTCATTAAGCTCTTTAATTAACCTGGCAGGCATCCCTATAATCAAACTTTTGGCAGGGAATTTTTTTCCTTCAGTGACTACGGCACCGGCCCCCACCACGGAATCTTTCCCTATATGGGCACCATTCAAAACAGTGGCATTCATGCCAATCAGCACATTTTCCTCTATGCTGCATCCATGCAATACTGCAGCATGTCCCACTGAAACGTAATCTCCTATTTTGACCGGATAATCTGTTGAAGAATGTACCACGCAGTTATCCTGAATATTGGAGTATTTTCCAATTTTTATAGGTTCTATATCTCCTCTTACAACGGCATTGTACCAAACGGAAGAATTTTCATCAATTTCAACTTTTCCCTGGACATGGGCACCGGGAAATAGACGTACACTGGAATGAATTTTTTTCATTAAAACACCCTATTTAATTAACTTAACACCATTAAAATCATTTATAGTGGCTGGGGGATATCAGGGTAATTATAATTATTTTTTATTTTTATCAATTATAATATGTTCCTGTTTTACCATGACCATCTTTTCTGAATCAATATCCTGGTGTATAACTGCTCCCGCCCCAATAGATGAGTTGCAGCCTACTGTCACGCCGGGGTTAAAACTGGAGTTTATACCGGTCTTTACCCCATCAGCAAACACCACTCCAAATTTCCTTCTGCCACTATCCACCTTTTCGCCTTTTATATTTAATTTAATTTTTTTATCATCAAAACGAAGATTAGCAATATTGGTTCCGGCAGCAATATTACATCGGGATCCTATAATAGAATCACCTATATATGAAAGGTGATTAACGTTGGTATGGTCCATTATAATTGAATTTTTAATTTCAACTGCATTTCCAACCCTTACATTTTTTCCAAGGAATGTATACTTTCTTAAATAACAGTTGGGACCTACATCGCAGTTTTCACCAATATGTACCGGGCCCTGAATATAAGAACCAGCCCTAATTATACTACCCTTACCTAAAACTACCATCCCTTCCAGGGTAGCTCCTTTTTCTACATCGCCCTCTATTTTACTTTCCATATTATTTAAAAAATCTTCATTGATTTTTAGAAGTTCCCATGGTTTGCCTATATCTATCCATTTTTTATTGGAAACCACCCCTGCTACTTTTTTACCTTCTTCCATTTGTATCTTTAAAGAATCTGTTATTTCATACTCTCCCCGGCTTGATTCAGGGGTTTTTTCAATACAGGAAAAAATATCAGGATCAAAAACGTATATACCGGTATTAATCAAATTACTTGGGGCTTCTCCCGCTTCTGGTTTTTCAATAATCTCTGTTACTTTATTTCCGTTTAGCATCACTACACCAAAGGAACAGGGGTCTTCTACTTCAGTAAGCACCATCATTGATTTAGCATTAAAATCAGAATACTTTTGAATTAAGTCATTTAAAAGTAAGGGATCAATGATAATATCTCCATTAAGGACTATGAATTGCTCCTTAATAAATTCACGGGCAAACCCTATGGCATGTGCCGTACCTAAACGGCTTTGTTGAGTTATGTAACTAATTTTAACTCCCAGGTCCTTTCCATCTTTAAAATAATCCCGCACCATGTTTTCCTGATAACCCACTATCATTAGAATTTCCTTGATTCCTGCATCTCGAAGTGCTTCAATATTGTATTGAATTATAGGTTTTCCTGCAACTGGAAGCATCGTTTTAGGGCGGGTGAGAGTCAAAGGTCGCATCCGGGTACCCTCTCCCGCAGTTAAAATCACCGCTTTCAAAATATTTCCTCCTTACTTTGAACTGGATTTGAATAATAAAATAAATTTTCATTACATAATAATTTATTTCGTAGGGGATTCTTTTAATAAATTATAAAATTCATTCAAGTGCAGCTTTAATAAACTCGGTTGAGATCTGTTTGATGTCCTCGGCCATTTTTTTTGTCTTGGCTTCCAGAGTTATGCGAATATATGCTTCAGTTCCAGAAGGTCTCACCAGAACCCAGCTACCATCTTCAAAAGAAATCCTGACCCCGTCAATATTATTAACATCCACCACATTCTTAAATTGATTTTCCAGAGAAGAATTTACCATTTCCATCACCTTATTTTTATCCTCACCAGAACAGGGTATTTTTTCCCGGATACTGGGATAATCTGGGATGGACTGTAATAATTCAGATAAACGTCCTTTTGTGGAAACAAGTTCTACAACTTTTAGTGCAGATAATATTCCATCAGGGCACATGCAAAAATCAGGATGTATCCAGGTACCTGAGGGTTCTCCTCCAAAAGAAGCATGATTTTCCATAATAGACTGGGCTACATGCACATCTCCCACTCTGGTTCTGATTATTTCCCCGCCTACAGTAGCTAAACACTCATCCATACACAGCGAAGCATCCACGGTAGTAATTATTTTTCCACCAATAGCCTGTGAGATTAAGGCCAGTAACTTATCGAAGTTCGCCATATTCCCTTTTTCGTCAACTGCAACCATTCGATCCCCGTCTCCATCATGGGCTATTCCCAAATCAGATTTAGTCATTTTAACAGTTTTCATAAGGACATCAAGGTTTTCTTCATTAGGTTCAACTTTACGCCCTGGAAAGAATCCATCAGGTTGACAATTCAATGAAATAACTTCACATCCTACCTTTCTTAAAATAATGGGGGATAAATAAGAAGCAGCACCGGAACCACAGTCCACCACTACCTTTAATCCTGGCAGGATATTTACCATTCCCTGAACTTCTTTAATGTACTGGTTTATGATTTCATCTTCTTTTTCTATTGAACCAAGATGATCCCAGCTCATATTCAGGAACTTTTGTTGGTGAAGTAGGTACTCTATTTCTCGTTCCTGTTTGCTGGTATAAGCCATCCCATCCCTATTCCACAATTTAATTCCATTATCGGGGGAGGGGTTGTGGGAAGCAGTAATCATTACTCCGGCATCTGCATTTAAACGGGAAGCGGAAAATCCAACTACAGGAGTAGGTACCATTCCTAATTCCAATACATTACATCCACATTCCATTAAACCCGCACATAAAGCTTTTTCCAGCATGTGGTTTGATGTTCGGGTATCATAACCCACCACAACTTTTCCTTTTCCACCTAAATAAGTACCTAAAGCTTTTCCAACATCTAAAGCCAGTGGGGTGGTTATATCAGATCCTATTTTTCCCCTTATTCCAGAAGTACCAAAAAGACGGGGTATAGCTTCTTGTTTTTCTGCAGATTGATATGACATTTTTATGCCCCAAATTTTTCAGATTTGTTCATTAAATCCAGCAGGATGTTCATCACATCCGATCCCCTGATGCGACACAATCCTCCCTTAGTGGCAGCATTTTCATTAAATTGTTCCACATCATCCACCCTTATTTCAGGGCCATTAATTACTATCGGGACCGGGTCGCCGGTGTGGTCCATAACAGATATGGGGGTGGAATGATCGGCAGTGAGTATGAAATAGGTTTCAGGTATTTGCTTAACCTTTTCCACCACTGCATCTACCTTTTCAATAAATTTTATTTTTTCCTGAAGATCTCCATCATGGCCGGCTTCATCTGCCCCGTCAATATTTATAAGAATGAATTCATAATCTTTTTGAGCATGTTCAAGGATGCTTTTGGCGATATTATTTAAATTAGTGTCTATTCCACCGGTGGCACCATCTACCTCAACCACATCCATTCCAGCTAATCGAGCAATTCCTTTTATCAATCCAGTTTCTGCAATACAAGCTGATTTAAGCCCATATTTTTCATTAAATGGCATTACATCTGGCACAGCTCCAGCACCACGTGGAAGTATTATATTGGCCGGATTTTCCCCATTTTCCCTGCGTTTCATATTAACCGGATGGTCTTTTAGCAGGTCATATGATTTTTTCACTATCTTATTCAAAATAGCAGCAGTTTTAATAGCTTCTGGAGAAGAATCCAGAGCTAAAACTTCTTTAGGAGATTTACCATCATATTTGGGGTCGGAATCAGATACCTGATCAGATAAACCTTTCCCTCTCAATAGAAGCACGGCCCGGTGACCGGTTGATTCTTTAAAAATTATTTCCACGTCTTCAAAACCTTCTATCTGCATAGAATTTAGAGTGGATGCAATTTCATCTGTTTTTTCCCTTATTCTACCTGCCCTTCTATCAGTTATTATTCCTTCTTCATTGGAGGTGGAAAAATTACACCGGAATGCAATATCTCCAGGCATGACATCCAGGCCAACACCGACAGCTTCAAAAGGACCTCTTCCAGTATAAACCTCATAAGGATCATATCCTAATATGGAAATGTGGGAAGTATCACTCCCGGCCCGGATACCTGGTTTTATAGGATCCATGATTCCATTTATACCGGATTTAGCCATTTTATCCATATGGGGAATATTGGCTGCTTCCAATGGAGTTTTATAATCAATTTCTTTCAGGGGACGATCTGCCATCCCATCAATTATCATTATTATCCCTGTCATGTTTTCACCTTTTCATGGCATCAAACCAGTAAAATTCCCAGAAAAGCACCGGTAAGTGTGGCTAATAAATTTACATGTTCATTATTCAGATAATTTCTTCGCTCTAAAACTGCTCCCAGAATGCTATCCATAAAACAACCGACGGTACCTGCAATTATGGATATCTTCAATGAAACCAGGGGGTCCGGGTAAATTCCTAAAATATAAGCAAAAAATCCAATAATTCCCGCTCCTACAATTCCTGCAACGGTTCCTAAAACTGATATTCCTCCATCAGTACCTGGATCAACTTTTTTTAGAGTGGTAATCAAGCGAGGGGTTTGTACCACACCAACTTCACTGGCCAGGGTGTCGGCTGTGGCGGTGGCTACAGAACCAATAAATCCCCCTACAAAACCATCATAGGAACCAAATGCAGCCATTACAAAGGGAACAATCCCATTTGAAATAACATTCTTGGCACTTCTTTTTCCTTCGTAAACACCAATTTCTTTTTTATAATCATGGCGATATTTGGTTGATACAAAACCCAGAATAAGAAAAATTAAGATTAAAACAAGCCAGTTAAAACCGGCAGAAAAAATAATTATGATGCCCATGACAACCATAAAAATAGATCCCCATAGATCAAGGGCGCCTCGAATGTAAGTCAAGAGCCCTATTATCAGACAGAGGATCACATATAATGAGCTTATCATATTGGTCCCAGTTTTCCGGTTTTAATATTGAAAATACCAAAAAAAAAAATTTATTGTGGTTCTTCTAAAACCTTGGTTTTTATAATTTCAACTCTTTTGAGTGGATAAATCTTTTTAGCACGGTGATAAATTTCAGATGCTATTTTACCAGTTACCACAGCTTCTACCAGTTCAGTGAAACTTTTATCCGCAACAATTTTCTTTAAGAGTTCGTCTATAGTTTCTCGCATGAACTTTTGCTGGGAGGACTTGGCCCGGCGAGTGGTAATAGCCAGCACATGCAATTTAATGTTATATCCTTCTTTGGTTTCCACAATAACAGGAGCATCTATTCGACTGCTTCCACGCCTAATCATGCTTCTTACATAATCAGTGGTCACTTCATGCCCTATAAATTTGGTATGTGCGGTATCTCCCACCACATTTTTGACCTGGAACTTTAATTTTACATATTGCTTGGAAAAGTCACCAGCTAACTCTCTCATGGTGGCTTCTACTTTTCTTTTTACTAGAAAATCAGGGTCTCTTGAAGGAGTAATTCCTATTTCATCTTCTCCAAATCCTTCTGGACTAATTATCCTGTACCACTGTTTTTCTTTCCATGTATCTCTTACTCTTCTTCGTCTAGCTTTAGCCATTATTAATCACCTTTAATTTGTGAAATATGTAGGTAAAAAGAATTTTAAATTCTTATAAAGAACACTTAAAATTGTATTATTAGCAATATTCAAAATTCGTTTACATAAATCTTTATTTATAGCTTATAAATTTATTCAAGTGCCTCTTATATTTTCAACCTTCAGATGCCTGTGTTAAACACCTATCAAAATAAACCTATATTTATAGTTTTAATTTTCAGGCATTATATCCCTATTAAAATTGAGAATTAATTAAAGACCCGCCCAAGGGGTACCTTAACTTTTTTTATTTCTAGTATTTAAAAGTGTGGTACTGGCTTTTAGTTATTCATCACTCTTTTAAAAATAAAAAATTATAAATTCTGGCATAATCTTCTTATAAACTCTTAATTTTTTTATTTAAATATCATGATTGATTAAATCTTAAAATATATTATTGGATACAGTTTAATGTAATAATCAATTAGAATAATGGTTTATTCAGGAATTCTACATGTTTTTTATATCTTTCCAGTACTTCTTCCACAATTCCTTCATCCAGAACTACCTTTATACTGGCATTTTCCAGACCAAATTTAGCATTCATACCTGCCTGAGCACTGATTAGTACATCACAATCTTTTATCATGTCCAAAAGCATGTTCCATTGATGTTTCCTAGAGAGATCTATCTGAGATTTTCTATTTTCTAAAAAAGTTAATTTAAGACTTTTTTCATCAAACTCATATACTGGTAAAATTTTAGCCTTTCCAAAATGGGATACATTATCTCCATCAGAGGTAGTAATTGCAATTTTCATCAAATCACCTTTAAATCATTAAAAATTATTTTAAACCTATAAAAACCGGGGTTTCCATAGAATTAGGATTCTTAATGTCTACTTCAATAAATTTCACTTCAGGAACTTTGTCCCGGGCAATGATTAATCATTTCTTTGTTAATATCCGCTCCCATGACTTTAAATTTATTTTTGAGTAATTACACATGACCTCCAGTTTCACATGCCCCATCTAAAAGAACATTTCTTGATATCTGATGATGCGGGATAACAACTTCAATAAATTCGTATTCTCTCCAATAATCCTTTTTAGAGTATATTTTATCATAATATTTGGTTAAATTTTCATATAACTCCCGGCTGGACATTTCCACACCTGGCTGATATCAAAAATTAATCTTTTATTTTCTTAATAAGAGAGGCCACATTATTTCCAAAATGCCTTATAGTATCTCTACCCTCTTCATCCTCTTCTACTTCTCCAGGAGCCCAACCAAATACCATGTTCCAGTAGGTGGATCCGGGAACAATCATGTCATTAATAAAAAAGAACATTAGCATTTCCTGAATGGTGGCAGTATGACCCCCTCTTCGGGCTACAGCAATAGGGCCCCCTACTTTCCAGCTTAAAAATTTATCAGTGGCTCTAGATACCATTCCAATTCTCTGTAGTGCGGCCATAAGGGATCCCCGGGCTGTCCCAAAATAAACAGGACTTCCCACAATGAATCCTTCAGATTCCCTGATTTTTTCTATGATTTCATTTAGCCCGTCATCAATTTTACACTTTTTTATTTTAGCACATTTAAGACAGGCATGACAGGAATCAATATTCATCTTTCTAAGTGATACGATCTCTGCTTCCAGACCATTTTGCTCTATTTCTTTAGCACATTCTTCAAGAACCTGCATGGTATTACTTTTTTTTCGGGGGCTGGCACATACCAAAAGTACTTTTTGCATAAAATCACTCCTTTAAAATTATTTTATCTATTTTATTTATATAACTTAACTAAAAATCTTTAAAATAATATTTTCATCTTTAGTAGTTACTATATTCCTAATTTGTATTTTTAAACCTATTTTAAGGATTTTAAATATATTATTACGGACTATGCTCAGGAACAGAGATTAAAAATAATCTAAACTTAAGAAATATCCTGCCGATTATTATTTATTTTCCAAATATATGGTGAAATTCTTTGGAACAGATGTCATGGTTAGGATATGGTGTTTAATAGTTTATGATTTTCTAGAAATACTTAGAGAATACCGGGTGGAGAGTAGTTTAAAAATAGATTAAATAAATGTGAATCAATAAGAAGTGCATTTTAAACTTAATAATTATAATACTCTTTTAGCCAGGGTATTATCATAGGTACTTATTGCTATTTCAAACTGCAAAAATTAATCCAGAAATGATTATATGTCCAGATCCGGCATAATAGTCTCTTTTAAGTATTATGCTTCTCCTTAATAATATTCAAAGTAATATCATAACTCATCCACTTCGGCCCCTGCTAAAGCATTTTGGCAGGGACAATCTTCTTCATAACTCAGGGACTTAATTGTGGATTCTATAAGATTAACCAGGTCGCTTTTTCTTTTTTCCATTATTTCAAATACTTCATCTATGGTTAATTTGTGGGGGGAGATTGATGCCGCATAATTGGAAACCAGGCAGATACTTGAATAGCACATTTCCAATTCTCTGGCCAGTATAACTTCCGGTATTCCTGTCATGCCTACCAGGGTTCCGCCCAGAATTTGAAACATCTTAATTTCAGCAGCAGTTTCAAAACGAGGCCCTTCCGTACATACGTATACTCCTTGATCTACTACCCTGCTGGAAGATATTAAAACCGATCTTAAATTACTACAGTAAGGGGAGGTAATGTCTATGTGAACGGTTCGTTCATCATAGAAAGTCCCCGGACGCATTTTAGTAAAATCCAGAAAATCGTGAGGTATAACAAAATCGCCTGGTGCAACTGATTTTTTAAGTGATCCCACTGCATTGGTTGCTAAAATTTGAGTTACCCCTATCTTCTTCAAGGCCCACAGATTGGCCCGGTAATTAATCATATGAGGTGGATAATCATGATCAGATGCGTGGCGAGGAATGAAAGCTATGTCCTTTTCATGGAATCTAAATAATGATATCTCGGGAGAATTACCATAAGGTGTTTCAATTACTTTTTTTTTTATGTCCTGTCCCTGTTTTGTAATTTCATAAACTCCAGTACCGCCAATAATCCCTATCATTAATTCACCACCAATTTGATTATAATTATATCTAAACCCTGAATTAATAAAAAATCCACTATGAACTGGATATTATATAAATTAAGCATGTATGTTTCTAAATTTATGCAGATTTAAAAAATAAATTAAGGGAATTAACCCTTGGCTACACCTAAAGGAACCATTTTAGCAACTAGCTTAGAAATACCTGTCTTATGAACAGTCTCTACAACTTCATCAACGTCTTTATAGGCACCTGGTGCTTCTTCAGCCACCACTGGCATGGAAGTTGCCTTTATGACAATGCCTTTACTTTCCAGGTATTTTTGAACTTCTTCTCCCTTATACTCTCTTTTGGCACCAGCCCTACTCATCTTTCGACCGGCTCCATGAGCGGTTGAACCGAATGTTTCTTCCATAGCGGTCTGGGTACCATGGAGTAGGTAAGAAGCAGTACCCATGGTACCGGGAATCAATACTGGCTGGCCAGTTTCTCTATAATCAGAGGGTATTTCTTTTCTACCTGGTCCAAATGCACGGGTAGCTCCCTTACGATGCACATATAACTTGGTGGGCTTACCCTTTATTTCATGGACTTCTTTTTTGGCAATGTTATGGGCCACATCATAGAGTACGCTCATCCCCATATCTTCTGCACTTTTTTGGAAAATATCTTCAAAAGATTCCCTTACCCAGTGCAAGATCATTTGTCGATTAGCCCAACCGTAATTAGCTGCTGCTGCCATGGCCTTAAAATAATCCTGGGCTTCATCAGAATCTACAGGTGCACAGGCAAGTTGCCGATCAGGAATATTTATTTTGTGCCGTTTATAAGCTTTATCCATTATCCGGAGATAATCTGAGCAGACCTGATGGCCACAACCCCGGGATCCAGAATGAATAAGCACGGCTATTTCACCTTCTCTGATTCCAAATTTTTCAGCAGCAGAGGGCTCAAAAATGCTTTCAACTTTTTGAACCTCTAAAAAATGATTCCCCGAACCTAATGAACCTAATTGGGGGATACCTCTTTTTTTAGCCTTTTCACTGACTTTTTCTGAGTCGGCGTCTTCCATTTTCCCATTTTCTTCCAGATATTTTAAGTCTTCTTCCCAGCCATAACCATTTTCCACAGCCCATTCTGCACCCTGGTTAAGTACTTCATCTATCTGGCCTCCAGCGAGTCTTACTTTCCCCTTACTTCCCACTCCAGATGGAACATTTTTAAAAAGAGTATTTATGAGTTCTTTGATTTTTGGCTGGATTTCTTCCTGGGTGAGATTTGTTCTTACCATTCTGACCCCACAATTTATATCGAATCCAACTCCCCCGGGACTTATAACTCCTGTCCTGGCACTGAATGCACCTACTCCCCCAATACTGAAACCATATCCAAAGTGGATATCAGGTAATCCAATGGAAAACTTTTGAATTCCGGGTAAAGATGCCACATTGGCCACCTGATCCACAGCACCTTTTTCCAGATCTTTTAATGAACTATCATCCAGAAAAATTCGTCCAGGAACCCTCATACCTTTTTTATAGTCGCTGGGAACTTCCCAAACACATTCTCTCACTTTGTTTAGAACTTCTTCCATACTCATAATAACCCTCTATAAATTTTTTTAAATTTAACTACTTCCTGATGGAAATAATCCACTGGAAATCATATTTAATAAAATATAATCATCAATATAAAATCAATAATAAACCCTCTTAACTTTCTATTCTTCTCAATCATTGGAGAAGACACTATTTTATAAATCTAATATGACCCTCACCTTATATCCATTTTCCTCTATAACTTCCATCATATGGAATGTAACCGCTTTTACTTCATCCCTTCTTTCATGAATTTTAGGGTTGAATTCTTCACCAATGAGAAAACCATGGAGAACATAATCTTCCCCCTGTTTTTCAATATTCACCTTAAAATCTGAAAACACCAGAAATTCCACATCATGTAAAAATATGAGTTCTTCCAGGTAATCATAAAGAAGAGATACCTTATCTTCTGATTTAACTTCAATTTCTCTTTTTTCCACTTTCTGGATCTGGGAGGTACTGGTCATTACTTCGAACATAGCCAGACCAGCATTTTCAAATGACTCTTCTAAGGTAGATCCATAAGCCCAGTAACCTGCATCTGCAGTCACATCAAAAAATTCGAATTTAAGCTGGGATCCATTACTTGAATCAAAATTATTATTCAAAATATAACTCTCCTTAATTAAGGGTATTTTAACATTATGGGATAATTTTATAGGGTCGGGGGTGGTTATTAACTCTATTTAATGTATGAATGTTGATTAAATGGATATTTATTGAATCCAGTATTAATCCTATTTATATGCCTATGTAAATACTACTGATTACTTTTCACACGCTCTCTATCTCTTTTTTTAAATAGTTCTTTAAACAACTATGCTTATCTGGAAGTGATTTTAATGTTTAAACTTAGCAAATCGGATTCAATTCCAAATTTAAGAAAAAAAAGGTCTTTAATTGATTTAGGCCCCATTGACATTCAATCATGCATGGTGATACTCTTTATCACTATATTAATTCTGGCAAGCATAGTTTATGCGACTGCTATCCCTAACTCGAATTTCCCGGCAGGAGTATAAATTTACAAGACCTCCTAAAAATTTCCTGCCAAGCCCCCATATTAATTTATGATTTAGAGGGTAGCCATGCATTTATTGATTCCCTCCTGGTTGAATCTTAAAATAATCAGCCGGGAGTTCCCCCTCATTCCTTTTCCTGTGAATTTGGTATCTATCAATCTTAAAAACTCTAATTTATCCAGTATCCTATTGAATGAAGAATAACTACTTCCTCCTTTTTCCTTAAAAAGCTTATACAAATCTCCTGCAGTTAAGTTTTCATCATTAAATTTACTTATAATTTTAAGAAGATCTGATTCTGCAGAGGATAGTGATTTAAGGGTATGCATAAGATTCACCGGCCCGCTGCTTTTTACTGCCTGGTCTAAATGTTTTTTTTCTATAGTACGTGAAGCTTCAGCCTCTGCAAGATTACCACATACTCTTAAAAGATCAATACCTACTCTTAAATCTCCATTTTCTGAAGCATAGTTTGCTACTTCTTCCAGAATTTCATCTGAAACCACATCTGGATAGAAACCTATTTTCACCCTATCCATTAAAATGTTGAACATTTCCCGGTGAGTATAAGGCGAAAAAACAATTTCCTGGGGAATAAAAACCGAGTTAACATTTTTGTCCAGAGCATATCTGAACTCTATATCTGATAAGATGGCAAAAACTCCAGTTCTAACTCCGGGAAATACTTCATATGCTCTTAAAATATCATAAAATATTTTATTGGCATTTTTACTGTGGAATAGATAATTCACATCATCTAAAGCAATTACCAGGGCTTTTTTATCAGATGCCAGTTTCTGCATAATACTCTGATAGATCCTGGAAAATGGAACCCCTGTTTCAGGAGGATAATGTCCGAAAATCTTATTGTAAATCTGGGAAAAAATTCCAAAACGGGTGGTATGCAACTGACAATTTATATAACAACAAACAATCTGTTCAGAACTGCTTTCAACCATTTCAAAGATTTTTTTAATAGCAGTGGTTTTACCAGTGGCACACGAACCAAGTATAACAGAATTAACTGGCCTTCCTTCTTTTAAAGCAGGGCGGATGCAAATAGCAAGAGCTTCCATCTGTGAATCCCGATAATTATAATTTTTAGGAACATAATCTGGATTAAAGGCATTAATATCCTTAAAAATGGTTTCATCATGTAGCAGGATGTCTTTTATATCCATAACATTACCTTTGTTTCACCTAATATAAATTAATATAATAGTTACAGTATGGAAATTTACAATGGATGTTGGCTCTGCAATACATTACTTAATTTTTTAAAAACTTTTCTATATCATTTAAACGGGTTAAATCACATACTTCAACTTTTTCGTTTTTTATTATCCATTGAATTAATTTTTCAGCATATTCCAATTTTAATGCTTTAATAGGATCAGCAGGCCCCACTTCAGAATCTATTTCGGGCCGGGAATATTTGCTAACTACCTTTCCAAAGTCCATTCCTGCTAACATTATTTTTTTAGCCCCTAATTTCACTGCTAAAAAAACTGCCCGGTCTCCATCAGTAAATCCCCCAAAATTATGCACATATTTCAAAGGAACACTTTGAGTGGTTCCCATAACCTTTTTTAAGGAACCTGAATATTTTAAAATGTTTTCCAGATTATTTCCATGGGCATGTACCACCATACATGCATTTTTATTATTTGCACTTAATAAATCATCTATCTTACCATCTAAATCAGTTACAATTATATGTGGGATCATATCCTCTTCTAAAAGGGCAGTAGTTGCTCCATCAGCAGCAACCAGAATAAAATTATCGGAGTAAACTTTTTTTATAGATTTTACATGCTTTTTGAGGGAAGGACCTGCTCCAAATACAATGAAATTTTCTCCAGAAGGCAATTCTGAAAGTGAAAGTGCACCTGCTTTTCCTAATATTTCATTTAAACTCCGGGCTGTTTTCTCATCATCTTCTTTGCGAAATCCAAATTTTTTTAGAATTTCTTCATACCAACCCATCCAAACTTCAAGTTCCATGTAATTAAATTAATAGATACCATAAATAAATTTATCACATCAAGAGACTACACTTATTCAATTAATCCATTTTTTAATGATATTCATGCATATGTATATTAAAGGACTAAAAAAATGCTTAAAACACTATTAATCCTTCCTTTTATCCATCAAAAAGATTTCAAATATTTACACGGAATATTAATTTTTTCATTTAATTGATTAATAATAAATCTTTTTATAATCCAAGTTATAAACGGTAGATTAAAATTTAATAATTCTTTGAAACTAAAATAATCTAAGATCAAAATCCCTAATTATGATCTGGTTGGAGGTTTGTTATAATGAATGAAACATTATTAATGATTCCCGGACCTACCCGGGTAGCACCCCGAGTATTGAAGGCCATGTCTGAGAATATAGTAAATCATAGAAGCGCTCTTTTTGGTAAAATTCTAACTGAAACTACACAGATGATGTCTGATGTATTTAGAACCAGCAATAAATCTTATTTAATCACAGGGTCTGGTACTGCAGCCATGGAAGCCGCAATGGCCAATATCATTCAACCAGGAGATAAAATATTAAATGTGGTTGGAGGTAAATTCGGCCAGAGATTCATGCAAATTGTGGATGCTTTTGGTGGTGACTCCGAATCCATTGAAGTGGAATGGGGAGAGGCAGTAAACCCTCAGGACATAAAAAACTATTTGGATAATAATCAGGACATAAAAGCAGTTACTGTGGTTCACAACGAGACTTCAACTGGTGTAGCAAACCCTATAAAAGAAATAGGAAAAATTATGCCGGATTATGATGCATTGTATGTGGTGGATACCGTTTCTTCTTTAGGTGGAGATGAAGTGGATGTGGATGGATATGGAATTGATATCTGTGTCACTGGGTCTCAAAAATGCTTAGCTGCACCTCCAGGTATGGCGGCCATTACCTTAAGTGACGATGCCTGGGAAATAGTAGATCAGATCGAGTCTCAGAGTTACTACTTAAATCTGAAAAAGTACCGAAAAAGTGGTAATGCAGAACCTCCTGAAACCCCTTATACTCCTTCTGTGTCTTTGATGTATGCTATGCATGAAGCACTCAATGTTATAATGGAAGAAGGTTTAAATCAGAGGATAAAGAGACATCAATTAGCTGCTAAAGCTACACGAAATGCAATAAAAGCTTTAAATTTGGAATTGTTCCCTAAAGAAGAAGTATCTTCCACCACCGTCACGGCCATCAATATTCCAGAAGGGGTCACTGATGCCGAGCTACGGGGTACCATGCGTAACAAGTACCATGTGGAACTGGCTGGAGGTCAGGATCACCTCAAAGGAAACATCTTCAGGGTCGGTCACATGGGTAATATAACCCATAGGGAACTGATAACGACTATATCTGCTTTAGAAATGACATTAAGAGAATTAGGATTTGAAATTGAAATGGGTGAAGGTGTAGCTTCTGTTGCAGATGTTTATCTGCCAGAAAACCTCTGAATTTCTTTTTTTAACCTTATTTTTTTTTAAATTTAATTAAAAATATTTTTATTGTTCATTCTTGCATTTGTGGGGGTAAGGGAATATTCTCTTTGGGATCAACTATAATTTCAATTAAATAGGGCTTATTAGATTTTATGGCTTTATCAACTGCATTAAATACTTCATCTGAAGATTCTACTCTAACAGAATCTATTCCATAAGATTTACCTAACATAACAAAGTCCGGGTTTTCCAGAGCCACCTGAAATGGCCCCTGATAGAAGGTATCCTGCCATTGACGAATTATTCCCAGGCAGTGATTATTAATAATACATATTACCACGGGTATTTTTTCCTGTTTGATGGTGGCCAGTTCCTGCAGGGTCATTTGAAACCCACCATCTCCAGTTATAACTACAGTATGTGATTGTGGGCAGGCCAGAAAACACCCTATACTGGCTGGCAATCCATAACCCATAGGACCAAATGAACCAGAAAATATGACTGATCCCGGTCTTTTAACTTTTTTTAGAAGAGTAACCCAGGTGGTATGAGAACCCGCATCATTTACAATAGTAGAATCACCTGATGCTTTTAAAATTTGTTTAATAGCTTCCTGTGGCTTCAAAGATCCTTTCTGGTTTCCATAATTTAGATTTAAATTCTGAGAAGGAAGTGAGTTTTTCCTAATTTCACTTAACCAGGCAGAGCTATCTGGAAAATTTAAGGATTTAAACTTATCCAGGACATTTTTAACATCATCCTGAATATTCACATGGCCTCTTAATACTTTAGAATCAATATTGACATGTATTATTTTAGCATCTTCTATTCCCACCATGGTACGTTCTGATAATCGACAACCCATAGCAATTATCAGGTCAGAATTTGCTCCGGCATAATTTGCCCGGGCAGTTCCGCGGGTACCTATCATGCCTAAACCTAAGGTTTCATACTCACTTAAAACACCTCTGGCCGGGTAAGTAGTTGCTACTGGTATTTTATTATTATTAATAAATCTTCTGAAGGTTTTCAAGGAATGAGACCAGATAATGCCGGATCCTGCAATCACTAAAGGTTTTTTACAAGACTCAATAGCATTAACTGCCTGGGGGAAATCATTAAATTCTTTTTCAAGGTTATATTTTACAACCTCTTGTAGTAAACTGTAATCTACTTCCTCTTCTAGAACATCTTTAGGGATATTTAAATGTACCGGACCTGTTGGCCCATATTTAAGCATTTTAAGTGCTAATTTAAGTTTTAAAATTGAATCTGAAGCATTTTCGGCATAGAAACTTTCCAGAGTGATATTTTGGAATATATTGCACAATTCCAGGTCCTGAAAGCCACCTTCACCTTTAAGATAGGTGGGCACATCTCCGGTAATAACCAGCATAGGCACTGCATCTTTATAGGCAGTAGCAACTCCCATAACCAGGTTTAAAGCTCCAGGACCTGCAGTAGCAATGCAAACTCCGATTTTGCCCGACGAACGAGCATAACCATCGGCAGCATGAGCTGCAGCCTGTTCGTGTCTTACCAGGATATGATTTATATTTGAAACACGAAGAGCATCATACAAAGGCAGTACCTGTTCACCAGGGTGGCCAAATATATATTCCACCTGCTCCTCCTGGAGGAGGTGTATGAGAGCAGGACCACATTTGATGGGATGGACCATTTTTTCATTAATTATACTAAAACCCTCTTTTTACACTTTATACCCTAAATTCAATGACTATGCTTCTTATTTATTCTAGTAAATTTCAATGATTATGCTTATGTATTCTAAGTGGATTAAAAATTTTTGCAAAACTTAAACTTCAAAAATCAAATTTCTTAAAGCAGCATTTTAAAAAAAAAATTCATTTTAAATCTATTCCATTTACTCATTTAAATAATAGAAAATTATTCAAATATCCACCTACAAAACAGGGTGTCTGTTTTAAGTGAAATTTTGCATGGTGTAAATTTCTTTGATTTCGTTTTGGCCATTGGATATTAGTATTCCTAGTAAAAGTACATTTAGATATGCTTTTTTATAGACGGATCGTTTGGTATATGTGTGTATGGCTTAAGCCTAAATTTTCTTTTAGGAATTGGAATACTTTCTCGATTTTTCCATCTTGTTCGGCGTAGATCCTCCCATTTAGGAAGTAATTCGAATAATCGGTTTCGTAATTCCTGATATGTTTGTCCGGATTTATTTTCATAGTTAAAATTAATCTAACGGATTGAATTATTTTATCTTTTAAGACTTTTAATGTTGGTTTTTTCCTTGGGAATACTAACGGAATGATTTTGTATTTGTTTATTCCGGTTAAGTAGTTACAGGCACTGTAAAATCCTCTATCTGCAATTACTAATTGTCCTTTTTTTAGCAATCTTCTTCTTTTCAGTTCATACATCATTTTGTCAAATATTTTCGCGTCATTCGGTGAACCAGGATGGATTAAAATTGCAAGTGGTCTTAATGTTTCATATTCTACTGCTAATGTCATTTGGAAGCCTGCATAATGGTCTTTAGAGGTGGAAAAGCCTCTTTTGTAGTCTTTATCAAGGCAAGTTTGCTTTGAAATAAACTTCCCATTAAATTTCAAATCTATAAGTAAAGGGGTTGAATCAAGTAAAACGGTTTTAACACTTCGTATTTTTTTAAATTCTAGTTTATTTAATGTTTTTAATGCCATTTCCAGGTATTTTTGTTCATTTTTTTTCGTGAATAAACCTCTCTGATTTGTTTTAATGTTAATGGGTTGTTAATATTTAAGAATTTCCGGAGCTTTTCACGGTTTTTTTACCTCAGAGTGAAGATGTGATACTTCTAAATTAAAATATGATGCTAATAATATCATTTTTTAGCATAGTTTGATATCGTTCTATGCTTTGCAGCTTGTTTCGAGCCAATTTTTGCTGAAAACTTCTGCTATCGATAAGTTTAATTACTTTGTCAAACAGAGTCCAAATAGGGTCTTTTGAATCGGGATTTAACGGGATATTCATTTTTATCAGCCAATAAAATATTATATCTCATTATTAATAAATATTCCGATTCTTAAGGCCTCTTTTTAATATATGATGAATATTCAATTGTACTTTTATCAGGGAAATCTAAATAATTGTTTGTGTGTGAAATTAAAGTCAGATAACAGGTGAATTTTCACACTAGATCAGACACCCTG
>JAHRFX010000008.1 GCA_019084405.1 Methanobacterium sp.
AAGGAATGTAACTAGATTATAAGCGAAAACCAAGCTTAATCGATTAACCTAATGAGATGTCTGCTTGTAATATTAACCGTAGGGACTACGGGGATTGCCTTTAGTAAAATCAACACGTTAGTTGATGGATTAGGAATCCATTGACCTCTTTAGGTCATGGTAGTTCAATAAACAAAAGCGAATAGCCCTACCAATAGTTGCATTGGGCAGGTTTCCGGGACCTAAATACCCTGTTTTGCTGTTGAATTCTAATTCATTCCGCACAGGACCATTTATGATGGTGCAAACCGCCACAGGATGGGTGGTAGCATTTACTCCCGCCAGGTTGAATTTCTCATCACCCAGACCCATAACTGCTTTTTCCAGAAGGGGCATAAAATGGGGCAGACAGCCGGCCATGACTCCATTAATGGCAATTTTTTCCCGGGTCGCTTTTCCCTGGAGAGGGGGCAGGATAGCCAGTACTTCCTGGGGATCCCCTTTGGAGTATTGATAAAACATATTAACCCGGCTAAGGGTGGGGGTATAATTGGCAGACCATCAGTAAACTTTTTTTGATAAAAATCCAGGCTGATTTTTTCCACATCAGGATCCACCATTATCCTCTCTTTTTTATTGTAATCTGAATTTTCAGGCTGTCCGGTGCATTTAGAATCCTCAGATTCAGTTAAAATATCTTCAATTAAACACCCACAGGACTTATCAACATTATCTGGAATCTTGTTGGACATGGAATCTCCTCAATCAGAGTTATACAGGATTTTTTCGATTTCAGGAATTATAAAATTTGTTTTTTCTTTTACTTTCTCCTGGCCCAAACCGGCTATGGGGTGTGCAATTTCCACTATTCTTAAATCTGGAGCACCATGTGCCTGAGCCAGCTTACTGGCAAAAGGGGCAAATTTATGGGAACAAATGGATAAGGTGGGCACTCCATCTTTTTCCAATCTTATGGCATCTAAAATAACCCAGGTGGCACATGAACCACAATCTCCCAGCGCCAGAATAGAAACATCCCCTTCAGCAGCTTTTTCAAGCTGTGATTTATTTGCACCAGCTCCTGCCGGCTTTTTAGATTCTATTACATCCATCTGCTTTAACCTGGTTTTAATGAGATTTAATATTATATCTGCCCCTGGTTTGGTATTGTCAAAAAAAGATATTTGGTGGATAGGGGAAGGTATATCATTTAGAAGTATATTTTCCTGGCTGGATTCAGCCAGGGGATCCAGAACTTCCTTTTCTACTAAATTAACCTTCATTTAAATCACAATAGTTGCAAATTTTCAAGAACTATTCCTGCATCCTCAATCTTTTAATCACAAAATCCTTATCAAGAGATAATATAAATGAAGCTGCTCTTGGACCCATTTTTTTATTAATTATAACTCTGTAAAGTGCTTGAAATGCTTTTTGAGGTTTTAAATCATATTTTCTCAATATGGTGTACATTTCGTCATGCAACTCCTCAGGATTTAGATTTCTTTCTTCCAGTAGAGTGGCCATATCCCTTAAAAAACTTCCCTGTTCTGAAGACAATGTTACCGGAGGTATTTTTTCCTGGACCTGGAACTTTACAAATGGAGGGGCATATTTATCCAGCCAATTTTTAACCTGGGTAACTCTTTTATCTAACTGCTCTTTTTGAGAATCAGATAAATCTTCAAAAGATAGGCTTGCCATTTTATCACTTAACTGGGAATTCCTCTTTAGTATCTGGTATATATTTTCCAGGTCATCTCCTGCTATCTGGTGGGCCACGGTGAGGAATCGGTAGGAAGGTCTAAATGGTAATTCAGTATGGTTTTGAATTTGGGACACCTGGTATATTTTTTTAAGCTTTTTTTCTTCCTTTTCTGATGCAGCCTGCTCTTCTCCAAAGTAAATCTGCTCCACCCTATCAAACTGCTCAACGAAATCCAGAAACGGCATTTCTGGACTGAAATCTTTATGTTTCATTGGTTTGCTACGGAATAGGAAGTAATAAAGGCTTTCAGCAGGTCCAATTTCCAGCCACTCTCCAGGGGTGAAAAATACTCCCTGAGATTTACTCATAGCATCTCCTTTAAGAGTAATCCACTCATAAGGAACAGGATAAGGTGATTTATAATCAAAAATTTCCCTGGAAATGATGCTACTCACATCATAGGATCCTCCGCTGGCGGCGTGGTCTTTTCCAAATGGTTCGCAGGTTATATTAAAAATTTTCCAGCGGGCAGCCCATTCCACCCTCCAGGTTAATTTTCCATCCCCTGATTTTATATCCATGGTACCATCAAATCCACAACTACAGCGATAAGAAATCTCATCCTCCTGATAACTGTAGGCATAAGGGGTATTAACCCGTCCGCAATCTTTACATATGGGGTTATATGGTAACCAATCTTCTTTTAATGGGGTTTCACGATATTTATTAAATATTTCCCTGATTTCAGGAGCTTTTTCAAGTGATTTTCGTATGTAATCGTCGTAAAGGCCATCTTTATACATCTGAGCCCCGGAATAAGCCTCCAATTCTATGCCAAAATCATCCAGGGTGTCCAGGAATGGTTTCTGGAAGTGTTCCACAAAACTTTCACAGCATCCTTCCGGGCAGGGTATCTGGGAATAAGGCAACCCCAGGTATTTTTCGTAACTTTCTGGAAGAGGATAAGGAACCTTACGCAGGGGGTCATGGTCATCTGCTATCCATATGGTTCTGGATGAACTTTCATTATTAATAAGAGCCTTGCTTACTGCATTAGCTATAAAAACATCACAAGAGTTTCCAATATGTATTGATCCAGAAATGGATGTGCCACTGGCTACTACGTGATTATCAACATCCCAATCTTTTAATTCATCTGCTATCCTTTCAATCCAGTGTTTCAATTAAATCACCTTGTTTTTAGAGTAAATAATATAAATATTCCCTACCCTACTTAAAAGGGCAGGTTCTAATCTCTTTAGCCCCTTTTAGTTAAAACAGTTTAATAATTATTTTAGTCTATTGGCCGGGGCACTAAAAATAATCCTGTAAATATCATTATAAATCTATTTTATTTTAATATTATGTTATTATGAAAGAGTCAACTGGTAGGGGTTTAAGTACAAACTATACATTTTTTAAGGCCCTTGGAATAATATCGGATTTATATATTTATTTATAGAAAATAAAGAATATAAAAATAATATTTGTTTAAAATAATTCCTTTTAAAAAGAATTAAATAAAAATAAAAATAGTTTAATTAATTAAATTAATCAAACACATCTACTTCGGCATTGTCCAGCCATTCATTCACAATTTTAATTGCACAGTAGTCACCGCACATGGTACAGGTGTCAGGGTCTTCTGGCGGCCTTTCATCTCTTTTCTGCCGGGCTTCTGCAGGACATAGTGCTGCGTCATATTGTGCTTCCCAGTTTAGTTTTTTACGGGCATTGGCCATTACCAGATCCTTTTCACCATTATGGACGCCTTTGGCCATATCTCCCACATAGGCTCCTATTCTGGTGGCAATAACCCCTTCCTTCACATCATCAGGGTAAGGTAAAGCCAGGTGTTCTGCAGGGGTCACATAGCATATGAAATCTGCTCCAGCTCCAGCAGAAGCAGCTGCACCTATTGAGGAAACGATATGATCATATCCTGCCCCAATATCTGTTACAATCGGTCCTAACATGTAGAAAGGAGCTCCACGGCAGAGTTTTTTCTGCAGGGTTACATTGGCTGGAATTTCATTTAAAGGTATGTGGCCTGGTCCTTCCACAATGGTCTGCACTCCCATTTCACGGGCTCTATCTACCAGTTCTCCCAATATAATTAATTCCTGGACTCCGGCCCGGTCAGTTGAATCTGCAATTGCACCAGCTCGCATGGCATTGGCCATGGACATTACAAAATCATGTTCTTTGGCTATTTCCAGAATGTAATCATAGTTCTTATATAAAGGGTTTTCCACTTCATTTTCCACCATCCAGGCGGATACAAAGGCCCCTCCACGACTTACAAGCCCTCCTTCACGGCCCTGTCTTTTTAACCTTTTTAAGGTTTCCCGATTCACACTACAGTGTATGGCCATAAAGTCCACACCGTCTTTTGCCTGTTTTTCAATGGCTTTGAACATGGATTCTTCTTCCATGTAAATGGCAGAACCCTTTTCCTGTATGGTCTCCACCGCAGCCTGATAAATAGGAACACTCCCCACCGGAATATCAGACATTTTTAAAATTCTCTGTCTGATTTCATTCAAATCTCCCCCAACGGAGAGTTCCATCAAAGTATCAGCATGATGGGCCATGGCCACTTTAGCTTTTTCCTCTTCCAGATCGAAATCACAGATGTCGGTTGATGTTCCGATGGTAGCATTTACTTTGGTCCTGAGCCCTGCTCCAATACCCACTGGTTTTACTCCTTCCCTATTTAGATTACTAGGAATAGCTATGGTTCCCTGAGCTACAGATTTTCTTATGAATTCTTCAGAAACGTTTTCAGCCTGGGCCACCGCTTTCATTTCCTCTGTTATAATGCCTTTTTTTGCGTCATCCATTTGTGTCATAGAATCACCATGTATTTTTTAATATTTTTACCCTTAGCTTTTTCTTGATAATTATAATCAAAATCATCAAAGCCTAACTATGTTGAATCAAAATTTATCAATATATTCTAATAACGAAATGATAGTATCCTATTTAATATACTATCATGATTTCATTTTTAAATATTCTATTTCTTAATAAAAGATATACTGTTTTAATTTTCCTTTATATATAAATAAAATGATTCTACACAAAGGCTAGTTTATAGTTATTAATTCATTATATATTAACAATAGTTATAGTAACTAATCGCTATTAGCAGAATACCTCCAACCAAAAATAATATACTAAACTTTTTTTCCCTCCATACGACTTTTAACCATATCGTAATTTGGAACATTGGTTTGACAACCTTCAGCTTCAATAATAAAAGAAGCCACAGCTGATGCAAATCTTCCACAGTATTCTAAATTATTATCCTCTAAATAGGCCGTTATAAAACCCGCCCGGTAGGAATCACCGGCACCGGTAGGGTCCTGCACCACACTTTTTGTGGCATATATCTTAATTTTTTCAGGAGCATAAATGGTGCTCCCCCGGGAACCATAGGTCTTAACCACAATTTCCGGACCATTTTGCATTATCTCCTTTAGACTCATCCCCAGAGTATTTTTTATGCGATCAATTTCAAAATGGTTGCCAAATAATATGTTACATAACCCCACCACTTCTTTTAACTCCTGGGGGGAATACATGTAAAGGTCCTGGCCAGGATCAAAAGAAATTAATTTTCCATGTTCCCGGGCCATCTCACCACATCTACGGTTGAACTGGGGATTTCCAGTTGCTAAATGTATAGCCTTTGTTTTATTAATTGACTTAACTGGCACCTCTGAATCTTTGAAGTTTTTAGCAGCCCCCCAGTAAAAATAACTTATCTGATCGTCATTAGAATTGGTTAAAACAAAAGCAGTGGGGGTTGTGTCGTTTTCCACCACTATCATATCTACCGTGTCAATTCCCAGCTTATCTAAGATTAACTGATATTCTGACCCGGCAAAATCACCACCTACAGCAGACACCAGGGAGGTATTAAGCCCTAATCTGGATCCAACTACTGCTACATTAGCAGCAGCTCCGCCGTGCAGGTGTTTCATTTTTTCTATGGCAGTGGAGGAGTTAGGATCAGGAAACTCCCCTACCTGGATAATATAATCAAAAGCAGTGTGGCCAATTGCCAGTAAATCCCTTTTTTCACTCAATAAATCACCGGCCCTATGTTGGTTTTATAACTACTTAAAATTTTTCTAACGACTTTAAAATAAGACTATAAACTGGTTAAATTAATTAAAAATTTCATAAATCGCTTTTTAGTATGAATGTCTAAATGAGGTAAATAAATAAAAGTTATAATGGCCCAAATCCCTGCTTTTCCACAATTTTCTGCCCCGGACCAAGTATATAGGTAATAAATTCTTCTATCTTTGGATTAAAGCCTCTAAAATTCACCAGGCTAATAATGTGGCGTGTTTCCTCTTTTAGTAAATCTTCACCCTGAAAAAAACTACCATTAAGGAAAGTATGTAAATTTTTTGAGTTTTTAACCATTTTAAAGGCTTCGTAAGGGGATTTGGCCTCGTTATAAATTTCAAATGGTATGGAATCATCTTCCAGAGTTTTCCATGCCAGTCTCTGGGATGAACTGGAAACAGCCACAAATTTTCCATTTTTAAGCTCTTTAATATCACTTACTTCACATCCTGGACTGGATACCAGTACTAAGTAATCATAAGCAATGGGGGTAAAATCTAAATCATTTTGAAATGCCAGAAGAGGATCATCCAGGCTCATAATATCTAAAAAATCTTTTTTGGCCAGATAGAAAGCACTTTCATCGTCGCTGCTGTAACATGATACTTCTAAACCACTCTCTGAAGCCAAAACCTCTAAAAGTCCGGATGAAATATGGCCGCCGCTAATTAAAAGGCGATCACTATCTTTAATTCTACTAACATACCGGTTATATTGTTCCAGTATATTTATTCCTTCTGGGGTTAGTTCAGACCCGGCTCCTGTTGCTTTTAATATCTGAAAACCTAATTTGTTCTCAGCATCCAGGATGCGTCTATTTAAAACCGCAGGGGAAACTCCCAATTTAATGGCGGCTTTTCTTTGGGACCATGTTTTGGATACGCATTTTAAAGTCTGAAAAAACTTGTAATTAAATTCATGGCCATTTATATTCATTCCCAGGTGAGGATAAAACTCCATAAAGCACCATACCTTTTATTTTTACAATAAATTCGAAACTTCAGTAATTTTCTTATTTTAAAGTCTGTTAATTATCAAGAGGCCCTACTAAAAAATAAATATAGGACTTGCAGATATATTATGCTGTTTATATATTGGATAATAGAATGATTATAACCGTATTACATGTAACTTAATTTCTCTTAATTTACTTTATTATCAGGGTGTCTGTTTTAAGTGAAATTTTGCATGGTGTAAATTTCTTTGATTTCGTTTTGGCCATTGGATATTAGTATTCCTAGTAAAAGTACATTTAGATATGCTTTTTTATAGATGGATCGTTTGGTATATGCGTGTATATGACTTAAGCCTAAATTTTCTTTTAGGAATTGGAATACTTTCTCGATTTTTCCATCTTGTTCGGCGTAAATCCTCCCATTTAGGAAGTAATTCGAAATAATCGGTTTCGTAATTCCTCAAAGAAAATTTAGGTTTAGGCCATATACACGCATATACCAAACGATCAGTCTATAAAAAAGCCTATCTAAATGTACTTTTACTAGGAATACTAATATCCAATGGCCAAAACGAAATCAA
>JAHRFX010000100.1 GCA_019084405.1 Methanobacterium sp.
ACGACACTTAAAAAGAAAATACCGAACACTACAAGGCATACTAACCAAACTAAGACAAAACAAAATACGATGGACACAACGAAACGTACTACAAATGAAATAAAAAAAAACTACTTTATCACCAGAATTCTAGACAAAGCCAAATTTTGTGATTAAAAATGGTGTTAAAGGAAGAACACTATATTTTTATGATAAAGGAGTTGTAAAAACTGAAATTCAGGCTTATAAATGCAATAAATGTAATAAAAAGTTTAATACTGACATTTCTGAAATTGTTGAGGAAAATAGTAATTTTACACATGATTTTAAGAGCAAATGCCTTGAATTAGTGGGTTTATTCTTTGGATCAGTGCGAAATATTGCTTATAAAGTTCAAAAAGACACAAAAAGTAAGTGTTTCACAACAAACAATTGAAAACTGGATACTTGAATATAAAAAAAAGAACAAAGAATCTTCAAACCGTTATTCTGGATATTACATTTTTGATGTAGAGTGGATCAAAATTAACGGTGTGTGGAATTACAGATTCACTTTATTCGACAGTAAACAGAATATTATTGTTGCTGATGAAATATACTCTAAAGAAAATTCTAAAAACATAAAAGAGTTTTTAGACCAAAAATACAAGGAATAAAAATAAAATCGCGATAACTAGTGATTTAGATGAGAAATATAAACCCATTATTGAAAAATTAGGGTTTAAACACCAATGGTGCTTATTTTCACGCACTTAAAAACTTCAACAAAAACATAAAGAAATACATTCGAGAAAATAAACTAACTAAAAAAGAAATAGACAAAATACAGGAAGAAAAACAAGAGATATTCAGTTTATTTGAGAGTAAATCATTAAAAAATGCTAGAAACAAAATAAACGAAATTTCAAATAAAATTAAAGATTATTCGAAGGTCATTCAATCAATTATCTGCAATTCTTTGATTCCTTACTTTAGGACCTTCTTTGCATTCTTAGAAGATGAAAATATAGAACGAACCTCAAACAAAATAGAAATATCTTTCAAAAAACCTTTCCTAAAAGTGTTAAGAAGCTAATGAAGATTAAAAGAGGAGTAATATCGCGAATAAACATTAAAATAGAAATTCAAACCCAGAAAAAAGTTTTCGACATTTAACCCCCAAGTTTTTGACAGAGCCCTAAAGATAACAACCATCACGTATATATATTAAAAATTTATAATGATTAACTATGAGGAATGGAGGTAAAAAATGATCGAAATTCGATTTCACGGACGTGGCGGGCAAGGTGCCGTTACGGCAGCTGAGATTTTAGCAAAGGCTGCTTTTGAAGATGGGAAGTATACTCAAGCTTTTCCTTTTTTCGGCGTCGAAAGACGAGGTGCACCTGTCATGGCATTCGCCAGAATTGATGATAAACCCATAAGAAGAAGATATCAAGTTTACAATCCAAAATACGTAGTAGTGCTGGATGATGGTCTTGTAGAAATAGCAGAAGTATATTCTGGAATCGAAAAGGGAGGTAAGGTAGTATTGAATACCAATAAAGAACCACCCTCCCATGAAAATGCCGAAACCTATGTTATTGATGGTACCAGCATAGCCTTAGAAAAATTAGGGTTACCCATAGTAAATACAGTTATGTTAGGGGCTTTTGCAGGTGCAACCGGTGAAGTAACTCTGGATTCAATTGTGAAGATTATAAAAGAAACTTTCCCTGGAAAGATAGGGGAGATAAATGCTGATGCCGCTAAATCAGCTTATGAACAAATAGCTAAATAAATTGATTAAATAATATAAAGGTGATAGTATGGATTCCATCGGAGGGACTGTCAAAAATCCGGGTAGTACCCGAAATAATAAGACAGGAAGCTGGAGAACATTTAAACCCCTACTGGATAAAGATAAATGTATTGAATGTGACAATTGTCTCCTATTTTGTCCAGAGGGTTGTATTAACCCAGATTATGATACAGATTATGATTACTGTAAAGGTTGTGGCATATGTGAAGTAGAATGCCCGGTTAAAGCCATTAAAATGGAGAGAGAATAATGGTTGTTAAAGTTATTTCCGCCAACTATGCCGTATCCCATGCGGTAAAACTGGCCAAACCTCAGGTTATTCCTGTTTATCCTATTACTCCACAAACCTCCATATCAGAATATCTGGCCAAATTTGTGGCAGATGGAGATCTTGATTCAGAATATATGCTGGTCGAATCAGAGCACAGCGCTATAAGTGCCGCAGTTGGAGCATCAGGAACAGGAGTACGAGTATTTACTGCCACTGCATCCCAGGGTTTGGCACTTATGAATGAAATTTTATTTGTCGCTGCTGGTTTAAGGAATCCTATTGTGATGGCCAATACCAACCGATCATTAGCTGCTCCTTTAAGTATATGGAATGATCATCAGGATTCCATATCTCAAAGAGATACGGGATGGATGCAGATTTATGTGGAAAATGGGCAGGAAGCTCTGGACTCTATATTAAGATGTTACCGAATTTCTGAAGATCACGATGTGCTTTTACCCAGTATGGTATGTTTAGATGGATTCATACTTACCCATACTGCGGAGCCAGTGGATATACCATCCCAGAAACTGGTGGATAGTTTCTTACCAGATTATCAGCCTCAGGAATCGTTCCTGGATCCTGAAAATCCACGTTCTTTAGGTACCTTCACCGATCCTAATTATTACATGGAAGCCCGTTATCAGATGGAAGTTGCCATGGAAAAATCAAAGAAGGTCATTGAAAAAGTCAACCAGGAATTCAACGAAATTTTTGGTCGTGACTACTCATTTGTAGAGGAATACCGTTGTGAAGGCGCAGAAATCATTTTGATTACCATGGGATCCCTCTGCAGTACTATTCGGGATGTGGTGGACGATATGCGAGGCCGGGGCGAAAAAGTGGGTCTTTTAAAAGTAATAAATTACCGACCTTTCCCTAAAAAAGAAATCACCGAAGCAGTAAAAAATGCAGACCGCGTGGCTGTTTTAGACAAAAATATCAGCTTTGGAATGGGCGGTGCACTTTACACCGAAATTAAAGCCAACATTGATGTGGAAAGTTGTGGATTCATTGTGGGATTAGGAGGTAGAGATATCACTCCAAAACATATCGAGGATATTGTAAATAAGACCCGAAATCCTACTAAAGAAATAACCTGGATTGGACTAAAGGAGGAAGTCTAAAATGAAAATACCTGAAGAAGAATTCCTGGCCCCGGGTCACCGGGGATGCGCAGGATGTGGTGCCACTGTTGGTGTCAGGTTAGCCCTTAAAATGCTGGGCAAAAATACAGTGGCAATTACCCCTACCGGTTGCCTGGAAGTTATTACCACCCCATATCCTGAAACAGCCTGGGAAATTCCCTGGATACATGTGGCCTTTGACAACGCAGCAGCAGTAGCTTCTGGAGTAGAAAGAGCCCTTAAAGCACAGGGAAAAGAGGACGTTAATGTAGTAGTCTTTGCAGGAGACGGTGCTACTGCAGATATTGGTATGCAGGCATTATCCGGTGCCATGGAAAGAGGGCATAACCTCATCTACATCTGTTACGACAACGAAGCTTACATGAATACCGGAATCCAAAGAAGTGGTGCAACTCCTTATGGTGCCTCCACTACTACTTCACCACATGGTAAAGAAAGTTTTGGGGAAAAAAAACCAAAGAAAAATATCCCTATGATTATGGCTGCCCACGGAGTTCCCTATGTAGCCACTGCATCAATTTCTTATCCTGAAGATTTCATGAAAAAGGTTAAAAAAGCTTCAGAAATTGAAGGACCAGCATACATACATCTCCACCAACCATGTACCATAGGATGGGGTTTTGACACTTCTAAAACTATTGAATTAGGACGTTTAGCTGTAGAAACAGGTTCCTGGATTCTTTATGAGATAGTGGATGGTGAGTTTAAAGTAACTTACCGCCCCATGCAAAAAAAACCTGTGAATAAATACCTGGAAGCTCAAAAAAGATTTAAACACCTTGCAGACGAGGAAAAAGAAAAAATACAGCAATATGTGGATAAAATTTGTGCTGAGTTGAAAATATAAGGGGGATAGAGCTTGGATAAATTAATAATTCAACCCGATTTATGTGATGGATGTATGGACTGTGAAGAAGCATGTGCTAAACTTCACGGTGCATCCAGAATAATGATTCGGGAAATCGGAGGAGCTTACTATCCTATAATTTGTCAACAATGTGAGGATGCTCCCTGTAAAACTATATGCCCTACTGATGCCACTGAAGAAAAGGACGTAACGCCTGAAAAATGCATTGGCTGTGGGCTGTGCATGTTAGTATGTCCCTTTGGTGCAGTGGTAATGGAAGATCGCAAAGCACAGAAATGTCACCAATGCCCTGATCTGGATACCCCAGCATGTATCAAAGCTTGTTCCCAGAGAGCTATTTCTATTATAGATACAGAAAGGCTCAAGATTGAAAAACAAGAACAGCACATTGCTAAGATGTCTGGAATTGGTAAAAAAACTAAAAAGGGTTCAGATATTATGACCCTGTTAACTGCCAACTCCCGGGCAAAGAAAGCATTCCAATAGGAGAGTCAGCATGAAAGAATTAGTTTCAAGGCCAGAATTATGTGACGAATGCATGAAATGTGAGCGTAATTGCCCTCAAAATGCCATTAGAGTCATCAATGGTGTGCCTATCTTTTGCATGCATTGTGCTCCTGAAAAAGCCCCCTGCCTGAATATATGTCCTGAAGAGGCCATAACCGAAGTGGATGGGGCCATAATCATCCTGGAAGATAAATGTATTGGTTGTGGACTTTGCCGTGATTCCTGTCCTATAGGAGCAGTTACTATGGATGAAAAAGGGATTGCAAATAAGTGTGACCTTTGTATTGACCTGGAAGAACCATGCTGCGTTTTAAGTTGTCCTACTAAGGCATTACTTGTTGATTCTGAAAAAATAATCTCAGAAAAACGAGAAAAAATTACCCAGGAATTAGAGCGTCTAAAATGCATTATGAAGCATTAAATCAGTGCTTTAATCCTTTATTTTTTTTTATTTAATTTTTACATTTAAATTAAGCTATTCAATATATTAATATCACTGCACCAACTACTTTTTAGTAATGTTTACGAATATCAATTTTGAATTAATTTAAAATTTAGAGCAGGTGTTATTCATGATTACCCAAAAAGAGATAGAAGAAACCATATTTGAACTCTTTAAGGAAGCGGTGATTAAGCTTCCCGATGATGTGAAGAAGGCTTTAAAACAGGCTTATCATGATGAAACAACCGAAATGGGAAAATTGAATCTAAAAGCAATTTTAGATAATATTAAAGCTGCTGAGGAAATGAAAATACCCATGTGTCAGGATACCGGGTTACCTATAATTTTTGTAAAACTCGGCAATGTATCTGTAGAAAACCTCTATGAAGGAATACGCAATGGGGTAAGAAAAGCCACCTCTAAAATCCCGTTAAGACCCAATGTAGTGCATCCTTTTACTCGAGAAAACACCAGGGATAATATAGGTGAAAATATTCCTCAGGTGGATGTGGAGATAGTAGATGGTGATTATCTGGAATTTACAGTCTTTCCCAAAGGTTTTGGTTCTGAAAATAATAATGCCCTTAAAATGGCGCTGCCAGGTGAAGGTGTAGAGGGTGTGAAAAAGTTTGTGGTGAATACAGTAATTGTCGCCCAGGGAAAACCATGCCCCCCAGTAATAGTAGGGGTGGGAATTGGTGGATCTTCTGATCTAGCTATGAAAATGGCTAAAAAAGCATTGTTAGGTAAGGTAGGCAATCGTCACCCGGATAAAAAAATAGCCTCCCTGGAACAGGAAATACTAAAAGAAATTAATGATTCTGGAATTGGACCCATGGGTTTAGGGGGAAATACCACAGCACTGGATGTTAAAATTAAAACCGCGCATACCCATACCGCGGGGCTTCCTATTGGAATATGTATTCAGTGCTGGGCCGGTAGGCATGCTACTAAAAGATTGAGGGCCTGATAAAAAAATGATAGTTTTTTCTAATAAAAAATTAATAATCAGGGTTTTTCACAGGTAATCATAAAGATGGTCCTGTCCCCGATACTCACTGCCCTATCAGCCACCCTTTCCATGTAACGTGCCACAAATAATAGGTGTACCAGATAAGAAATAGAATCCTTATCTTTGAACATGCTGCTAGTTATGTGGTCCATGGACTGGTCAAATAAATCATCCACCTTGTCATCATCGTGTCTTAATTCCCGGGCCATATCCATATTTTGATCCAGAAAGGCGTATATTCCTTTAGATAACATCATTTGTACAAAATCGGCCATGTGTTTAAGGTCTTCTTGTGGTTTTTGGGGGATGGTTTCATCTTTAATATAGTCTGATGCCCGGGCAATATTTGATGCCAGATGCCCTATCCTTTTCAAGTGAATTCCCACTTTAATGCACGCTTCGATGAATCTTAAATCACCAGCTACAGGTTGTTCGGCTGCAATGACACTAATACATTTTCTTTCCAGGTTAAAAACCATTTCATCAATTTCTTGAGTGGTGCTTATTACTTCTTCCACTTTCTTTTCATCATAGTTGGCAAAGGTATTCACCGCATTTTTATGGGCATTAATGGTGAGTTGCCCTATACTGTCCACATCTTTCCTCAATTCTTTAAGTCTTTTACGGAATAATATCCGGGGGTAGCGTTTTTCCATGCTAATCCTCCTGAAATTTATAATTATTTAATAAAGATTCTAAATCATCTTCAGAAGGTTCTCTTATCCTATATTTAGATAAAATTTCTTCACGAGATGATATATCTAATATTTCACTATCATTTCCAAGTAAATCCAAATCAACAGGTAATGATAATTTACATTCTTCATTTAATTCAATTAATGTATTAAAAAAATTTTCATCAACTTTATAGACTTCTATTTTAGATTCAGATGAAATTTTAAACCTTTTCATAGAATGGTTTTCATAATATTCATTAAAGCTGACAATATCCATGGTCCATGCTCCAATAATCAAATTCTGGTTTATGAATACTACCGATTCATCATCCGGATTTAAGATTCGGATGTATCCTGCATGTGGAAAACTTGAAGTATTAAGATTTCCCTGAATCGTTTCTATTGGTTGGTCTGCTGGGAGCCACATTTAATCATCCCCTATAATTATTTCATGAGAACATTGTAAAACACCTTGTGATGCATAACCTGTTTTCCCACAATCATATAGGCTATTCTATCAGCCATTCCCATAACATGATGACCCATACTAAGTAAATTTCTCCCAACCAACATTAGATAAGTAGTGGGAAGTCCAGAAGTTTCCTCATCATATTCAGGAAACATCTGATTATACAGATCATGGATAATGACGTAATTTTTAGTACATCTTTTTAATAGCTGTATATCCTTACTTATTAAGGCCCCCATTCCATCTTTTAACATTCCCTGGACATTTTGTGATATGAAAAGTAAATGAGGAGGTTTATGAAGTTTGCTGTCTTTTTGTTTAAGATCGATGGCGTGACGGGATATATAAGCAGCCAATATATTGATTCTCTCCAGTTCTATGGTTGTTCTTAATAAGGCAGCCCCAGTTCGTAAATCTTTTCCAACTGGTTGATGCAGACCCAGTATCTTAAGGCATTCCTGTTCCAGTCGGTAACTGGTTTCATTTACCTGGGATGTGTTTTCAATTATTTCACGAGCTGAAATGATATTTTCCTCTAGAAAACTGTTAACAGAATAATCTATTCTTTCAACTGTCTGGTCTCCATATTCCAGTACCTCTCCACTTAGTGAAGATAACTTCTTATCCAGTATTACCCCAACCATCAGATCACCCAAATCTGCCGGTAATATAATCTTCAGTCCGCTTATCTTCTGGTTCCATAAATAATTTATCAGTGCGCCCAATTTCCACGATTTCCCCATGCAAAAAGAAAGCAGTGTGTTTCGAAACCCGGGTAGCCTGCTGCATATTATGAGTTACAATTACAATGGTATACTCCTTTTTCAATTTATGGATCAGGTCCTCAATTTTGGTGGTTGAAATAGGGTCCAGAGCAGAACATGGTTCGTCCATCAAAATTACTTCCGGTTCTATGGCAATAGTACGTGCTATACAGAGTCTTTGCTGTTGTCCACCCGAAAGTCCCATGGCTGATTTATCCAGTTTATCTTTAACTTCATCCCATAGCGCGGCGGATTTTAAGCTCTCTTCTACTCTTTCTTCCACCACATCTTTATCATTTATCCCATGTACCTTCAGACCATAAGCCACATTATCTAAAATAGATTTAGGAAAGGGGTTGGGCTTTTGAAATACCATACCTACTTTCTTTCTAAGTTCAACTACATCCACATCCGGTTCATAAATTTCTTTTCCATCAAAAAATATGGATCCTTCCTTCCTAAACCCGGATATCAGATCGTTCATCCGGTTTAAAGTTCTGATGAAAGTGGATTTACCACAACCAGACGGCCCGATAAGGGAGGTGACTGTGTTTTTTGGAATCTTAATATTATTATCCTTTAAAATATGTGCTTCCTCAAAGTAAACATTCAAATTCTCTACTTCAATCCTGTTCATTATTTAACGCCCCATCATCTTTTTCTGGTATCTTTCTACCATGGTGTTGGTTACCACCGTAATTATCAACACTATCATTACCAGTACTGCTGCGGTTCCGTATGCATTTTCCAGGGATATACCTTCGGTGGCCATTATAAAAAGGTGAAGAGGTAAGGGCCTTCCTGGATCAAAGATGGATATAGGGACAGATAAAGCAGCTCCAACCGCAAAAAGAATTGCAGCGGCTTCAGAAATGGAACGGGCCATTCCAAGGATTACCCCGGTGGTTATTCCAGGTGAAGCTGCTGGTAAAACCACCCGGTATACCGTCTGCCATTTAGTTGATCCCAGTGCCAGACTCCCTTCCCGATATGATTTAGGAACTGCTTCAATTGAAACTTCTGCCACCTTAAATATGGTGGGAAGGGCCATTAAAGCCAGCACCAAACCTCCAGATAACACCGACCATCCCAGTCCCAGGAATATTACAAAGAATGACAACCCAAATAGACCAAAAACAATGGAGGGTATGGAAGCCAGTGTCTCAGCACCAAATCGTATTAATTTCACCACATGTCCTTCACTGGAATATTCTGTCAGATAAACTGCAGCCCCTACACCCAGGGGTGCCGCCACCAGCCCTGAAATTAAGGTTACATACATGCTGGAAATAATCATGGGAAATATTCCGCCGGCTCGGCCAAGATCAACAGGATTAGATAATAAAAACTCCAGATTAACTACGGGTAGTCCTTTGAACAGAATATAACCGATTATAACCACCAGAATTATTATGGTAAGTATTCCTGAAGCCCAAAAAACACCTTTCATTATTTTTTGGGAGATTTTAGGAGATATTAATCTAAATCCCAATTGTGAACCTCCTTTTGAAGGATAGAACTTACCACATGTAATTTTTTGGGTTCAAAGCCCTGTATAGAAGGCAATATTATCATAAATATCCTCCTCCAATAACCACCTTCTTTTTGTAGTGGAAGTAATTGGCCAGTACCAGCAGGAAAATTATCATGAAAAATAGGACTATGGCTGTTCCAAATAAGGCATTGTAATGCATTCCCGTAGCATAACCCATTTCAATGGCAATGTTAGAGGTTAAAGCCCTTACTGGATCCAGTACAGAACTTGGAAACTGAGTCACGTTTCCCGCCACCATAATAACTGCCAGTGTTTCTCCGATAGCACGTCCCATACCCAGAATTATTCCGGTGATAACCCCGGGGATAGCTGCCGGAAATATGACATTTTTAATGGTCTGCCATTGGGTAGCTCCCAAAGCCAGTGAGGCTTCTTTATATTCATAAGGTATAGAGCGCAGGGCATCTTCAGATACGCTGATAATGGTTGGTAAAATCATCACCATTAATATCACAGAAGCAGTAAGCATACTAAAACCGGTGCCTCCAAATTGTTCCCTCATGAGAGGAACCAGAACAATGAGACCAAAAAACCCGTATACCACCGAAGGTATGGCTGCCAGGGTTTCAATCACTGGTTTTAATATTCTTCTCATACTGGATGGGGCAATTTCAGCCATAAAAATCGCGCATAAAAGAGAAAGAGGTACTGCCAGCGCCAGCGCCAGGAAAGTAATCCCCAAAGTCCCTACGATCATGGTTAAAACACCAAACTCTCCTTTTAAAGGGGCCCAGGTTGATCCAAATACGAAATTTAAAACCCCATAACTTTCTATTGCTGGAAATCCTTCAATGAATATAAAGGTTATTATGAGCAGGATGATTAATATAGAAGATATGGCCGTAATAAACAGACCTTTTTCTATTAAATACTCCTCTAAGCGGTTATTCATGATTCACCTCTTTTTATTTTGAGTTTTTAATTTTTTAGAATTTCAAAAGGAGGATGATCATCTCCCCCTAAATTAAAAGCATGTTGCTGGTTTTTTCCAGAAATTAATTTAAGAATCATCTGATACATTGGCAATAAAAGGTACTATTTTTTCACTTCGAATAACTTCCTGACCTTCATTACTGTAAATCCAACGTATAAACTCCTTCAAAGTACTTTCAGGTTCTCCTTTTACCAGAAAGATAAATGGCCTTTGAATAAGATAAGTGCCTTTGGAAACGGAATGTTCTGTGGGGGCTATTCCACCAACCATTAGTGCCTTAACATCATCTCCCAAATGAGCTAGAGATACAAATCCTATGGCCTGAGGGTCCTGTTTAACAGCTTGTTTTACCATCTCGGTTGAGCTTTGAACTATGGACTCCGGGCGGATATCCTCTTCATCCATAACTATATCTTCAAAAGCCGTTCGAGTTCCTGAACCCTCCTCCCGGACAATCACATGTATCTCCTGATTAGAACCACCTACTTCTTTCCAGTTGCTAATCTTGCCACTGAAAATATCCCTTATTTGATTAATGGTCAAATCATCTACTGTATTTTCTTTATTGACTCCAACTACAATTCCTTCTTTACCAATTATGTATTGTTTTAAGTCTTTGCTTTCATTATCATTCAGTTTTTTGGAGCTAGTTCCAATTTCTATGATCCCCTGCTGAGTACTTCTGATACCCAGACCGGAACCTCCCCCCTGAACATTTATTCTTACATCAGGATGAGAATTCATATATTCCTGGGCTAACTTTTCAGCCACCGGTTGAACCGAAGTTGATCCTGCAATCTGTATACTCTCATGACTAGATCCCGGATTGACCATGAAATAAGTGCCTAGGATGATTATAGTTATTATTATTCCAATTTTATACTTTGAGTCCATAGCTTCACCATGGACAATAGTTCATCTTCACCTTATTTAAATATTGATAAATTTTAGAAAAAAATGCCCTGGAATAAAACCTAAGAAATAATTTATTGCATAAATCATTTCATTTTTGAAATCTGAATAAAATAAATATGAATATGTGGAAATACCACATATTCATGATTTAAGTTTTTTAATTATGTAGCTGGTATTAATTTCTCGCTTTTGACAATTTCTTGTCCTTCAGGGCCTAATACCCAGTCAATAAACTCTTTAACTGCACCTTGAGCATCTCCTTTAGTTATAAAGAAGAATGGCCTTTGTATTTCGTAAGAACCATCAGCAATGGTAGCTTCAGTAGGTTCTACTCCACCAATATTTAGTGCTTTAACATCGTCACTCATACTGGCAAAGGATACAAAACCAATAGCATTAGGATCCTGGGCAACAGATTGTTTTACTGCTTCGGTGGAACTTTGTACAATAGCATCAGCTTTTATTTCAGTTTCCTTTCCCATGACTATTTCTTTAAATGCATCTAATGTACCAGAACCATCTTCACGAGTAATAACGTTAATAGGACCATCACTTCCACCGACTTCATTCCAGTTGGTGATATTACCACTGAATATGCCTTTTATTTGATCCAGAGTTAAGTCACTGGCTGAGTTTTCCTTATTAACCGCGACGACTATACCGTCTTTAGCAATCATGTAATCGGTTAAGTCTTGTTTTTCATCGTCTTTCAAGTTCTTGGAACTGGTTCCAATATCTGCAATTCCATCCTGAGCACTCTTGATACCCACACTGGAACCGCCACCCTGAACATTTATTTTAACATTAGGATGAGATTTCATGTATTCTTCAGCTAATTTTTCTGCAACAGGCTGTACAGAAGTTGAACCCACAATTTCTATGGTTGCGTCTTCACTACTGTTTCCGCCTCCGAACGCTAAAAATGCGCCGGCTATTATAATTATAGCAACTATTATTCCAATTATGTATTTGGTGTCCAAATTATCACCTCGATTCATACCTTGTTGGTAGAGTATTTAAATGTTACTATTTAGGTACTTGGTTACACATTTAGTGAATTAAACCTTAATTCAGCCCCTTTCCAGAACAATATTAATTTGCAAAATAGGAACTATACAACACTAAAAGGTTAAATTTAAATAATGGTGGCCTGATATAGGGAAACATTATGATAACAGAAGAAATACTAAAAAGTGTGTTCAAGCCACACAACCTCAAGTGGAGGACTGCCATTACCAAAGTGGAACCCAACCGACTTATAACCCGTGGGTACTTACAGGAAGATCTGGTAGGGAATACATCATTTTCCGATATGGTATATTTACTCCTTAAGGGGAAAATGCCTTCTAAATCTGAATCAAAGATGTTAGAATCAGTCTTAGTATCATTCTGTGATCATGGAGTTACACCACCCAGTACTCAATCCGCCAGGATAATGGCCTCAACTGGATCACCCCTGCATGCTTGCCTGGCCGGTGGTTTACTGGCATTTGGAAAAAACCATGCCGGAGCTATTGAAAATTCCATGCACTTATTGCAGGAGGGAGTAGCAAGGACTCCACCTGAAGAGTCCATGGATGATACTGCCCGGATGCTGGTGGATGAATTTATAAGCCGCCAGGAAAAAATCCCTGGGTTTGGGCACCGTTATCATAGTGCTGATCCCCGGGCTCCCAGACTTATGGAACTGGCCCAAAAAATGGAATGCCTGGGTCGGCATAGTGAATTAGCACTATCCATTGAATCATTATTGCATAAATCGAAAAATATAAGAATGAATATAGATGGGGCTAATGCCGGTATTCTTTCTGACCTTGGATTTGACTGGAGGTTAGGAAGCGGCATATTTATTATTGGACGCTTACCTGGAATCCTGGCCCATACCTATGAAGAAATTAGTAGGGAATCTCCTTTCAGGAAGTTCTTCCACATTGAAGAAATATATTATGATGGAAAGGAATAAAAAAATATAAAATATCTATTTTATAATTCTAATATCATAATGCCTTTTTTTAATTAATTTTAAAAATAAATTTGTTAATAACCAGATCTAACTCCTTAAAATTAATTAAAATGAGTGATAATATTTAATTATAATGCTAGGCAAATAATATTACAAAAACTCAAATAATTGTATCAGTTAAAGAGGTTATAATATGGAAAAAGAATATGAACGGGCTAGAAGAAGGGTTAAAGATTTAAAAGATTTTTATAACCATTTATTTGCTTATGTGCTGGTAAATGTAACCCTGTTTATAATAAATTTAATATCCACTCCAGGTATTTGGTGGTTTTACTGGGTAACCATATTCTGGGGAATAGGACTGTTGTGGCATGCATTTGGATTCCTTAATGAAAACAAATTTTTAGGAAAAGAGTGGGAAGATAAAAAAATTGAAGAGTACATGAAAAAGGAAAAAAATAATTAATAAGCTTTTTTCTTTTCAATTAATATTAATCTACTCTCCTCTACTGGCTTTTTCAATTTTCTGTTCTCTTCTTCTAAACCTTTCCGGAGTAGTAGTTCGGGGAATATTATGATAAAATTCACCTGCCGTATCTATTATCTCAATTGAAATATCCCCAATCCTTTCAAAAGCTTTGACCACCCGGGATAAAGAAAGATAATAAGTGGAACGGTCTTTATCTTCAAAAGGTATTTCCGCCATCTGGGTAGCGATACAATTTAATGCTTTCTTCTGGAGCTGGTGCAGCTTATCCTCACAATTCATTACTTCATCTTTCAAATCCAGTTTTTCATTTAAAAATGCATCCATGGACCAGCTAACCATCTTTTTTGAGGTTTTATACATTTCTTTTAGATAATCCATCATCTCGCTATCCACTTCATAAGACTCCTGCATGGTAAAATTAGCTATTATGCCTGAGTGGTCACCAATCCTTTCCAGGTCATAGGCAATTTCTCCAAAAACCACAGTTTTGCTAAATTCTGAATAAGGATTTATGGCTATGGCAGTATCCACTGATGAGCGAACCTTTTCCAGCATGTTGTTGGTAATGAAATCCATTTTCAGTGCATCATTGGCCTGATCCTTTTTATGGCTGATTAATGCCTCAAAAGATGTTTTCAATTGTTTACATACATGTTCTGACATATTTTTAAGCAGATCTTTTATCAAATAGCTTCCTGCATGTTCCCGAGAGGTCTTTTCCTCGTCAAACATATCTGAAAAATCATCATATTTTTTAAGATCCAGTATATATGCTCTGCGGACTATTCCCTTTTTTACCAGGGGTTGCAGGAGTTTAGTCACATATCTTCTAGTAATGCCCAGCTTTTCAGCAATTTCATCTTGAGTGGAAGGATTTTCATACAGAATTATGTCCAATATCTCTTTAAGAGTGCTATTTTTGCTATTTTTAGTCATTATATCCCTTAATTAAAATATTAATTATTTATCTAATTCTTCTTCTCATTATCAATTTCTTCATTTTCCAATTTTTGTTGCATCTTTTTAGATACATCTTTATTTCTAATGGTTAGGGACTCCTTAAATAATGAAAATATCACATAGGATAAAGCCAAAATAAGGATTATGGATAATGGAATAGCAAATTCAATGAAAAACCTAGAGTAGATTTCTACCAGGGGAGAAACCACATCCAAAAAGCCCCGGAGTAAGATCACTATTCCCATACTTAAAATCACATATCCATATTTTTTTTGAATATTTTCTGGTTGAATAAGAGGATAAATTCCCATTACAATTAATCCAGTTCCAATAGATCTAAAAAGATTCCAATTGGTGGCTTCCTGTAAAAAATAAAGTATTTCTTGAGGTTTCCAGTATAGAGGGGCCAGTAAGTATATTATCTCAATGGCCAGGATTAGAATTAATGGAATAGCATAAACTATCCTGGTCTCTATTTTTTGAGTTTCTACTTTTTCCAGAGGTTCTTTAACATAGTGAGACATGATTTGATATAGCATAGATCCCAGTACTGCGCCAATTATGGTCCCACCTACTCCAATTTGAGAAGTGGTAAAAGCCACTATTCCAGATATTACTCCTGCCATTGCTACATCAAATGCCTTGCTCATTTTATCACTAAATGAATTTAATAATTCACCCTTGAAAATAAAGGGTTTAACAATTAAAGATTATTTTTATCAAATATATATTCTTACATTAGGTATTTATTTTCCTTATTAAGGAACAAATTTGTATTTTTTTTGCTTCTTTATTAAAAATAAAAAACTTTTAAATAAGCCGTTCAGGGCTTAAAAAGAATTAGTTAGAGAATATTATGTCTCATATATTTATAATAACAAATTAAATACTCTTCCTGATCCATTCTTACTGAATAGTTAGCCATTTCTCTTTTATAACCATTTTCAGTATTTATGAGATTGATCATAATATCTTCTTCCCGGATTAAGATTTGATTATGGGAAGGATAAGTATTGCCTCTGAGACGGTAACTGGTTGCGGTTCCAGAATTAATAGCAGCCATTTTTTCTATCATCCAAACATTTGGTACGTGTTTATGGCCATTTAAGACAAAATCAACGCCATATTTATCAAAAATGTTTAATAAATCTCCGGAATCAAGTAAAATATTCTTTTCTCTCCCGGTTTGGGGTATGGGTAGGAGATGATGGTGAAAGGTTACAATTTTACACAGGCTGGATTGAATTTTATTCAGTTCCTTTTTAAGCCACTCCAACTGATCCAGGCCAATCTGTCCATCAACAATATCCGGTTCAGAAGAATCCAGACCTATTACTGCAAATCCTCCCTTTTTATCAACATGGACAAATTTATGGTTTCCAATCAATTTCTCAAAATGTAATAGGCCCACATTTCGGGCATCATGGTTTCCCGGTATGGTAAATGTTTTTGCAATTGTATTCAGCTCTTTTATGTACTCACTGGCAGCTTCATATTCTGAATGATACCCCCAGGTAGTTAAATCACCTGCAACTATAATCAGATCCGGATTATCTTCCTGAAGCTGATTAAATAAATTGTTTTTCAAATCATCAGAAAAATGTTTCTCCCCGAAGTGAATATCAGATATTTGGGCTATCTTTTTTTCCATTATAGTTTCACCAGATTTTTAATTATTTTTAATTTAAAAAATTAGGTTCCATATCAGAAAAAAGCAATTACTTGTAAATGAATATAAGATTTGCTGTTATCTAAAAAATAGAATCACACCAAAATATAAACCAAACAAAAATTAATTTTAATATAAAGCCTTAGGGGGGATTCGAACCCCCGACCTATGCCTTACCAAGGCATCGCTCTACCGGCTGAGCCACTAAGGCGTGATAAAATAGGTATCAGTTAGATTTTCATGAATTTATATTATCCAACATATATACTTTATCATTATATTACAACTATAAATAATTTTTAATGCCAAAACAGTAATTATAACCAATCTAATGACAAATAAAGTGTTATAAGTGCAGGGGAAGGGATTCGAACCCTCGAAGGCCTACGCCAGAGGATCTTAAGTCCTCCCCCTTTGGCCGCTCGGGCACCCCTGCATACTATCGTAGATTGTACAATATACTATATTAACTTAACGGTTAGGGTCATGATTTATGAATTTCCAGCAGGTTATTAATATACCCTCTTTATAGATTATTATTAAATAAAATATAACATCTTTAACTATCATATATATGGCCAGTTACAAAAAGGTGCTCCCATGATATTCCAGGCAGATTTATGTGGTTACTGCGGTGCATGCGCTAGTGTATGTCCCTTAGGAATAATAGAACTTAATGGATATAAAATTGAAGTTCTCGAAGGATGTAATAATTGTAAAAATTGCATTCATATTTGTCCTTTAGGTGCATTCCAGGAGGCAAAAAAAGATGAAATATGATGTGGTGGTGGTAGGGGGGCGGATTTCAGGATCCATAGCATCACTTTATGCATCTAAACAAGACGTTAACGTGTTAATGATTGAAAAAAACCAGGAGATAGGGACTCCTGTTCAGTGCGCTGGAGGAGTTACTCGATCTTTTTTTGAAACCCTGCAAATGAAGCCTCCCCAAAAATTAATATGCTCAGAAATTGAAGGTGCGATACTTCATGCTCCTGATGGAGAAAAATTTCTTACTAAAAATAGCCTGCTGCAGGGCTATATCCTGGAGCGTAAAATGCTGGATAAGGCACTGGCTATTAAAAGTGCTGAAGCAGGCACAGATATAATGCTTAAAGCTCAGGTAAAAGACTTGATAATAGAAAAAGGTCAGGTTAAAGGAGTTATAGTTCGCCATCAGGGTAAGTTATTAGAAATTCCATCCAAAATTGTTATTGGTGCTGATGGAGTGGAATCCCAAGTAGCCCGAATGGCCGGCCTGCATAATGGCCATAATCCACAGGACCTGATTTCATGTGCTCAGTATGAAATGGTTGGTTTGGATATTGATCCTGAAATTCTGGAATTCTACTTTGGATTCAATAAAGCCCCAGGAGGATATGTATGGATTTTTCCCAAGGGAGAAAATCGAGCTAATGTTGGCCTGGGAGTAAGATATGGGGCCAATTCAGCAATTTATTATTTAAACAAGTTTATTTCTCATTTAAAGGGAAAAATAGTTGAGTTAAATGTGGGAGGTGTTCCAATTGGTGGTCCTTTAAAAAAAACTTATTCCCATGGTGTTTTATTGACTGGAGACGCTGCGGGACATGTTGATCCAGTTACCGGGGGCGGTATGCACCTATCTGCAGTATGTTCCAGTTTAGCAGGAAAAATAGCTGCAGAAGCAGTTATAAATGAAAATTTAAGCTCTTCATATCTTTCCAGATATGAAAAAGAATGGAAAAAAAGAATAGGAAAAAATTTACAGCGATCACTAAAATACCGGGCTCTTTTCGATAATATGGATGATGAAGAACTAAATAGCCTGATTAAATTCTTAAATACCAATGATTTTAAATCTTTATCCACTTTATCTATTTTAAAACTGGCAAGAGAGTATCCTAAGTTATTTCTGGTATTAAAAAATATTTTATAATCTTATCCTGATTGATTTATTTTTACGGATTAACTAGCCTAATTATTAAAAAATTAGCTAGTTTTTTAATTAAACATCGAAATGGTTTTTCGTTATTTTAATCAATTCCTGAAAAAAAAATTAGATTTAGTTTTTAAGCAGAATCAATAATTATATAACTAATTTAAGGGAAAAATGGTTTTAATATTAAATAAGCTATCTGGCTTTTTTAGGAATTCATTATTTAAAATAAATTTTCTATTATACTCTATATAAAAAATCTGGTGTATTGATGATTAAAGATTTATCCTCCCCTTCTAATAACAAAAACAATAGGAAAATTATCCCCTCTTCGATTGAAAAAATTTATCTGGGTTTAATTTTAATTACGGCTTTTTTTATCCGTCTTATTCCCAGTAGAAATCTTTCATTTGCAGGTAATGATGCCTACCTGCACCATGATATTGTAATGCGTATGGTGGAAGAGGGTTTTGGAATAATTTCAAATGATCCTCTGTCTTTAACTGGTTTAGCTTCCTATGGATATCCCCCCTTATACCATATAATTGGTACTGTGCTTTACCATATTTTCCAAACCGATCTGGTATTTTTCCTCTTGCCCCCATTACTGGGTGTTTTGAGTATCGGGGTGTTTTACAAATTATCCCGGGAGATATTTAATAACCAGGGAATTGCTTTACTTTCTACCTTATTATTTGCATTTATCCCTTCCTTTGTAACCCGTACCTCAGTATTTATCCCTGAATCTTTGGGCATCCTTTTATCGGTAGGGATACTGTTTTTGGTGGTAAAATATATTAAAAGTATTCCAGGATACCATGATCTGGATAATTTTGCTTTAAAGGGCTTTTTAAAAATATTCAAAGGTGATTACAAATATCTGATAGGGGCTGGAATCTTATGGATATTCTACCTTTTTAATCATCGAGGATGGGTATTTTTAGTAATAGCTATATTTATACTAATTTTTACCTTTGCACTTCCTTCATTCAAGAAAAAACCAGTGGAGTGTATCGGGATAGCCCTGCTAATTTTGATAATGCTGTATGTACTGGATGTGGCCTCTTATTTTGCACGGCTTCAAATAGTACCGGTGAGTGTACTGGGTTTCCCTAAATGGGTAGGTTTATTGCAGTTAATTTTTGGACTGTACGGTTCTTATGTATTTATTAAATCAAAAAATCCGCTCTACCGGTTCCTGGCAATTTGGGGTGTGCTTTTTCTGTTAATTGGTAGTTATTCCTTCCGATTCAGAGATCCTTATTCTGCCATAGCATTAGCATTGATGGGAGGTTATGTGTTTTCTAAAATAATCCTCCCTGAGTTGAATAAAATCATAGAAAAATACAATTTCACCTTAGGAAAAAGGAATCTTAAAGAAGGATTTAGATTTTTAGTTATTTTCATTCTGGTTATAACTCCTGTTGCTCAGGGAGCATTTAGTGCTTATTCCTTTGTGGTCCAACCCAGCCCAGAGGAAATAGAATCATTTGAATGGATAAAAGATAACACACCGGTTGATGCAGTTTTTCTTACCCTGCGTGATGAGGCCTATCTTTTAATAGGTAATACCAATAGAAGGGATGTTCTTTTATGGAAGATAGTTTATCAGGGTTTTATGGGAGAAGCGCCATCCGTGGCTGAAACCATAAACACCCAGAATGAGGTGAATATAATTTTTGGTACATCCCAGCCCGCTGAAGCCTATTTTTTACTGGAAAAGTATAATGTGGATTATATTTTTGTGGGAAGGAACATGTACAATGCGCCGGGATCTAAATATGGATTATTAAATTATTTGCCATCAGATACTCACTTTAAAACCTCTTATATTACTGGTGATGCATCGGTATATGAATATATAAGTAACCCCTCTCTAGAATCACCAGGAAATGCCTTGAATATCACCGGTGATAATGATTACTCCCGTACCTTGCAATTTATTGAGAGGTTCTGGAATGGATATTCCTACTCTGATGCCGGTGGAAATTATTTTAGAAATCCAGTTATTGACCTGGAATTTGGAGGTAGTTTCAAGGGTAATTATCCATTAAATGCCCAAATATCTAATTTGTTTAATTTTATATCCATTGAAAGTAGTAATCAGGAAGTTTCAGATCGTTCCACATATCTTTTAAAGTGGTTAGAATATAAGCAGATGCCTGGAGGAGCATTCCCCTCAGAAACCCCTCCCGGAGAATATACCCTGGGAACCATGGAAACCATATTTCCTTTGATGGAAATAGAACCTTCTGAAAGTCAAAGTAAAATCACAGAAAACGGCCTGAAATTTGTTAATGAAGAAACTGGAGCAAATAATATAAAAATTTCTCCATCAGATGATGGTCCTGGTATATTTGAAGATGATTATATACAGCTTAAAACCAATGCCCTAGTTAGTGGTATGTATCCCGATAATAAAGAAACTATAGTTCAGGGCGTTTTAGAAAAGCAAGGGGCTGATGGGTCCTGGAGTTCTTTTTCCTACCAGAATATAGGGATTCTTAAAGGTCTTTGCCTGTACTATGAATCCACCGGAGATAAAAGCGTTTTAGATTCTATTAAAAAAGGTTCTTTATGGTTAAAAGATCAGCAGGATGCCTCGGGTAGATTTGAAGACGATGGAATTCCCCAGCCCTATGGTATGAACCATTATGCAGATGCTTTTTATATCTATAGCGTGGCTGGTGATGAAGACTCGACACAACTAACCCTGGATTATATAAATAAATTGGATCTAAATGAAGATATCAATCCCTTAAAATCTTATTTAACATTTTATTCAAATTTAAGTCTAGTTTATGGTGAAAAAAGTGCCCTGGAAATGGCATCACAGGTCATTTAATTTTTAATAAACTTTTAAAGGGATAAAGAAAATAAGATAGAATCAGGTATGATTATGACAATATTAACTTGCCAAATCATTTTTATCAGGGGGGAAAGAGGTGGTCTTAAAATACAAACCAGATATAGATAAATTAATGGCTAATGATGATGTTGAAGGGCTAATTGAAGCTTTATATCACGAAGATTTAGTTCTAAGAAAAGAAGCCAGCCGTGCATTAAAATATGTTGGAAATGAAAAGGCTACTGATGCTTTAGTTGAAAGTTTAACCTATGATTCCTGGCAAGATGAATATTCAGTCATGGGATCAGTACGGGCCAACTCAGCAGAAGCTTTAGGTCGTATTGGAGATAAATCAGCAGTTGATTCACTTATAGATGCATTAGAAGATCCTGATAGTGAAGTAAGATGGAAATCTGCCGAATCATTAGGAAAATTAAAGGATTTGCAGGCTTTAGAACCATTAATTTACTCTCTTGAAACTGATGAAGATGAGTATGTAAGAAAATTTGCAGCCAGGGCATTAGGGGAATTAAAAGACACTCTGGCTACAGATAGCCTTATAAATGCTCTTAAGGATAAAGAGTGGGCAGTTAGAAAAAGTTCAGCGCAAGCCCTGGGTAAAATTGGAGATAAAAAAGCATTAAAACCACTTTTAAACGTCCTTAATGATGAAGACGTTGATGTGAGACGTCAAGCAGTTATCTCCCTGGAAAAAATGAAAACCCATGCTATAAAGCCCTTATTAGAAAAGCTATATGATTTTGACTGGCAGACCCGGGCTATTTCAGCAGATGCGCTGGGTAGGATTGGTGATAAAAAAGCTACCATGCCTCTGGCTAAAGCACTTTCTAATAGGAGAAAAAGAGATGAAAATCGTTATGTTAGGGGAAAGGCTGCTGAAGCATTGGGCAGGATTGGAGATGTGCGTGCTATACCCTATCTGGAAAAAGCTCTGGATGAAAAATATATTTATGTAAGAAAAAGAGCAAAAGATGCCCTTGATTTGATAGAAATTAGTCCAGAACTGGAACACTATGAAAACGAATTTTTCAGTTTTAATTACCATAATGCATGGCTAATATCTGAAATTAATCAAAAAGGAAAATTACTAATTGGTTTTTGTTCTGAAAATAATATTAAATTCTCCCTTAATATAAAAAAAGATGTGGAAGATTTAACTGCAGATGAGTTTGCAGATGTCATCATAGAAGTTTTTAATGAGCAAAATGCTCTAAAAGTTACCAAGCACCCGGTAAGTATAGCAGGGTATCCGGGATATGAAGTAGAAAGCGATAATTTTGAAGTTGATCCGCCCTCCAGAACATTAGTATATATTTTCCGCAGCAACGGTGATTTATATTACTTATGGTTTGCAGGAAAACCCAGTGATATCAAAAATGCATCGAAATACATCAAAATTACTTTAAATAGCTTCCACCTGAAATTGTAGTAATAAGTTCATGAATTATTTTAAATACCTTAATGGAGAATATTTTAATTTCAAAAAAAAAGAGATTAGTGTGTATTATTGAACTACCATGACCTAAAGAGGTCAATGGATTCCTAATCCATCAACTAACGTGTTGATTTTACTAAAGGCAATCCCCGTAGTCCCTACGGTTAGAATATTACAAGCAGACATCTCATTAGGTTAATCGATTAAGCTTGGTTTTCGCTTATAATCTAGTTACATTCCTTTTTATGATTTTTGTCTAAACTTGTCAGTTATTATATTTGGTTTCATAGTATTTAAAGTTTTCGACTCTGAAAATTCATCTATGACTTACAGAAG
>JAHRFX010000084.1 GCA_019084405.1 Methanobacterium sp.
ACCTACTATAAAACTTAAAAAAATCATTGTAAATAATGAAATTTTTGTTTGGGGCAGACTGAGCATGTATTTACTCAAGCCCATCACATTATTCATGCTAGACATATCATACCTCTTATAATCACGATTTAAATTTTTATTGTTATTCTAACTTTAAATCGTGATTATAAGAGGTATGATATGTCTAGCATGAATAATGTGATGGGCTTGAGTAAATACATGCTCAGTCTGCCCCAAACAAAAATTTCATTATTTACAATGATTTTTTTAAGTTTTATAGTAGGTTCTATTGGATTTTCAATTGATCCCACCCCGGGAGTCAGTTTATTACAGGATATAATCTATGGTGGCTCTGCTGGATTTTTGATTTTTGGATTGGGATCCATTATGAGTGGGGCCATTACCCAGCCCTGGGTAAACTCCCTTAATGGAAGAAAGATGAAGATGAAGCAATCCATGTTTTTAGCCTTATTTTCCATGGTTATACTATCCCTTATTTATTTAATTGGCTGTGCAGTTTCCACCATCTTTGAAATAAATGTTATACTGGATTCCTTAATATTTGGTTTTGCATTGATTTTCGCCTTCCGGACCCTGGTCATATGGGGTACTTCCAATATTAGTCTTCTTAATTCCGTATTAATATCCTCAGCCCAGCCCGGTCTCATAATCAGCATGTTAATTGTGGTGTTATTTGTATCCACCACCGTGGTTGCAGCTATAGGCTACATCAGTGTGCTGGCCTTTTTATTAAAAATCATTATTGCCAGTTCCATCCTCATTTTAGCAATTTATTCTTTTGTAGTGGTAATTGAATCACCTATGCGTAAAAATCTGGGACTGGGTGGCCTGGAATTATTAAGTTTATTTATTTCTCATATAACTGAAGGTTCTACTGCATTAGAAGGGCTTTTTGAAGAAATAGGAGAACCTATAGATACTTTAGTAGGACTGGTAAGTTTTAAAACATCAAAAGGGATTAAGGCCTTGTTTATAAGTCCCTGTGTTCATCCCGGACCTATTGGGAGTATTGGTGGTTCCAATATGCCCACCATCCTGGCTGAGAAGTTTGACCATTTCACCATGGTGGCCCATGGGCCCTCCACCCATGACTTCAATCCAGTATCTACTAATGAAATACTGAAAGTTGAGGATGTTATAAAAAGCTCCCTGGATGATATTTCATATTCTGATAAAGCCAGTGCATTTGTAAGGGTAGGTAATGAAAAAGCAAAATTAGGGGTTCAATTTTTTGGTGATGATTTGCTTTTGATGGCCACCTTTGCCCCGGATGGGTTTGATGATATTGATTTTGGAGTGGGGCTGGCTATGATAAACCTGGCCAAAAATAGGTGTTCTGCTGAAAATATAGTGCTGGTTGATTGTCATAACTGCTTTAAAGGCGAATCCGGCCGTGTACTTCCCGGTAATAAGGAAGTTTTCCATTTAATGGGGGCTGTTGAAAAGATTGAATGTCTGGATCAGTATGGATCTATACAGGTGGGATGCAGTCATGATCCTCTGGATAACCTATCCCGGGTAGAAGGAATAGGTCAAAGCGGGGTTAAAGTGATGGTGGTGGAAGTTAAGGAGGAAAAAACGGCCTATATTCTATTAGACTCAAATAACATGATTATTGGATTTAGGGAGAAGATAATAGCTGCTGTAAAATCTCAGGGCATAGACCAGGTAGAAGTCATGACCACCGATACTCATTCAGTGAATACCTTAGCCGGGGGACATAATCCGGTGGGTAATAAAAAGGCAGATGAGATAATAAATAAAATAGTTGAATCTACCCAAAAAGCAGTTGAAGATCTGGAAGTTGTTCAGGCAGGCTGTAAATTAAGTAAAATAGAAAATTTGAAAACTTTAGGGCCTACCAATGCCACAGAACTTGTAGCTACTATCAGTTCCATTGTAGCAGTGAGTAGAATATTCGCCCCTCTGGTATTTATTCTGGCACTGATATTCGTCTTTGTATGGACTTTTCTTTTAGCCATATAGGTTTATAAACCTTATTTTTTTTTAAAAAAAAAATAGTTGAAAATATTAAAAGGCTTTAAAAAAATAAGAAAGATTTTAAGTCAGGTTAAGTAGCATGGACCATACCACAAACCAGATGAACATGAAGGGCATAATCCCACTCCATAGCCAGCCCTTAAATCCACCTACTGCTTCTTTACCTAATATTCTTTCAGATAGGTTTCCCATAATTATTAATATTACCAGACCTGCCAAAGTTCCAAGAGCTTGATTATTCCCTAATGCTGCAATTGATCCATTGGATATGGTGAAAGATACAAATGCGGCTATTATAGCCCCAACAACATGAATACCTGCCATTTTAGCATCAACATCCATCATTATTCCTCCATAAAATTAAATTTCTATACTTATTTACCAGTTGTCAACATTATTAATAGTTAAGGTTTAATAAATATACTTATCATCCTTAACTACCGGTGTTATCCGGATAATCAGTTAATAGTAACTGAAATATTTCTATATTATTTTAAAATTTAATTTCCTAAATCCATGTTATATAAAATTATCTTAAATTAAAATAAATCTTACCCTGGTGTTAAAATGAAAAAAATGTCCAATGTAGATATTTATGCTGTATGCCACGAACTTAATGATTTACTGGTTGGTTCCAGAGTAGATAAAGCTTATCAACCTACCAAGGACACCATTATTATTCGTTTTCATGTTAAAGGTAAAGGAAGAGTTGATGTTGTTTTCCAGGCAGGTGTCCGCATGCATACTTCCCAGTATCCTATGGAAAATCCTAAATTACCTCCCAACTTCCCCATGATGCTCCGAAAATATATAAAAGGAGGGATGGTGAACCAGGTCAAACAGCACAACTTCGATCGGGTAGTGGAAATAAAAATCTCAAAAGAAGAAGAATACACCCTCATTGTAGAATTATTTGCAAAGGGAAACATCATACTCCTTAACAAAGATAATAACATTATACTCCCCTTAAAACGAAAATTATGGAGCGATAGGCAAATTTCTTCCAAGGAAGAGTATAAATTCCCTCCAGATAGAGGAATTAACCCTTTGAAACTGGAAAAAACTGAATTACGAGAAATGTTTTCCAAATCAGATAGCGACCTGATACGAACCCTGGCCCGAAATGGTCTGGGAGGTATATATGCCGAGGAAATAATAGAACGCAGTAAATTAGATAAAAGTATAACTGCTGCTGAAATATCTGAATCCGAGTTAGATACTCTCTATGAATCCATATTGAACTTATTTGAACCTTTAATAAATCATGATTTCAAGCCCCATATAGTTTCAGGTGGTAAAGAAGATGTGCTACCTCTGGAGCTGGAAATCTATGAAAATAGCACTAAAACATACTTTGATACCTACAATGAAGCCTCTGATGAGTTTTTCTCCACTAAAGTACGAAAAGAGATAAAGGGAGTGCAGGAAGAATTGTGGGCAGGTAAGGTTAATAAATATGCTAAACGTTTGAGAATCCAGGAAGAAACCCTGGAAAAGTTTGAAAAAACCATAGAAAGCTCCACCATAAAAGGGGATCTTATTTATGCCCATTATGCTCTGGTGGAAAAGCTAATTAGTGTGGTTTTAGAAGCAAGAAATAAGTATTCCTGGGCAGAGATAAGGAAAATACTAAAAGAAGGAAAGAAGAAAGGCCTCCAGGAAGCCCAGGTGGTGGAATCCATAGATAAAATGGGGACCATGGTCCTTAATATTGAAAAAGAGAAGGTGATGGTTGATCCCTTAAAGAGTATCCCGGAAAATGCTGAAATTTATTATGAAAAGGCTAAAAAGGCAAAAAGAAAGATAAAAGGAGTTCTAGTTGCAATAGAAAAAACTAAGGAAAAACTGGTTAAGGTGGAAAAGAAAAAAGACCTGGCTTTAGAAAACATCATGGTTCCCCAAAAGAGAGTGAAAAAAGATTTGAAGTGGTTTGAGAAACTACGCTGGTTTTTAAGTTCTGATGGTAATCTGGTTATTGGGGGGCGGGATGCCCATACCAATGAAATCGTGGTGAAAAAACACCTGGAAAACAATGATATTTACCTGCACAGCGATATTCATGGGGCTCCCTCAGTGGTAATCAAAAAAAATCAGGAGGAAATTTCAGAACAAACACTTCAGGAATCTGGTGAATTTGCTGCTTCTTTTTCCAGTGCCTGGAGTAAGGGATTTGGTTCACAGGATGTTTACTGGGTTAAACCAGATCAAGTATCAAAAACACCTCAATCAGGGGAATTCGTAGCTAAAGGGGCCTTTATAATTAGAGGAAGTAGAAATTATATCCGGGGTGCTGCCTTAATGGTGGCGGTAGGGGTGGTGGATTATCAGGGTGAAAGGATAATGGCCGGGCCAGTGAGTGCCGTTAAAAAGCATACTGATAATTATGTTATCCTGAAACCGGGTTATGGTAAAAAAGAAGCCGTGGCCAAGGAGATATTAAGTAAAATAGATGAAAACAAGAATTTCAAACTGGAAGATGTTATCCAGGTATTGCCTTCAGGTAAGTGTGATATCGTTACCTTAAAAAAATACTAGAATGAAAAATTTAAAAAGAAGTTTTATTTGAGGAATCTAGGTTTATATTTCCCTGGATTTCTTTTTTTCTTTGATCTTCTTATTTAGAAGGAAGTTTATATCTATTACATATTTTCCTTCCTGATCAGAAACTATTATGGAATCGTCTTCCATAAGCGAACTTAGATTCACTTCATAGATTCCATGTTGTTTTACCATTATGGTTTCAATGGATTCCTCTTTAACTTCTTCTATTTTTTCTTTTTTTCCTTCACTGCAGTATTTGAAATATTTACTGCCACATTGGGGGCAGCCTTTAAGAATTTCTTCTGTTGCTTTTAATTTAGCACCACAATTAATGCACTGATGCACCAGAATCACCAATTTCTGCTATCATGGATAAGAAATTAGATTTCTTTTTAACAGCTTTCATTACATTGGCCGGACCAATTATAGTTAGCCCCACCTTTCTTTTCTTAGAAAACCCGAAAAAAGATTTTTCGTCCTTTTCCAGGGTGAATATATCAATTCCCACAAATTGCTCAATATCAATTTCCCTCATAGTGGTCTCTATCAATTCTGCTTCTTCTGCTGGAGTTAATCCACCTTCAATTACTAGCAAATCTCCCTCTTTAACCCTATCGACTATCATGGAAATTTTTTCCATACTGCTGAGGGATTCCAGAGCATCAGATGATAGAAAATCCATTTTTAATCCTTCCATTTTTTACAACCCCACCAAAATTATTTAAATTTTCTAACCATGGACATGTACAATTCGCCAGTATTCTCTCCATGTAAAGCGGAAATAGGCACCACCGTGTGCTGTGGAAATACGGATACGATTCTATCTGGATTTGATTCTTCCATGTCTATTTTATTGGCCACTATTACAAATGGAATTTTTCTAGCTTCTAAATTCCCGATAATGGTAATATTGGCCTGAGTTAATGGATCACGAGTGGCATCCATAACCAGTAAAACTCCAGTAACATCATCCAACCATTTAATAGCCTCAATTATCCCTTTAGTCGCTTCTTTTGCTCTATCTTTTGCTTCATCTTCGGATAATCCAAATTCCAGGAAGTTTTTATAATCCACCTTGGTGGCAATCCCTGGTGTATCAATTATATCAAAGTCAAGTTCCACCCCATCCTGTTTAATAGAAACTCTTTCCTGCCGATAAACACTACGTGTTTCGTGAGGAATATTGGAAACCAGACCAATAGGCTTTCCCAACCAGTCCTGAGACATGGTATTAGCAAGAGTGGTTTTTCCAGAATTAGGATGGCCATAAAGCCCAATTTTTAATTTTTCATCCCTTCTAAGCAGTTTATTTAAAAATCTCATGAAAAATTCACGCATTTTATCACTCTTTTAGTGTAAATAAATTAATTATTATCATCGATATTATTCCTGATAAATTTCACCGGGTTTTAAGATAACAACATCAATATCCGGGCTTTTAGATTTAACAAGTTCTACGAAATGCTCCGGATCCTGCTGTATAATTGGAAAAGTATTATAATGCATAGGAATAACCTTTTGAGGATAAATCCATTGAGCTGCAATGGCTCCGGCCTCGGGATCCATGGTAAACCGGTCTCCAATAGGTAAAATGGCCATATCTGGTTTAAATATTTCCCCTATAACCTGCTTCATATCCCCAAATAAGCCGGTGTCCCCGGCATGATAAATACGATAACCATTTTCCAGCTGGATTATAAATCCTGCGGCACTACCACCAGGGGCCACCTCTTCCATGAAGTCAATATCTGAGGAGTGCTGGGCATCAACCATGGTAATTTTAATATTTTGCACCATGCTGGATCCTCCGGTATTCATACCTACTGTTTCAAAACCCTGCTGAGCTAGAAATATGGATAACTCATGATTGGCAATTAAAAGAGCATTACTCCGGTCTGCTATTTCCATAGCATCCCCAAAGTGATCGGCATGACCATGGGTTAACAGGATTACATCTGCCCCTATATCCTCCACCGCCACCTGGCAGGAAGGATTGTTACTGATAAATGGATCAATAAGGATCTTTAGATTTTCTTCACTGACAATTTCAAATGCCGAGTGCCCAAACCATCGTATTTCCACTAGCTAGCCTCCAGTTCTATATCTTTAGAAAGTCCCCATGCTTCTTCAAATAATTTTTCAATCTCTGAAATGGATTTTTCATCCTTATAGATTACACCCACTTCAAAACTTTCATAAATGGGATCAGTGGATATGATTAATCCATGATTATCATCAGAAACCAGCGCCACCGTATGTACATGAGGCATGGTTTTAATTTGAACATCATTATCCAGAAGTACTTTAATTAGCTCCACTGCTGCATCATCATCCAGGCTGGCTTCTTGAATAATCATGCGGCTTTTGGTATCCATGAATTTTTTAAGAATACCCACATCTATATTTCTAATCCAGGGATACATCATTATAACTTTCTTTTCGGCACTTATAATGGTTTCTTTCATGGCATCCTGTACATCAGCAGCATCAAAAGACCAGATAATGCTGGGGGCTTTGGATTCAGATCTGATTTGATTTAAAGCACCTCTGAATGAATCCAGCCTTTCTTCAATCAGTTCTTCCACATCATCCACATTTTCTATGTAATCTTTTTTCAGTTTATCCAGCCGGTTTTTAACATAATGACTATCATTTTTATCCATTTTTTTAACTGGTTTAATGGTTTTCATTTCCGGTGTTTTGGTATCTTTTTTTACCTTATCCGGAGATTCAGCTTCTGATTTATCTTTTACTGGATCTTTATCTGATTTATCTTTTACTGGAGCTATGGGAGCCCTGCGAGGTATTCTTTTAGGAGTTTTAAGTTCTTCTTTTTTGGGAGGAGATGCTTTATCTTCAATTCCTTTGGCTTTATTTTCTTCGGCTTTAGGAACTGTTTTCTTTTTATCCCTACCGGGCATTCGCAAGAATTTACGAGGGGATTTCTTTGGTTTTTCTTCGGTTTTTACTGGTTTGATTTTAGGGGCATCCTTTTTAACTACCGGTGCTTTTTTAACTGGTTTTACTGGTTTAGGTGCTGGTTTTTTCTCTTCCATTATCTTCTTAACCGTTGTGGGTGGTTTTCTCATTTTACTTCTATCTTTAGAAGGAGTTGTCCGGGTTTTAGTCTTAGAAGATTTTAAGGCAGCCATATCTATCTGTGAACCAAACAATATAATCAGCACAACCCCTATTACAAAACTACAAAGACCTGCAAAAAATAATAAAAAGTTCGGCGGTGTGGAAAATCCGAAAGACATGGCATAAAGCCCGGCAAATAATAAGATTAACCCTGCAAAAGTAATTATTAAATATATCATCTGATGCCTCCCATTTCAATCATATAATATTCTCCTTATCAGTATTAGATTTTAGATGTTTAATCATCCCCCAATAAAAACATCCTATTAATATAAATGATTATTTATTTGATATTCTGAATAATAAACTATTGGGTAAGGAGGATTGCTTTTATTATTATAGGGGGAGTTTTTAGAGAAAAGAGTATATAAAAGTATGATAAAATAATTATCAGTAGATCGTAAAGTTAAGTATTATATTATGCAGGGTGTTATATTTTATTATGACACAAAAAAACACCCTGCATAATATAATACTTAACTTTACGATCTACTGATAATTATTTTATCATACTTTTATATACTCTTTTCTCTAAAAACTCCCCCTATAATAATAAAAGCAATCCTCCTTACCCAATAGT
>JAHRFX010000095.1 GCA_019084405.1 Methanobacterium sp.
ATTATGAAATTTAGCCACGTTTGGAAAAAATCAGCTCTCATCAGAATGAACATTCACACTCCAGCCGAACGCCTATATTTCGTGGCACATACTATACACAGCACTACTATTTCCACAAACATAATAGAAAATATTGCAAAAATAATGGATTTCTCCAAAATTTAACCTGTTATAAAGTACATTGAACTACCATGACCTAAAGAGGTCAATGGATTCCTAATCCATCAACTAACGTGTTGATTTTACTAAAGGCAATCCCCGTAGTCCCTACGGTTAGAATATTACAAGCAGACATCTCATTAGGGTAATCGATTAAGCTTGGTTTTCGCTTATAATCTAGTTACATTCCTTTTTATGATTTTTGTCTAAACTTGTCAGTTATTATATTTGGTTTCATAGTATTTAAAGTTTTCGACTCTGAAAATTCATCTATGACTTACAGAAGTCATAGTATTCTTTCAGGTCTGAGATAAAAACACCCCAATACCACCTAATTCTAAAATAAAAAAACCCTTATACTTACAATTCCCAAAAAAATCTAATGTAGCACAATTTATATTCATATTTAAGTATTTAAAACAAGCTATATTTATTTTTATCGGTTATAAAAACTTTATTAACAAAATAAAATCATTATATCAAAATAATCAAAAAAACAACCAAAATTATCAGAGAAAAATCTTAAATTGACAGAAGTGACAATTTAAGCATATGAAATGTATCAAGATCTAAATCTTATTATTTTGATTTAAAACCGATAAAAACCACTATAATGCCTTTAGTAATTAAATTTTTTAGTTATTTTTCTCTGCTGCGAATAATACACCAGCACAAAATTAAAATCTATACTTAAATCTTTCGGTTGAACTTAAATCACAAAATATTTTTATACTACCACTAAATTTTTAAATGGTGATATATTATGAAGTTCGGTATCGAATTTGTTCCAAATGAGCCAATTGAAAAAATAGTAAAGCTTGTTAAGCTGGCAGAAGATGTAGGATTTGAATACGCCTGGATTACTGACCACTACAACAACAAAAATGTATACGAAACCTTAGCATTAATTGCTGCAGGAACTGAAACCATTAAAATGGGTCCTGGTGTGACCAACCCTTATGTAAGAAGCCCGGCTATAACTGCTTCTGCTATGACTACCCTTGATGAACTCTCTAATGGAAGAGCAGTTCTGGGTATTGGCCCTGGTGACAAAGCTACCTTTGATTCTTTAGGAATTCCATGGGAGAAACCAGTTAGTACCATTAAAAACGCTATAGAAATGATGACCACTTTAATGGCTGGTGGAAAAACTGAATCTGGTGCACAATTAGGTGGTACCAAAGCTGTCCAGGAAAAGATACCAATTTACATGGGTGCACAAGGCCCAATGATGTTAAAAACCGCCGGTGGATTTTCAGACGGTGCATTAATTAACGCATCCAATCCTAAAGACTATGCTGCTGCTGTTCCTCTAATCAAAGAAGGAGCTTCTGCCGCAGGTAAAAGTATGGATGACGTGGATGTAGCTGCATACACCTGTACTTCCATTGATGATGACGCAGAAAAAGCATTAGGAGCTGCCAAGATTGTAGTTGCATTTATTGCTGCAGGATCACCCCCACCTGTTTTAGAAAGACACGGAATAGCACCGGACACCGGAGCAAAAATCGGAGAAATGATAGGTAAAGGTGACTTCGGTGGAGCTATTGGAGCTGTAAGTGACGAATTAATGGAAGCTTTCTCTATTGTAGGAACTCCTGATGATTTAATACCTAAAATTGAAGCTTTAGGTGAACAAGGAGTAACCCAATATGTGGTTGGTTCCCCAATAGGACCTGACAAAGAAAAATCCATTAAATTAATGGGAGAAGTTATTAACACCTTCACTAAAAGAGAAGGCAGAGTCTTTTAGATTCTTCTTTTCTCTTTTTATTTTTTTTTAAAGTCTTTTTCAATTAATAAAGTATAATATTTATTCTGAAATAATTTTGCTACGTATTCTGTGCTTCTTAGCAATATCTGCCACCATATTATAAATTTTAATCTGATATTTAGAAGAAGGGTAAGATTTGGATGTGAATATAGACTTAGTTTTAGGTATCAACTCTGGAAAATGTTCTTCTAACGCTTCATAATATCTAACCCTGCAATCAGATGGCTTATCACCAAAAAGGGTTAATGCGCCCGGCAGTACAAAGTCTCCACCATATTCTTTTACCGACTTTATCATTATATCCAGTTGATCTTCTGAGTCAGAAATAAAGGGTAAAATTGGCATTAAACAGGCCCCGGTAGTGAATCCTTCTTCTTTAAATTTTTGCATGGTCTCTAATCGTTCCCAGGGAGAAGGTGCGTCTGGTTCAAAAATAGCAGCAACTTTTTCATTAACAGTTGAAAAGGAGAAGGATATAATAGCCCCATGTTTTAAGTGAGACATCAGGTCCGGAGGTAAATGAGCTGAATTATCAATTTTCTTTAAAAGTTCCAGGTCCCTGGAAATTAAGGTGGATTTAGTTAACAAGTTTAATGGAAAATGAAAGCGATGAATGATTTTTAAAAGTTCCCGGGTAATTTTCAGGTTTTCTTCCGGGGGTAAATAGGGATCTGTTGCAGAACCCAGGGCAATAATTCCATATTCTTTTTTTCGAGCTCTGTTTTTTAATTGACGATAAAGAATTTCAGGGGCATTGATTTTTGCTGTAAGCTGGGAAGGAATCTGTTCACCATATTTGCTACCATGGATATAACAATATACGCAGTTAAAAGAGCAACCCATATAAGGATTTAAAGTATAATCCTCTAAAAAAAGATTATCACGATGTTTGTGCTTATTTAAAACTGATTTAACCTTTATTTTTTTAAATTAAAGACCTCCAGTTTGAATAATTAATGATGATGCTGAAAATCCGGATAATACCCAAAACATATTTTAATTTCGGAAATTAATATAATTATTGTTAAGATTATATAGAATAATAATAAAGATAGTTAAATATATTTTATTAAAGTTTAAAACTGAATAATTATAGTGTTTTTATAATTTCAGGTTATTTTTCTAATAAAAATTATTTAATTTTAGAACTAAGGATAAAGTAATTATAAAATAAGATAGGATACCTCGTATTAACTTAAGAATGGTGTTTTAGCATTATAATCATTCTAAATCAGGAAAAAAACCATGCAAATACAAAAATTAACCAGAGAAATTAGAAATAAATCTCTAAGAAAAGTTAAAAAAAGATCACCGGGAGAATTATCTGCCAGCTGGTACCAGGAAGACTTATTATACCGGGGGAGAGGCCCGACCCTGTTCATGATTTTGCCCACCGGTGGGTGTTCCTGGGCCCTATCAGAAAGTGGTGGTTGCACCATGTGCAGTTATATTACTGATTCCCATTTAGAAGATGTTCCTGCTGAAGAAATTATCAACATATTCCACGAAATAATGGATAAACATACCATAGAAGAACCAACTGCAGTTAAAATTTTCACATCCGGCAGTTTCTTGAATCCAGATGAAATGCCTGTTGAAGCCCGGAAAGAGATTTTGAAAACCCTGGGGGAAATTGAAAACATTGTAGAAGTGGTGGTAGAATCCCGGCCGGAATATGTTAATAGAGATGTTATCCAGGAGTGCTGTTCTTATATTCCAGATAAAATATTTGAAATTAGTATGGGGCTGGAATCATCCAGCGACCATACCCGGGAATTTAAAATAAACAAAGGTTTTTCTAAAAAAGACTTCGAAAGAGCAGTTGAAATAATAAAAGACCTTAAAGTAGAATTTAAAGTAAAATCAAAAGCTTATATTCTTGTAAAACCTATTTTAACTTCAGAAAAGCAGGCCATACAAGAAGCAATTGATAGTGCCATTTATGCAGAAAATGCAGGTATAGATAGGATTTCTTTTTGTCCGGCTACCATCCATAAAGGTACTTTAATTGAAGAATTATGGCGTAAAGGATCTTATCAACCACCCTGGATATGGAGTGTTGTAAAAATTATTAACCAGGTACGTGAAGAGGTCCAGGTGCCTGCTATAATGGATACCTCTGGTTTTGGAAGTAGAAGAGGTCCTTATAACTGTAAAAAATGTAATTCTAAGCTAAAGCAAATGATAATTGATTCCAATCTTGATCAAATTCTGGTAAAAGAATTAGAATGTGAGTGTAAAAATCAATGGCAAGTAGAAAGTAGTTTTTGCGATATTGGTCGTTCTACTACCAGGATAAGATATTAAATTTAACTATAATTCATCCTCCTTTAAAAAATCATATTAATCAGATCTGCTAGATAAAAAATCAGGGGTTTTGTTAATTTACTGGAGGTGGAAAAATGAAAAATACTGTAAGTGGAATTTTAGCCATTATTTTAGGTCTAATTGTAATCTCTTTTCCTCTTTTAGGGGTTGTAACTGTCAGTGTGATAGTGAGTTTTTCTTTGATTATACTGGCGGTCTGGTTTATGGCCCTGGGTATGGCTAGCCTTGATTTGAGTTTTACCCGGGGATTACTTAACCTGGTGCTGGGTATTATAACCCTCATATTAGCCCTAGGTTTAATATTTAATCCCGCCTTATTCAGTTTTGTAGCGGCTATTATTTTATATCTGGCAGGTATTTTACTGGTAATTGCTGGTTTTATAGCCTTAATTGGTAGTAAAGAATCTAAAATAGGTATCTGGCCCGGAGTAATCGGGATTATTTTAGGTATAATTTATATAATTCTAGGTACCTATGCCTTTGATCCCATGTATTTGGGGATGTTAATTGGAATCTGGTTAATAGTTACTGGGATATTCAGAATATTTGAATAAAATGAATACAAACCCCTTTTTTTTATTTTAAACCTGATTTTAGTCCTGTGTCTCCAATCCATACAAATTATTTAGAATTTAAAAAGTTTATTTTATCTTTTGACTTATTTCTCTTATTAAAGCTACAATATCGCATGCAGATAGTGCAGCACTCACATGAATCATTTATTATTTTAGTTTTATTGCCTTTTTCAAAAGTCCCTTCGGTGATTGCATCCCCCGGAAACTGCTTAATACATCCTCCACATTTAAAACAGAATTCTCAAAATGCAGTTATGAACATTAAAATTACGAGCTGTTAAATTCTGAATACTGGTAAATATAACTTAAATTTACTGTTCTGGGTTAAACTCTGGTCTTTAGTTAAATATTATAATTTAAACTAAAAAATAATCAATCTCATGAAGGCCATGCCAGCATATATAGGGTAATAGGACATATCTTCTAAGATATATGAAATAAAAACGTGCATTATGTGTGTGATTATGATAGGAATTAGTGCAGATTTTGACCCGGTACATAAGGGTCATGTGAAATTAATTGAAAAGGGAAAAGAAATAGGGGAAGAAACCGGTGATGAGGTAGTAATATATCTCAACAAGGGTTTTAGTGCTAACCATGCTCCATTTTTTGTTAGTTATGAGGCCAGAAAACAAATGGCTCTTGAAGCCGGTGCAGATAGAGTGGTTCCCATTGAAGAATTACACCACCGATTAACCCTGGCCTATACTGTCCCTATTCGTATTGCCATGATGATTGAAGATGGGGTAATAGATTATGTGGATGCTGCTAATGTATCCACCCCCACCATAATAAAACATGCCAAAAAATTTGCTAAAAAAGAAATATTCAGCGGTATACCCCGTAACCTCCCTAACAGAAATGTTATTCGCTGGTTTGCAGTTAATGAATTTTTATATAAAAAATATAAAAAAAAGATGAAGTTCCATATCATACCTGAACTGGAAATGGGAGGGAAAATATCCGGAAGGGAAATAAGAAGGGCTATCCTGGAAAATGATATGAAAATACCTCCTGAAATAAAAAGTCTTCTTCCCGACACCACCACTAAAATTCTGGAAAGGGAAATAAAAAAGGGTAATGTGGCCCCCGGGAGAAATCTGAAATCTATAACCAAGAGAATGAATACCTATTCCCGGTCCAGTTTGATGCAAATTGCACATTTAAATGCTGATGCCATAAACTCCATTATTAAAGGAAGGGTATACCGGCAAGAAGATAAAATATGGGCTGCCTTTAGAAGAGCAGGTTATGGGCCGGTATTAACCCGGCTAGCAATAAGTGCACTGGAAGAAGATATATCCAAAGAGGAAGTCCTTCAGATTATTGCCAGTTATGAGAAAAAAGGAATAATACCTCCTGATCAGACCATAGAAAAAGTTATTGAGAGATCTTGGTTTGTGGCTAAAAAAAGCGAAGAAGGTTTTAAATCCTCTGAAGCTCATCAAAAATTCATGAATGGTGAAAAAATAAAAGAATCTCCATGTATGGCCTTTGATGCAGGATTAAATGTGAGAAGTTTTGAAGTGGATTATTTAAAGGATGATCTGCCAGCTAATATCTATGTGGATCAAAATGGGCTCCTGGCCTGCGAACTAAGAGTAGAGGGTAAGAAAATTAAAAGCCCTTTAAAACTTCCAGGATTAATGGTAACCTATTTAAGGCTTTTACTTGATTCCCAGTTTATACCGGTAAGTGCCAGGGTAATTAAAAAAGCCAGAGGAATTAGAATCAGGATATATGTGGGTAAAACTAGTAAATAAATCCAATTTTTGCAATTAGATTATCCACATTACAAAATCATCTGGTTAATTTAAAGTTATTATAATATCAGGTCATTTTAATAGATTAATATCAAACCAAATAGAAAAATAAAAATTATTTATTAATTTTTCCACTTTTTAATGGCCTGTGCTCCACTACCGGGCAAAACCAACCTTTACAAAATGACAACACAATTTTACCCTGGTCAGTGTGGATATATATTCTCCAGCAGTCTTCTGAAGTTTCAAAATCTACATTTTTGACATTTTTACCCACCAGTTGTTGTAATGTCTTTTTACAATCTTTGAGTTGTTCTTGTTGGGTCATGGGTAATCCTCCTTATTCAATATCCCGTTCATATTCCATATATCGCCGGTCAATTGAAATGAAAATTATTTTTATTTTGATATAATATCGGGTCCATATACTATTATGTCCCGGGTCAATAATAAATTTTATTAAAATAAATTTCTAAAAAAAAGAAATAATAAATTAACTGATTTAAATATCATTTTCCCATAGTAGAAACGCTTCCTGGTAGTTTTCTGGTTTCTTTTCCAACTTTTTTAGTTTTTGGTCAATTTCATGGAATTTTTTTTTAATACATTTAATCATAATGGGATCACTGGTAAGTGATAAGAATGATTGGACGTTCTGCATCTCTTCTTGGCGCCTTGAAGCATGAAATGCTGTGCTTATGATTCTGGAAGCGGCAGATGCTTCAAAATCAGGGCCCTCGGTACTTCCAATAACCTTAAGGAGTTCTTCATCAACCCCCATTTTATAGGCGGCATAAAATGTTTCCCATAAAAGAGCAGAAACACCCTTGGTATATGAGCTTCGCAGCATTTTAATCCCTGAAGCCTGGCCGATTTCTGTGCCAGTGATTTTAATATTTAATCCAAAATCATTCAGTTGGGCAAATTCAGGAGCATGTTTTCCAGAAGCCAGTATTTGTACTTTCTTTCGATTCACACTACCTATTATTGCTGCATCCACCACCTTACCCTGTTTTATATGTTGCAGTGCACTTTTAACTACCTCTGGAGAGATATTATTTATATCCACATAGATCCCCTTGAAGTTATTACCAATTGATGCAGCTGAATCAATAGCAGCAGAAGGCGTAACAGCAGATATGATAATATCTACTTTTTGAGCCAGCATATCATTAGTGGAAACTGTGTTTACATTTTTTTCTTGGGCTAAATTCCAGGTAAAATCACTCCTGCCTTCCACACAGGTGAAAACCTCTGCACCGTTTTTTACCAGTTCTTCAGTTAGGATAGCTGCCACTTCTCCAAATCCAATAAATCCCACTTTAATTTTGAAGCCTCCTTTTCAAATATATACTTACATTCCCCTAACATTTTTAGTATATGGTAGATTTTTAGTCCCTGAAAAACTGATTTAATTATTTTTATTAAATAATCAGCCATAACAAATACATACCGGTGAAAATAATTAATAATCCCGAGATGAAGCGTATTGGCCGGGAATAACTGCCCAGTTTGCTAATATTTATAAATGAAATTATAATGCCCAGTGATAAAAGGGTTATAAAAAATCCAGATACATAGGATAATAAATTTAAAGCTGTAAAAAATGTATCTCCGGTAGAAACACTAAAAGCAATTAAGGAGATTAAATAAGGAGTGTAGCATGACGCCCAAGCAAGGGAAACTATAACTCCCCATATAAAAGAACCTGAAATCCCTTTTCTTGAATTTTGACTTACATTTAAGGATAAATTAAAAACATTTTTCCCTGAAAGAAACATGGCCCCCAGAAATATGAGTATTAAAGCAGCAATTATGCGAATATAATACAGGTAATAATTTACAGCCGCGGTGAAAATAAGAGTTAGCGTAATCACTGCCAGGAAAATGGTACTTAAGCCCAGTACAAAGAATAAAATTTCAATTTTTTTATTTTGGGTGAGTACATATCCTGCCAGTAAGGGAATCACCGGTAGTACACAGGGAGATATGACCGATGCCATGCCGGCTAAAAAGGATATTAAGGGAGCTATTTGCATTCTAAACCTCAAATCTTATTTTGATATTTACTCATAAAATGTATAATACAGATAGAATAAATTATAATCGGCTTAAAAGCTGGTTTGCAGGGATGTAGCCCTCTATTCTCCTTAATTCATTTCCATTAGAACCCATTATTAGCATAGTCGGGAGGCTGAATATTCTATATTGGGATGATAGTTGAGGGTTTTTATCCACATCAATCTTAACCGGAATATACTTTTGGGTCATTTCCTTTTGAACCTCAGGATTAGAAAAAGTTTTTGAATCCAGCTCCACACAGGCCGGGCACCAGTCCGCAGTAAAAACCGTGAATATTTGTTTATCTGTTTTTTGAGCTTCGGAAATAGCCAAATTTAAATCAGTATACCACCTGAATTCTGCATTATTCTCAGGTATGTCTTCTGAATTTACATTATTAGTCTTATTAGACATTTGTGAGCCAATAACAGCGAAAATACCCACCATAACTATGGTAAATATTGCAGCAAATAATATCCATTTTTTCATGATAAACCTTGGGATAATTCATTAATTAAGTTTTGCATCAACATAAATATTATAAAAAATGGTTTAAATACCACATTCCTTAAAGCTTTAAAAGGACTGCTGAACCTTCTTTAACCCCTATATCCTGGGAAATAGCGCTGCACTTTACATTTAAAAGGCAAAATACGTTTTTTTCTCCTATTTCCATTTCCGTTAGTCCTTCATAATTGCCCATGCCCTTGGAGATTATAAGTTCTGCAGCATCCACTAATTCCTTAAATTCTGGAGAAATTTGAGAATAAATTATGCCAACTGAATCGGTTCCGGTGGTGGTGACATTTACCATCTGATCCAAACCGATTTCTAAGGCATCCTCCATGGTGGCGTCATTGACAATGGGTTTTTCTTTTACCGCTACTGTTATATCCAGATCGTATTGTGCTAGTTTTTCCAGGAGCATTTTATCAAAAACAATTTCCCCCACATTATCTGCCAGATAGAGTAGGGAGTCAGCATCATTTAAGGCCTCTTCCAGATGAGAGCTATGGTCAATTATTAATGGCTCTGCGATTTTTTCTAATATCACCGATGAAGGGTCAAAATTTACCCCCATAGCTGCAAAATCCAGTAAATTTCCAGCAATGGCAACTTTAATATAATTTATTAAAGAAGGATCCTGCTTTAGTAAAGCGGCCACCTCATCTTGAAATTTTTCAGCTATAAGATTTCCTCGTTTTTTCTCCTGGAGATAAGGATCAGGATTTCCACTTAGATCCTTTATCAAACGATGCATGCTGGTTCCAATAAGATTGGATGGTGCCCCTTTTTTGAATTCAGATGCCAGTAGATCAATGATCTTTTCTGTAATTTCCATTCGTAATTTTTCATCATCAGTGGCTAATTCCAGAGCTTCTCTGGATTGTCGTAAAAAACAGGAGGCGCATTCATAGTAGACTTTCATATTAATAACTCCTGATATTCAGTGGATAAAAAATCTCGACTTAAAAGAAAACGATCCTGAAAAAATATCAGAAAATTATCCTCCATATATTATCTGTATAACCTCAATAGTATCCCCTTCATTAATTATCTCTTCTTCCAGGACAATATGACCATTTTTTTTAATTACAACTGTTTCTAAAGGTTTTTCAATTTCATCCAGTAATTCTTTTATGGTCAAATTTTTTTTAAGAGAAAGTTGTTCTGTTTTTTTGTTATTTATAATGGTAAATTCCATGTTATCCTCTCTGCAGTTATTACATTTACTTAATTAATAAAATTTAACTGGTATGATAAAACTTAATTTTAGTTTATCTTTTCACCATCAAGTATTCTACCCTCTTTCTGGAATTTAATCCATAAAAACCTGCTATCAATTAACGAGTTTTTTTCTTTTCCAGCTCTTGACAGAATACACAGGCCCGGCAAAGTTCCTGAGCAGATGGTTCTCCACATTTTATGCAATTCTCCATGGTGAAATTTCGGGAATGTTCCTTTTTAAGGGCGTTTTTTATCTTATCAAATCCACGCAAAGTAGAATACATTATGGTGGGATGTTTTTTTGATAAATTTTTTATAATTTCCCCGATTTCTGCCCGGAATGATTCCCGGGAGTAAGGACATCCATCAAAATGTACTTTAAGTCCTTTGGCCACCACATATAGCCCCACCTCCCTTTCAGGAATTTCACCTAATGGTTTAATTTTGACAATGAACTTATCGCTTTTAGGATGGGAGCGGGGACCTAGTCTGGTCAGGTTTTCAATGTTTCCTTCCAGATAATTCATCATAATGGACTGGGTTTCATCATCCAGGTTATGTCCCGTAGCAATTTTAGTGGCACCCATTTCTCGTGCCGTCCTATTTATAAGCCATCGCCTGAAAACTCCACAGTAGGTACAGGCCCCCCGGGGAGAAGGAAGAGCCATTATTTCATCTAGAGATATATTAAAATATTCTTTAAAACTGACAACCCGGTGTTCAATCCCTAACCTTTGGGCATGTTCTGCTGCGATTTTTACCCCATCCTTACGGTATCCGTGAATTCCTTCATCAATGGTAACTGCCATCATATCAATTATTCCTCTATCCTGAAGGGAAGTTAAAATATCCAGTAGCATGACACTATCTTTACCTCCAGATAAGGCCACCATAACCCTATCCCCTTTTTCAATAAGGTCATATTTGCGGATGTCTTTTAGAACTTTTTGCTCAATTCCTGAAATAAAGCATTCCGGGCATAACCTCTGGCCTGAGTGTTTCTTCTCAATCATTACCTCTTTTTTACCGCATTTGGTGCAATTCATTATGATTCTCCATGGGAAGGGTTATAGTAAAATAACATTCTTATTTTCAAATTTAAAGTTTTAAGATGACATGGCATTATTATTATTAACATGAATAATTATGTTGAATATTATTTAAATATAATCTGGCGGATTAATGATATTAAAGCAATTAGTAGGGCTTAATGTAATAGAAATGGTTTTTTAAATAATTCAAAGTCTTGAGTATAATTTTTACCGGTTATTAATGCTATTTCTGCCTTTTGAAGTTCAGATCCCAGATATGCCGCATGTTCTAAATGTGAAACCAGATTAAGCCGCAATATGTTTTCATATAACATTTTAGCATTTCCACCTACTAAAGCCATGGTAGGTTCAGTGTCTAAATAGTGAACCACTTTAATTTGACCGTCATCTATCATTATCTTAAAACTTCCGGCAGGATCCTGCACAAATTTATTAGCTTCTGTGACTTTAAGTACTGGAACCGTTAAGTTTTCCAGAACTTTTTCTCCCTTTCTCTTATCCTTGAAAAATACCAGGTTAATGCCCAGGTCTTTAGGAACAGAATCCCTGTTTTTAGCCAAAAACATCATTTTAGAGGATACTGCCAGTTCATATACACTTCCTTTAGTTTTACCACTCTCTTCTGGTGTGAATAATATACTGGCACCTAATTCCATGGATATTCCTGATAAAAGAGCATTAACACCCACAGAATCTGTGTCTAAAAGTTCCGTTACATTCCCTATACCGAAAAATAAGGGGCATTTCTCTTTATGGTAAAAATCACCAATGGCCAGGATGGAATCAACTATACTGCTGCTATTTAGGGGATCAAGAATCAAATCAGCAATCACATCTATACCTTTACATTTCTTTTTAAGATCAATTAAAGAATCAATCCTCTCTCCCACTGTTTCCGGTACCCAACCTCTTTTATAATCCGTGGGCAATATTACTGCTGGAATTTCTTTCTCCTTCAAGAGAGGTAATAATCCTTCATAATTACCATGATCCAGACTGAGTACCATATCCACCCCGGAATTCAGGGCGACTTCTATTTCCCGGGGGTTAAGGGAATCTATACTCAGAGGGATATCACCCAGGTATTTTTTTAGTAGAGATACCATTCCCGGTATTTTCGAAGATAAGTTTTCTCCAGCCACCATACCCAAATCCACCATATCTGCACCTGATTTTACAAAATATTCAGCCCTTTTTAATAATTCATCCTTAGTGAGTAAGGGAGCATTGGCTATTTCTGCCAGCACCCTCATGGGGAAATCTTCTCCCACCGGGAGCTGGCCCACTAAAATATTTTCATCTTTTTCCAGGAGCTTTTTTATTAATTTATCATCTTTTTCAAAGTTTTCTATAAATTCCAACGCTTTTCTTCTTTGTTCTTCTTCAATTAGTTTATCAGCTGAAGTTTTTGGAGATAATTCCAATTCTTCCAGTAAGTCCAGAACAATATCCAAATCAGCTGCATCAGTAGGGCCTTTAAAGGAGGGGATACCTGTTTTTTCCTTGATATAGGTGGCATCTTTTCTAATAAGTCCAGGGATAAGAATAATATCTATTTCATCCAGATCCAGATCCTTCCGGGAATTCAGCTCATCAATTATTTTTTTAGGAGTTAAAAAAGCAGCTATGGGAGTATTGGCCACATGTATCTCTACATTTTGCTTAGAACGTGCAGATACTTTATTTACTACCTGGCTAGCTAATTTTCCAGTGATTATTAGAACTTTCATAACTATGCCTCTATACTAAAGATGACACTGTCCAAAACTTGGGGGTTTTGAAATCCATGTTTTAATAAACAAATTTTTCTATTTCCGTTTAATCTTATTATTTTCAGAAATAGAAACCTAAAAGCTTTTATAATAAGTGGAGCATAATATTTTATATGCTAAACAAAAAAACACTTGCTCCGGTTGATGGTTTGTTTGATCAGGGTTATAAACTTTCCTATTTTTGCGAAGACTTATCAAAATATGTTGAAAACCAATTAAAACCAACTCAAACAGATTATAAAGTATCTAAAACGTTGAAAACGTGGTTTAAAAAGAATATTTTCCGATATTGAAATGTTTAAACCTTCTTGTCCTGAATGTTTTCA
>JAHRFX010000005.1 GCA_019084405.1 Methanobacterium sp.
ACGTTACAGAAAGTTTAGAATTGAATATCCGTCAGTGGATATGTCCTGAATGCAAAATGCACCATGATAGGGATGTAAACGCTGCGTGTAATATTCTAACCGTAGGAACTACGGGGCTTGCCTTTAGTAAAAATCAACACGTTAGTTGGTGGATTAGGAATCCATTGACCTCCACAGGTCATGGTAGTTCAAATAACTACTACTCTAATTAACAATCTAAAAAACCAGGAAATATAATAGATTTGTATTTTTAATCATTCAGAGTATTTTAATTAAATGAGAGATAAATTAAAACTCCATATATTCAGTGATTTACAGAGTATGGAACTCAAAAATTAATTGGTATTCTATCTGGACTTAAATATCCCATGCAGTATTTTTCATGAACTTAATAATAATCTCCTTTTTTAAAAAAAGATTTAAATACTCTATTTTACAAAGAACATTATAACAAGTCTGATTATAGAACTTGCATGTGTTGTTGATTAAATTCATGGCTAAAATAATATGGTAACATTCTTTTCTAATGATATAACTATGCGTATTTCTAAATCAATAGGGGAATCTCGTTATAGCTTTTTATCTTAAGAGCGTTACATTTAAATATAAATCCAGCCAACATTGAAGTTATAGGACAGGTGATAATTATGAATGCACAGAAAGTGAATGTACAAAGGCCACTTGATGCATTAGGCAAATCTTTAAATTCCCCGGTACTAATCAAACTGAAAGGTGACCGAGAATTTAGAGGGGTTTTAAAGAGTTTCGACTTACATATGAACTTGGTATTAAATGATGCTGAAGAACTAGAAAAAGGTGAAGTGACCCGAAGATTGGGCACAGTTCTAATCCGTGGAGATAACATAGTATATATATCTCCCTGAACTAAATGTTTATAATAGAAATTAGTTAATTTTAATAATAAATTATTTTAATATTAAGTAACTATACTATTTGTTGGATTAATTTATATTCTATTAAAATTTTCATCTTTTTTTTTAGGAGGATTTAATAATGAAAGGTACACCCTCATTTGGTAAAAGAAATAAAAAGACCCACATTCGATGTCGAAGGTGTGGTAGAAACGCTTATCATGTTCGCCGAAAAGTTTGTGCTTCCTGTGGTTTTGGTAAATCCAAAAGAGTAAGGAGATACAGCTGGCAAAACAAAAAGATAACCGGTCAAAGGTTGAAATAGATGGATAATAAAAGCCCTATTGATGTGAGAATAATTGTGGAAGGCGCCTCTGATATGGAAAGTGTTTCACGGGCCATGCAGGACGTGGCACTAGGCGCAGAGTATCACATTACCATCTCTTCCATCATACCCACCACCAGTATTGATATTGCCCGTAAGGCGGTTCAAGGAGCTGACGTGGTATTAATTGCCACTGATGTGGATGGTCCTGGAAGAGATCTGGCTGAAAAATTTCAAAAATCCCTTAAAGACGAAGTAGGACACCTTGAAAGGATGAAATTTCCTTATGGGCACGATGTGGAGTACATCGATCCCGGGATAATTTCAGAAGAAATTAAAAACGCCATCATTAGGGCGGGTTTGTTATCTATTGCTAATATTAGAGATTTCAGGGAACTGGAAGACCAATTCATGGAATCTCATCATAAAATGCAGGAATTATCACAGGAAAATAATAATCTACTTAATGAAAACCAGGCCCTATTAGATAAAATGGAAGAATTTTCTATCGCTAATGAGGAAATTCTACAGGAATCTGATAAACTTAAAATTGAACTGGAAAATATTAAAGCAGATTACAACCAGTTAGAGTCTCAATACACTGGTATTTTGAATAAAAATTTATTTGAAGTTTTTTCTATTACAAAGCTTTGGAGAGAAGCTTTTGATGAAGATTTAAAAGATTTAGAACATATTACTTTTGCAACTAATCAATTTAAACCAGATAATATTATAGTAGGTCAGGGCTGGATAAGTGCCCGGTCTAGGGATAAGGCCATAGAATGGCTCAAGGTTATTAGAACCGCCCTTATTTTCATGGATCCTAAATCTGAAGAACTAAAAAACGATTTAGATGAGGAAAATGATAATCTGAATAATCAATTCCAGAATATTTGGGAATGATCTTATTTTAAATTAATATTCTAGGGGAGAATCCAAATTGCAAGATAAGTGTGGTATTGTAGGTATATACTCTCATAACAATTCAAAAAACGTGGCTTCCCCTATATATTTCGGTCTCTATGCTCTACAGCACCGGGGCCAGGAATCTGCAGGGATATCCACCCATAATGGTCAGGATTTAAGTACCTACCGGGGCATGGGTCTGGTATGTGACGTTTTTAATAATGGAAAAGTGGATGAATTAGAAGGCCATGTGGGTATTGGTCATGTAAGGTATTCCACCACTGGCAGCTCACTTCTGGAAAATTCACAACCTTTTTTTAGTGAGTTCCAGGGTGGAAATATTGCCATAGCACATAATGGAGATATAATTAATTCCATGGAACTCCGCCAGGAATTAAAGGCCCAGGGCCACCAATTCAGATCCACCACCGATTCGGAAGTCATCTGCCATATGCTAAGCCGGGAATACATCAAAAATCAGGGCATGATTGAATCTATAAAGGCCGTCACCAGGCAACTGATTGGATCCTATTCCATGGTGGTACTGGTTAACAGTGACCTTTACGTGGTCCGGGACCCCCTAGGTATGAAACCACTAGCCCTGGGCCAGAAAGGGGATATCAATATGGTGGCCTCAGAAACAGTGGCCTTTGATGTTATTGGGGCTAAACTACTACGGGATGTGGAACCGGGTGAAATCATACTGCTCAATGATAAAATCACCAGTTATAAAATGGACACCTCCGGGATTAAAAGGGCCCACTGCATGTTTGAATATGTATACTTTGCCCGACCAGACAGCATCATCGACCAGAGAAATGTTTACCAGGTGCGCTTAAATATAGGTAAAGCCCTGCATCAGGAGTTCCCGGCCAATGCAGATGTGGTGATGCCGGTACCGGATTCTGCAATTACCGCTGCTATAGGATACTCCCGGGCTTCAGGACTACCCTATGGTGAAGGACTAATCAAGAACCGTTACATTGGACGTACTTTTATCATACCCACCCAGGGTGAAAGGGAGACCTCGGTAAAACTCAAGATGAACCCTATTAAATCTGAACTGGAAGGCAAAAGCATTGTACTTTTAGATGACAGCATAGTAAGAGGGACCACCTCCAAGTCATTAATTGATGTACTAAAACAAACCGGAGTAAAGGAAATTCACCTGAGAATAGGATGCCCTCCCATAATCTCACCCTGTTACTATGGGGTGGCTATGGCCACTAAAAAAGAATTAATTGCTGCAAATAATTCGGTTCAAGAAATTAAAGAGTCACTGGGAGTGGATTCATTGGGATACCTTTCCCTGGAATCCTTAATTAAATGCATTGGTATTGAAAAGGACCAGTTATGTACCGGATGTATGGATGGGGAATACCCTACCGAACTTCCCCGGGACCTGGAACTCTATGAATCCTACCGCTGTTAAATAATTATTTTTCAAATCTTATTATTTTATAAAATCTAAATAAAATGGTTAATATGGTGGAACTATTATCTCCTGCAGGTAACTTCACATCCCTAGCCGCCGCCCTTAAAAATGGGGCTGATTCGGTTTACATTGGTATACATGGCTTCAATATGAGGGCCCATACCACCAACTTTTCACTAACTGAACTGGAAAAAGCCGTAAACATGGCCCATAATCATGAATCCAAGCTGTACCTGTGCACCAATACCATGATGAAAAACCAGGATCTGGACGGGCTGGAGAAAATATTACCTTTAGTTGTTGAATCCGGGGCGGATGCTCTTATTGTATCTGACCTGGGGGCCCTGGAACTAATCAGGGATTACCACCTGGAGGCCCACTATTCAGTTCAGGGCAATGTATCCAATACCCGCACCCTGCACACCTTAAAAAAACTGGGGGTAAAAAGGGTTATCCTCTCCCGGGAACTATCCCTGGAGGAAATAAAAGAAATAAGTAGTAAATCCCCCCTGGAAATAGAGGTATTTATTCACGGGGCCCAGTGCATGGCCCTGTCTGGACGCTGTTTTTTGAGTAGCTACCTGTACCAGAAAAATGCCAACTGCGGGGAATGCCTGCAGCCCTGCCGTAAGGTATGGAAAATGGAATGCGAAGATGGTAGTAAATTAATTTTAGAAAACCAGGAGAATATGACTCATTTCTTAAGTCCCCGGGATATGTGTATGATTGAATACATACCGGAGTTAATGGAATCTGGTGTTTCTGCTTTTAAGATAGAGGGTCGGGCTAGAAGTGCAGATTATGTAGGGGAGGTTACCAGGGTTTACCAGGAAGCTATTAATACTTATCATAGCGGATGGTCATTTAAAAGCGAATGGTTAGATGATCTAAAAAACGTATTTAACCGGGGCTTTGATCAGGGTTTCTACTTCCAAAAACCCCTGCAGGATAGTCCTTCCAACCAGTCGCCCTATATAAAAAAAGATGTGGGGGAAGTGGTTAATTATTTCAGCCAGGTAAAAGCAGCAGAAGTAAGATTATGGGCTGATCTAAAAGTAGGGGATCATCTTATTATTCAGGGCCCCACCACGGGATCCATCAAACAAAAGGTGGAATCCATGCAGATGGAGGGATCAAGTATTACCAAAGCCGTAAAAGGAGATAATGCAGGCTTAAAAGTGGATGAAAAGGTACGCCCTGGTGATCTCGTTTATAAAAAAGTTAAAAGATAGCATCAATCTATATTTTTTTTATTAGAAAAATTAAATCAATTAAACATTATACTTATTTAAATCAAAAAGAATAATTATTTCATGTTGAAAATTACTGTGATTATTAAAATCCCATCTAAAAAGGAGTTGATGAATTGATAGAAATTCAAGATGCCATGCAAAAAGAGGTAATAACCTTTAAAGGGGCAGATAAGATTAGTGAGGTTTCTAAAATTTTAAGGGATTACAAGATTAGTGGGGCCCCGGTGGTGGATGATGACCTAAATGTTGTGGGTATCCTCAGTGAAGGGGATATTATGCGGCTTTTAGAAGTCCATTCTCCTAATTTAAATCTTATCTTGCCTGCGCCACTGGATTTAATTGAATTACCAGTGCGCATGAAGTACGAATTTGATGAGATAGCAGCTGGAATTAATAAAGCTGCAGTAGAGAAGGTCTCATCTATCATGACCATGAAGGTGGTTACCATCACTCCTGATAAATCCATTTCTGATGCAGCAGAACTCATGGATCAACACAAAATCAACCGCCTTCCAGTGGTGGATGAAGAGGATAAACTGGTGGGTATTCTCACCCGGGGGGATATCATCGGTGCTATGGTGAAATCTAATGAGTAAAACCAAGCGTATAGCCATCTATGGTAAGGGAGGTATTGGTAAATCCACCATTGTATCCAATATCGCTGGGGCCTATAGTGAGGATAAAAAGGTTCTGGTAATAGGATGCGACCCCAAGGCAGACACCACCCGTACCCTCTATGGCTCCCGACTGCCTACCATATTAAACATCATCAAGGAAAAAAGGGATGCCCGAAGAGATGATGTTATATTCAGTGGATTTAACCAGGTGATGTGCACCGAAAGCGGTGGTCCAGAACCAGGTGTGGGCTGTGCTGGTCGAGGAGTTATTGTAGCCATGAGCCTTCTGGAGAGGTTAAAGGTCTTTGAAGAAGACCTGGATGTGGTTATCTACGACGTACTGGGTGATGTGGTCTGCGGAGGATTTGCAGTTCCTTTAAGGGAAGACTATGCTGATGAAGTTTACATTGTAACTTCCGGAGAATATATGGCCCTTTATGCAGCTAATAATATTTCCAGGGGTATAAAAAAATTAAAAAGCCGTCTGGGGGGTATAATCTGTAACTGTAAAGGTCTGGATAATGAGGAAGAGGTGGTATCTCGCTTTGCCCGGAAAATAGGCACCAAAGTCATTGGAGTTATCCCCCGCAATCAGCTGGTCCAGAAAAGCGAATACGATGCTAAAACCGTGATGGAGAAGTTCCCGGATTCAAATATGGCGGGGATGTATCGTGAACTCTCCCGGGCCATTTATGAAAATTCAGATTTCATCCTCCCCACTCCCCTGGAAGATGAGGAATTTGAAGAGTTTTTCCAGAAACTTTAAGGATTATTTTTTTAATTTAAATTTTTAAAAATATTTTTTACTATTTCAGGGATAACTTAAGGTGTATTTCTATTATTTCAGGGATAACTGGGATAGATCCTGGGGAATTAACTTATTTTTTAAAAATGAGTCCTCACAGGTTTTAATTGATTCAACTGAATCTTTAAAATAGAATAGATGAGAATTACACCTGCAATCTGATGAACCGAATCCGGGTATTTCTTTAGATTTCAGGGAGATATTACGGGAGATATCACACTCCACCTTATGGGGGTTACAGGCAAAGACTACTTCTATTACTCTGGTGTGAGGTGCAGCTAAAAGGTAGTCCACATGCCAGAATAATTTCTTGGATGAGGAAAGGTGTCTTTTTATACGACCTTCCAGTGAATTAAGGGCGGATCCCACATAGACATAAAACCCTTTTTCAAAATGAAAATTGCCTTTTTTACCTACAGCAAGGTTACATTCTTTTTTATTTTCAATAATTAAGCAGTAAGTTCCTTTCATTTTTATTCCTATTTTATTTTTGATATGCTTTTTGTGGGCATCGTGGTTTAAACTTTTACACCTTCAATCCATATATCCAAATATTTAAATATATGGAATACTATAGTAGTGGTATGAAATCATGTTCCACTGGTGAGAGTTCTGCTGAGAAATTAATAAAACAAAGGCAGGACCTACCCTCTGAAGAAAATTTATATGCAACTGCTGAGATCTTAAAGGCCCTGGCAGATCCCACCCGCCTTAAAATACTGCACTTACTAAAAAAAGGGGAACTATGCGCCTGTGAAATAATTGAAGTACTGGATAAACCCCAGCCCACCGTATCCCATCATCTAACATTATTAAAAAATGCAGGATTTTTAAAATGGCGAAAAGAAGGAGTATGGATACATTACCAGCTATCCCATCCGGATATCATGGAACTTGTAGATCAGATTACCAATAATATCAATTGAAAAGTTCTTTTTATCCCATTTAAAAAGGTGAATTCAATGGCCAATAGAAGTATAAAAAGTAAAAATTTATCCTTTTTTGAAAAATACCTCACGGTATTCGTATTTGCCTGTATCATACTGGGCATCCTCCTGGGCCGGAGTGTCCCGGAACTGGCAGTAACTCTGGACTCCTACACGGTATTCAATGTTTCTATACCCATAGCTATAGCCCTGTTTTTCATGGTATACCCAATAATGGTTAAGATTGACTTTGGACAGGTTCTAAAGGCAGCTAAAACCCCGCGTCCGGTAGGCCTAACCCTATTTTTAAACTGGGTGGTGGCTCCCTTTTCCACCTTCCTCATTGCCTGGTTCTTCCTGGGATACCTGTTTGCGGGTTTATTACCTGGAACTGAGATAATAGCCACCGGCCAAGAGATAGAACTCTGGCGCAGTTACCTGGCCGGAGTAATCATCCTGGGAATAGCACCCTGTACTGCCATGGTTTTGATGTGGAACTATCTGGCCCGGGGTAACGACGGATTGACTCTCATTATGATTGCGGTAAACTCCCTGGTAATGGTAGTGGTATATGCTCCCTTAGCCAGTTTTTTATCTGGAATATCCCAGGTACCATTACCCTGGGAAACCATTGCATTTTCCGTGGCCATCTACGTGTTCTTGCCTCTGGTAAGCGGATATTACACCCGGCGATGGATAATAAAAAACAGGGGATGGGAATGGTTTGAGAAAAAATTCCTGCGCTTTATCCAGCCTGTGAGTATAATAGCCCTTCTAGCCACACTCATACTCCTATTCACCTTCAAAGGTGAAGTAATCGCGGATAACCCCTTAACCATATTCTGGATAGCAGTACCTATCTTTGTAAATGCCATATTTGTTTACGCCTTAAGCTACTTCTTCCTGGCCCGGAAACTTAAACTATCCTATGAGGACGCCACCCCGGCCTCCATGATCGGGGCCTCCAACCACTTTGAAGTGGCTATAGCCACCACCATACTCATCTTTGGCCTGGGATCGGGAGCTGCCCTGGCCACCGTGGTGGGGGTTTTAATTGAAGTACCCCTCATGCTCATGCTGGTGGCCATATCTAAAAAATACTGCGGACTCTACGCGAAATGCCATCTGGGTGAAGAGCAGTGCAGAGTAGTACCACTTGATAGGGGAATATGTGAAGAAGAAGAAGAAAAGATGGTCTGTGACATTGATGATAAATAGAGCTGCATTTAAGCTCGAAATTTAATAATTGAAAACTATTTTTCAATTAATGTAAAGGAGGATTAAAAATGTCATGGCTTTCAGGCTATCCCTGGGAAAAAATTAACTGAAATCCCACTATCCATGACGATAATGGGTGTTGTGTATGAATTGGACTGAAAGTATATAAATAGAAGAATGAGGGCTCAGCTACGAGCCAAAGTAAAAAAGAAATGCTTATAGAAGGTAGATTAGAATCATAAGTATAAAAAAACAGTTATTGTATTGATATAAATGGGTGAAAAAAATGTATAAAAAAATTTTATTGCCTACTGATGGATCTAAAGGCAGTGAAAATGCTGCCAAACACGCCTGGATTATAGCCCACGACCATTCTTCTGAAATTTATGTTTTAAATGTTATGGAAGCAAGACCTACCTCTGGAATTACCATGGATATTTTAAAAAAGGAAGGAGAAGAGGCTTTACAAAAAATATCCCAAATTTTTAAGGAAATGGAAAAAGAGGAAGGCTATGATAAACCATTAAAAAAAGAATTCTTAATGAGAGTGGGTTATCCCTCAGATGAAATACTTGATACTGCCCTGAATATGAAGATTGATCTTATTGTTATCGGTGGATCAGGTAAACACCGCCTGGAGAGATATATAATGGGAAGTGTGGCTGAAAAAGTGGTAAGGGATGCCAAATGTCCGGTTTTAACCGTGCATTAATCCCTTAATTTTAGATAGAATAAATGATTATAAGGAGATATAATATTGAAAGATAAAGGCTGTGGATGCGAAGAAATACTAAAATCATGGATAAATAAGGATGATGCTGTTGAAGAATCTCATACTGATTCAGATTGTGATGGTGAAGTTTCTGATTGTACCTGTGTAGAAAAAATACCTGAAAAATCAGATGCAGATAATGCTTCAGGAAATGAAGAGTGTGGTTGTGGGGTAGAAGAAAATAACTCTCTAGAGAATTCTTCTTCTGAAGAAGGATGTGGTAGTGGATGTGCCTGTGGATGGGATAAAGAATATCCAGACCTATCACAGGTAGAAAACCCCCTGCAAATGAAACACAGGGTAGATGATGGATTTATAAAGAAATTTGAAGAATATGCCCGTAAACTGGGAATTTCCAGTATAGGATATACCTCCTTCCATCCTGAAATATTACTTTCAGATAAAAAAGTATATTATCCCCAGGCCATAGTTCTCACCATGCCCATGGATCGCAAAATCATCAAAACACCTCCTGGTGAGGAGGCCCAGAGTTATAATGATGCGGCCTATGAGAAACTGGGTAAAATAACCTATAAATTATCGGATTACCTCCGGGAACATGGCTACTCCACCCAGATAGCCCACCCTTATGAAGCCCTGGTGGATTTATCCAAACTGGGGGAAAAAGCTTCTATGGGACTCATAGGTGAAAGTGGTCTTCTAATAACTCCTAAATGTGGCCCGGCACTGAAAATATCTGCCATATTCACCACCATAGAAAATTTACCCCTGCGGGAAGAAAACCCCCATACCTGGATAAGAGATTACTGTAATAGATGTGGAAAATGCATTAAAGCCTGCCCGGAAAAAGCACTAATTGAAAAAGAAACTTGCTGTGGAAAAGAAGTAATTTTAATACAAAATCAGTGTATTGGGTGCTCTTTAGGGTGTACCTACTGTATAGAGGACTGCCCCTTTGATACTAAAGGATATGACCATATTAAAATCAGGCATGATAAACTGGTGGCTAAGTTAGAAGAAAAGAATAATAAAGTTAACTCCTGAACTTTAACATAATCAGTACTTCGTAAAGTGTTTTTGTAATTTGGTTTTTAAATGTTTTTGGGATTCATTTATATTGGTATTTATCGTCTTATTTGTTTATATATTTGATTATGTTTTGTTTCTGGTTTCTTTGGATTTTGCGAAATTTAATGAGGGAGTATTATGGGTTTTAAATGGTTATTCCATCTCGAACATCTAACAAAACATAATCAAATATATAAACAAATAAGACGATAAATACCAATATAAATGAATCCCAAAAACATTTAAAAAC
>JAHRFX010000068.1 GCA_019084405.1 Methanobacterium sp.
ATATCTGTAAAAAATATCCTTACCTGAAAAAAGATCACCCGAAAGGATTATGTTTGTTCCAGAAGGTATTGTCCATGTTAAATTACTGATACCAATAGAATAGTCCATTTGATCCCCCATGACAACTATATTATATGGTAAATGAAATTATATTATAGTCAAAGATATATAAATAACATTATTAAACATCTCAATATAGTTGTCATGGGGGATCAAATGGACTATTCTATTGGTATCAGTAATTTAACATGGACAATACCTTCTGGAACAAACATAATCCTTTCGGGTGATCTTTTTTCAGGTAAGGATATTTTTTACAGATATTTTATTGAAAAGGGTCTGGAAGAAGGGGAAGCCTGTTTACTGGTGTCCACCAACGAGACCGCCGAAAAAATCCTGGAGACTTTTGATGGAATCAAAATGGACAATTTCTTTATAATTGATTGTGTTTCCAGTAGATTTGGTGCTACAGTTGAACTGCCTTTTTTTGAGCAAATTAGATATATTGAAAGTCCCATGGATCTAACAATGATTATGGTAGCTTTAAATGAGTTTATTGATAGTCTTTCCCGGGAAAAAAATATAAAAAAATTAAGAATAGTATTTGATTCAGTTTCAACTCTCTTGATGTATTCCAATCTGAGGACTGTTTTTAAGTTTTTGCATGTAGTAACCACCAGGGTCAGATCCGGGGGAGGGGTTTGTTTACTTTTAATTGAAGAGCAGGCCCATGATGATATGGAAATAAGGACCATTCAACAGCTCTCCCAGGGCATCATACAGATGAATAGCAACGAAATTTTAATAAGAGGTTTTAAAACCGATAAGGTCAAATATGAAATTGTAAATCAACGTATTCAGATTAAACCCTGAAATTTAGGAGATGTATTCATAGGGAATACAATTAACCTCAAATATTCCAATAAAAATGTTCATTTTATATAAGTTTAAGAATATAAAAATAATCAGGTAAATTAGATAGGTGGATGCATGACAAAAACAAAAAAGGAAAAGCTGGACGATGTGCTTTCTGCATTCATGCAAGTGGGACAAATCAAAGCCTGCGGCATTGTTTCTAAAGAGGGACTATTAATTAATTCTCGTACACCCCCTGATGTTGATGCAAGAATCTTTTCAGCTCTTTGTTCCACCATAATGGGAGCAGCTGAAGCTGCATCAGGACAAATGAATACCGGTTCCGTGGATGAGATATCAGTGAAAACTGAAAAAGGAACCATAATTCTAAAACCTGCTGGAGAAAAAGCGATCTTTACAGCTTTAACAGAACCAAGTGCTCAGCTAGGTTTGATACTGGTAGAGATGGAAAGTCGGTCTTCTCAAGTCGACGACATCCTTAAGGAGATGTGATAATGAAAAAAACTCACATTCCTAAATTGGATGAACTTTTAGGTGGGGGAATATTAGATGGGATTTCTGTAATGTTCAGTGCTTATCCTGGAGTGGATTGTGAAGCATTTGGTTATCAGATGCTAAATGGCAGAGTCAATGAAGGTGATAAGGGGTTTATTTTTACTAATGTATCTGGACCAGAAACTATTCAGTATGAGTTTGATTCATATGGGTGGGATCTGGAATCATTTATTCAGGATGATAAGGTTTTTTTTGTAGATGGTAGTTCCAGTTTTCTGGGAACACCCTCTCCTGCAAAATATGTAGTCCATAACTATCGTGAAGTTGAAGACTTAATTTTAGATGCAATTAATGAGGTCCCGGGCGGTATAGGGGTCATTAATAACCTTTCAGTATTAATTGATTATATGGAAATGGGGGAAACTCTGGCAACAATTAAAAAATGGAACCAGAAGGCCAGAGAAAATAAAACTACCCTGGTATATATATTCACAGAATGGGATTATAATCCAGAATTAATAGATGAAATAAATGATTCCATGGATTGTGTGGTGGATTTAAGAACCATAGAAGAAAGGGTAATAATTGGTCAGGGATTTATGGTGGCTCGTGCGACCTGGACTGAACCTAAAGAAACCATGGTATTGTTCTTTGTGGTTCAACCGGGCGGTGTCAAAGTTTATGTGCCTAAAATTTTAGTAACCGGTCCCTATAATTCTGGAAAATCAAGTTTTGTTAAATCCATATCTGAAAAATCAGTTTCAGTGGATAGGAAAGCCATTGGTGCTTTTCCCACTACAATTGCTATGGATATTGGTCATGTGGATTATAAAGGATTTTTAGCCGATGTTTTCGGAACACCGGGACAGGAAAGATTTGATCTTATTTTAAGCGTATTATCTAAAGAAGCGGTAGGTGCATTTATACTGGTTGATTCTACTGCTCCTCAAACATTTGCTCGTGCTAAAGAAATGATTAGAAAAACCCGGGCAGAATCAATTCCTAAAATAATTATAGCCAATAAACAAGATCTCCCTGGCGCATTGTCCCCGGAAGATATAAGAGAAAAAATGAAGATAAATAAGGACATACCCATAGTACCTGCTGTGGTTACTGATAAAAAAGGCATTTATGATGCCCTGGATGCTTTATTAAAACTTATATATGGTGATTAAATGATTTTACGTATTCCCTCAGGCATTCCTGGTTTGGATGTTCTGGCTGCTGGTGATGGTGTAGGTGGTATTCCAGAAAATACTGTAACATTAGTATATGGGCCCCCTAAGGTGGGTAAGTCTATTTTTTGTTATCAGTTTATGTATAATGGTCTGCTGCAGGGTGAACCCTGTTTATACATTACTGCAGACTATGGAATAAAACAGTTTCAACAAAATACCCGTGATTTTGGCTGGGAATTAGATAAATATTTTCATGAAGAGTCTCTGTATTTAATTGATGCTATTTCCAGTGTTTCTGGAAATAAGATAATGGACACTCCCACCTACCTGTCTTCTTCAGTACACAATCCCACTGATATCATGGTTAAACTGGGTGTAGGGACCCGGTTCATATCCGGTAATTCACCACGATTCAGATCAGTTCTGGATTCACTAACTACCTTAATGGCTTTTAATCAAGAAATGCTCATTGTGAGGGTTTTAACTGCTTATATTATGCGCATTAAAGAAGATGGCGGCACGGGCATTGTTACCTATACCCGGGCACTGCAGACGATAAAGTAGAAACCATGTTAAAAGCTATTGTTGATAACATTATTTACTTAGACGGTGAAAAAATTGTTATTGAAGCTATGGTAGGCACCGGAAGAAAGGAATCAACCTACCAGATAACTGAACAGGGAATTGCTGTTGACAAATCTGAATAATTTTATTATAGATATGTGATATCATGAAAAACTTTTATGAATCCGGCATTCCTGGTTTTGATGCTCTGGCAGCGGACGATGGGGGTATTATGGAGAATACGGTGAGCCTTCTTTATGGGCCCCCTAAGGTGGGTAAGTCTATTTTTTGTTATCAGTTTATGTATAATGGTTTATTAAATGGTGAACCATGCCTTTATGTCACTGCAGACTATGGCTGGAAACAATTACAGCAAAGAACTATGGACTTTAACTGGTTCATTCAATCATATCGGCATAATCAAAATTTATATGTAATAGACTTATTATCCCGCTTATCTGGGGCTAAATTGGAAGAAACAAATAATTATAAAATATCGTCTCTCCAGAACCCCACGGACATGATGGTTAAAGTAGGTATTGGCACCCGTAGTGTTTTTCAAAAGTCAAGCAAATTCAGATCAATCTTTGATTCTGCAACCACGGAATTTGCATTTAACCCACCTCAGTTGGTATTAAGGGTTTTAAAATCCTATATTTCCCGGATTAAAGAAGCTAATGGTGCAGCTATTATAATTCATACTGAAGGCTCCGTTGATAATGAAACAGATAAAAATTTGATAGAAATGGCTGACAATTTAATAAAAATGGATGGGGAAAAAATTACATTTGAATCATCCACTTGTGAATCCGAATCAAATTATAAAATTAGCTCTTCCGGCATTTCGGTAGGTTAACATATCACTTAGTACTCGTTACAAAATACCGTAAACAAGTCATAAATCCAAAAATATACTCCAGATTAAGAGAAATCTTCAAAAATATCGGAAAGCTCTATAATATTGAATTTACAGGAAAGTAACTATGAAACAGACCATATACACTTTCTGTTTAAATCTAAACCAAACACAGCATTTACTTAAATTTCATCAACTCCTATAAAATCAGCAAGTAGCAGGTTAATCAAAAAAAGAATAATCCTGAAATCAAGAATAAACTTTGGAAAGGAGCGTTTTGGAAGATAGGATATTTCATCTCTACAACTGGTGGGGCGATATATTGAAACAATACCTAAATATATTGAAAGGCAACAGAAAAAAAATGAAAACCGTGAACAAATCCTATAAATACCGGATATATCCAAATAAAGAGCAGCAGGATATATTAGAATTTAATAATAGGTAGTGCACGTTTTGTTTTTAACCATGTCAAAACCACCTATGAACTATACAGAAAAATAGGCAAAGAACATGGATTTAAATTATATGAAAACAGAAAAC
>JAHRFX010000041.1 GCA_019084405.1 Methanobacterium sp.
AAGCACATAAAATCATGAAAAAAGAAATAAAAATCAAGGATTTATTAAGAAAAATTTAACATATCACTTGAAAAATCGATAGTGCCGGGATTATATAATAAATATTTAAATTTTTAGCATCATTCTGATTTATTTCTACTTTTTATATGTTCTATGGCTTTTTTAAGTGCAATCTCAAATTCATGAGATTCTCCTTTTGAACTATTCAATGCTTCTTCCAGATAGGCAATGGTGTTCTCATCACCAATGGTTCCTAGGGCATGGGTAGCATTGACCCGGACAAGATAACTCTCATCCTGGAGGGATCTCACCAGTGACTTTAGGGCCACATCATCACCTATTTTACCCAGAGAAGTTACCGTACATGCTCGTAGGAGGAAATCATCTTCACCCAGGATTTCACTCAAGTGTTTAGATGCTTTAGTATCTCCCAGATTACCTAATGCCTCCACCAATTCACATTTAACATTTAATGAACCATCTTTTAATGCCTTAATTATGGGAATAACGGCTCTCTTATCACCAATAGCCCCTAATGCCAGAGCAGCATTTTCACGCACATGCCAGTATTCATCATTTAATAATTCAATTAATGCCGGGACTGCTTCAGGATTTCGAATTCTCCCTAAAGATAGTGCGGCTGCTTTACGGATGGGCCAGTAGTCATCATCCAGGCAATTGATTAAATCATCCACGCAATTATCAGCACGAATATCTCCCAGTATGTAAGCCACCTTTTCACGTATTTTTTTATCTGCACTGGTTTTCAATGTAGTAATAAGGCCTGCAATGTCCTGGTATTTTTTCATTTTTTCTAAATCATTCCTGGAAATCATTATAATCTCCTTTTGTATTAATTTGAATGGGAGCTGTACTAATTTATTACCTGTTCTAATTAATAATTGGATCATTTTCTAAATAATTTTTAATAATAAAGTTAATTTAATAAGGTACAATAACAAAATAAAAATACGGTTAAAATCTTTTTAAAAATAAGTTTTTTAAAATAAATAAGCATGATTTGCTTCTAATTAAGTAGATTCAATCTTGAAATATTAATTGTAAAAATTAAAATTTTCAAAGATTAAAATCAAAGGATTACTAATAAAAATTATTTACTAAAATGGTGATTACATGAGTGGACCATGGGTGGAAAAGTACAGACCAGCTACACTGGAAGATGTGGTTGGTCAGGATCATATCATAGAAAGGCTCAAAGCATATGTGAAGGATGAAAGCATGCCTAATCTCATGTTTACTGGACCAGCAGGTGTGGGTAAGACTACCACTTCTCTGGCTTTATCTAAATCAATTTTAGGTGAGTACTGGAGACAGAACTTCCTGGAACTTAATGCTTCAGATGCCCGGGGTATTGATACTGTGCGGACCAATATCAAAAACTTCTGCCGGTTAAAACCAGTGGGGGCTCCCTTTAGAATAATATTTTTGGATGAAGTGGATAACATGACCAAAGATGCTCAGCATGCCCTCAGAAGGGAAATGGAAATGTATACCAAGACTTCTTCTTTCATACTATCCTGTAATTATTCTTCAAAAATCATAGACCCGATACAGTCCCGCTGTGCCATATTCCGATTTACACCGGTAAAAGGGCATCAAATAATTAAGAGACTGGAATATATCGCCAAGGAAGAAGGTCTGGATTATGATCCCGCAGCCATAGAAACCATGGTTTACTTTGCAGAAGGAGACCTGAGAAAGGCCATCAATATTCTACAATCCTCTGCTTCAGTAGGGGAAAAAATCACTGAAGACAGTATTTACCAGGTAATCTCTAAAGCTCGACCTAAAGATGTTAAAAAAATGATTATAAAGGCATTGAAAGGGGATTTCATGGGAGCACGTGATGTTCTCCGGGAAATCATGGTTTTACAGGGTACCAGTGGGGAGGATATGGTAAATCAGATTTATCAGGATGTTTCTCGTATGGCCACCGAAGAAGAATTAGACGGTTCTTCCTATCTGGAGATAATTGAAGCCATTGCAGAAACTGATTTTAGAATAAGGGAAGGTGCTAATCCTAGAATACAATTAGAAGCACTTCTAACCAGGTTTCTATACAAGGCCCGGAATGAATAAGATAATCGCTCTTATTTTGAGGATAATTACATGTTGTGGACGGAAAAATATCGACCCCGAAGCTTTGATCAGGTATTGGGTAATGCCAAGCAAATTAAAGAAATTAAAGAATGGGTTGATCAATGGATTAAAGGTGAAAAACAACCCTGCCTATTTTTAGTGGGGCCCCCTGGAACAGGTAAAACTACCCTGGCCCATATAATTGGCAGGGAATTCTCAGATTACGTGGAATTAAATGCCAGTGATAAGCGATCCTATGATATTATCAAAAATACAGTAGGAGAGGCTTCTGCCACCAGATCACTATTTAACCAGGGATTGAAATTGATCATACTGGATGAAGTGGATGGTATACATGGTACTGATGACCGGGGAGGCAGCCGGGCCATTAATAAAATGATTAAAGAGGGACACCACCCTCTGCTTTTAACAGCTAACGATCCCTACAGCAAGCGTATAAAATCATTTAAGTCTAAATGTAAGGTTATTAGCATTAAAAAGGTCCATACTAACTCTATTAATGCTCATTTAAAACGTATATGTTCCCAGGAAGGGGTCACCTTCGATGATCAGGTATTAAAAGAACTGGCCAAACGATCCAATGGTGACATGAGATCGGCCATAAATGATCTGGAAGTCCTGGCTCGGGGCAAGGACAGTATTGATAAAAGCAATCTGAAGGATGTAGGGGTGAAGGATAGCCGCTCCAATATCTTCGATTCAGTGCGCCGGGTATTAAAAAGCAAAAACTTGCCTAAAATCCGCCAGGCCATGTACCTGGATGAGGACCCCACCCTGGTGATGGAGGTTATGGCTGAAAATATCCCCCGGGAATATGAAAAACCACAGGAAATCCAGCGGGCATATGAAATGATTTCCCTGGCAGACCTCAACTTTGGTAGAGCCCGTTCCAGCCGTAACTACTCTTACTGGAGATATGCCTCTGATTTTATGGGCATTGGAGTGGCTTTATCCAAGAAGGAAACCTACCGAAAGTTCGCCCGCTATACCGGATCCACCTCCTTTGCTCTTCTAGGTAAAACTCGCTCCAAAAGAGATTTAAGGGACAGGGTTGCGGATAAAATGGCTGAAAAAATGCATATCTCCCGGCAGGTGGCCATCTCCCAGTTCCCCTATCTGAGTCTCATATTTGATAACGATGTTATGGCCTATGAAATTGCCTCCTATCTGGGATTGGAAGATGATGAGGTAAAATTATTCCGGACGAAAAAAATAAAAAAACCCCCTGAAAAAAAGACCACTTCACCTAAAAAAATTGACACTGATAATTTAAAATCAGATGGGATAAATTCTTCTATTTATGCTAAAAAAGTAGATAAGAACTCTAAAACTTCTTCATCTCAAGACAAAAAGGTTACCCCTAAAGATAAACCTCTCAAAAGGAAAAAAATATCTAAAAATTCCGCTGAGGAAGATAATAAACCTTCTCCCGATACAAAAGAAAAGGAGAAAGAAAAACAAACTTCTCTATTTCAGTTTAACTAGAAACTGATTTCCTGGAATTATTATTTTGAATTCAGTGGGGTCTTTACGGTTGACAGTAAGCTGGCCATTAATTTGTTCAGTAAGACTATTTACCAGTTGCAGGCCCAGTGATTTAGTATTTTCTATATCCAATTCTTCGGGTATGCCGATACCATTATCTGATACCTTTAAGATAAAATAGTTATCCTGGGGGTAAAAATCTATTTTTAGTTTTCCAGCGTATTTCATACTGTTGGTTATTAGTTCATTAACTATTAGTCCCAGGGGTATGGAGGTGTTAATATCCAGCATTAGGTGTTCTACATTTAGTTCTAATTTTACTTTACTGGGATCAGGTCCAGAGCCTTCCCACTTCATGCTGGCTGGATTCAAAAACTTTTATATAAATATCGTTTATAGGGACACCCTCATCTAAAGAGGTATGGATCATTTTACTGGCACTATATCGATCTAAATTTAAAAGAGCATCCAGGTAATTCCGGGCCAGATCAATTAATTCTCCTGATTCTTTTTCAAATTCACTTAAAACCAAATTCCACCACTCACTAACTAAAGTAACATAGCAACTATTCACTTACAAATGTTCATAATTACATTATGGTATGTTATTTTCTTTATTAATATTTATTCTATAAAAAATTAATAAAACAGGTTATTAGGAATTATAGATGGCCTTTAGTGGTAATTTTAATTTTAAAGTGTGGATGGAGTTTTCAGGATATATTTTTAGTAAGAAATTGACTGGATTTTAAAATATTTTCCCGCACCTGGGGCACCACACCCTCTAAAAAGAGTAAAAATTCATGGGATATTTCTTCTTCACCATCACCTGAAAGGGCAGAATTTTCCGGATTCAACCAGTCCTCCAGCCACATCTGGGGAATATTAAGAAGGGGATAAATTAAACGCACCTTACCCCTTTTAGTTTCAGAGCTTTGCAATTCTATCTTTTCACCGGTAAAAATTCGTGCTAAAACACCCTCCACTTCCCCATCCAGGGTTAATGGAAGAGCCAGGGAGTTAAAATCATAATCAGAGTATTCATTTATATCCTGCAGTTTTAAATCGCTTTTTATGATTTGTATTCCATATTTACGGGTGTAAGGTTCTAAAATAATATATAATGCTTTATTTTCCAGGGTTAAATCGGAGTTAATCATCACTTTTTCCTGGGGACGGAGAGATTCCCCCAGTATCCGGGAAGAACGTGCACATATTTTCTGGAATAGGCTGGATCTTATTACCTTCCCGGAAGGATAGTTTTTCAAAAATAATTCTTCCTTTTTACGGGAAAATCGGGAAAACCGTAGATTGTTAATATAAAGTCTGGGGTAAACTACACTTACAAAACGGGTATCCACCCCTATTCTTTTTAAAAACACCAGTATCTCTTTTTTTTCAGGCATCATAACATCAATAAACCTTTTTAAAAGGGTTTTTCTCCACTTGTTATATAGTTGATAACTTCAGTATTTGAATTAGTTCTTTTTACCTGTGGTAAAAACAAAAATTTAATTATTTTATTATAGATATTAGGTTCAGGGTTGTTTTTTAGATAGGGGTATTCTAGAATATCCTATCGGAGCATCTATTAATCTATAATAAATAGGGGACTTTTAATGTTTAAGATTTTTGGCAAAAAGGATGAAAAAGAGGATATTTTAGAAATAGTACTAAAAGAAGAGGTGGACTGTGTAGGGGATTTTACCTATAATTTCTACTGGCAGCACCAGGGAGAAAAAATGGATCCTGATGAAAAGATTCCCGGTAATGACTACTCCTTCCGGGATGTGGTAGAACACCTGAAAGCCAAAAAAACCATTAAAATAAGGGGTGATGTGGGGCACCGTTTATGTTCCAGCATGGGGGTGGATATTAAATATTTCGGGGGTAGTGGTCAGGATATAGAAGTGGGAACGGTGATAGTGGAGGGAAATGTGGATAGCCGGATGGGTATCAGCATGGTGCAGGGAACCATTTACATTAAAGGAGAGCTTAAAACCCCGGTGGGTAATCTCCTGGAGTTAGAATCAGATAAAAAAGGTTACCGTAAATTCAAATCCATAACAGATATTATCAAAAATGGTTTAAAAGGTGAAAAACTTGTTGGTGCCCGGTTATCCGGCAACCAGCTGGTAATTAATGATGGTATGGTAAAAGATACGGTTGGGGCTCGTCTGGATGAAGATGCAGAAATTGTCATGGAAGGGGATGTTGATTTATCCACCGGAATATTGATGCGGCAGGGACGGGTTATAATAAATGGCAATGCTGGAAAAAACACCGGAGCACTTCTTAATGGGGGTACGGTGGTCATCAATGGAAATTGTGATGATTTTACAGCTATTGAGATGATAAAAGGATTAGTAATTGTTAATGGTGATGCTGGTAAATTTTTAGGGGCTCAAAAGAAAAATGGAAAAATATTAGCTAAAAAGGGGAGTCCCATTCCTCCCACCACTAAAAAAAAGCTGGATGAAACTGATAAGAAACTGTTGTTGCAGTGGGGTTATAATCCTCACCACTTCCAGACATTAGAATAAATAACTTTTTCTAACCAAATGTAACTTAAGTAAGATTTCAGGGTTAAAAATGGAAATTTTTTCAAAAAATAGAAATTTTAAAAACGATAATAAAAACTATTTAGTTAATCTGGAGTATTTTATAGCTTTTATTTTATATTAGAACAGATTTATTTCTTTAAACTATATTAAACTTCTCCTTATCTCTTTTATTTTATTTAGAGTTCGGTAATAACCAAAAGATTTATAAGAGGATTACTATATTATGGAATCAAAATATAAGATGTAATATTCATGGAGGAAAATACCAAAATGAAAAAATTCAGTACATGGAAACTTAAATTAAGATTATTATTTGCCACCTTCCTGCTCTTTGCATTGGTTTATGCTCTGGTAGTACTGGTGGGATCATTCTTAGGCATATCCGGGCCTTTATTTTATGTTGGATTTGGTTTGGCTATTGTAGTAATTCAGTACCTGGTAAGCCCTAAAATGGTGGAACTTACCATGAAGGTACACTACGTTTCCCCAGAAGAAGCCCCTCAACTGCATCAGATGGTGGAAGAACTCTCTCGAAACGCCGGTATACCCAAACCTAAAGTAGGGATAACTGAAATTGCCATACCTAATGCTTTTGCCTTTGGAAGAAGTAAGGGCGACGGTCGGGTATGTGTTACCCGGGGTATAATTAATCTACTGGATAGGGATGAATTATATGCCGTTTTAGGTCATGAGATATCCCATATCCGGCACTCTGATATGGCGGTGATGACGGTAATTAGTGCCATACCCTTAATCTGTTATTATATATTCTGGAGTACACTTTTTAGCCGGAATAATAACAACAATGGAGCTGCCCTTATAGGAGTGGCTGCTTTAGCGGCTTACTTAATTGGACAACTACTGGTGCTATTCGTATCCCGGGTAAGGGAATACTATGCCGATGAAGGTAGTGTGGAAATTGGAGCTCAACCTCATAAAATGGCCAGTGCCCTGTACAAACTGGTATATGGTTCGGCCAATTTAAGTAAAGATCAGTTAAAAGAAGTAGAAGGGGTAAAAGCCTTCTTTGTAAACGACGTATCTGATGCCCGGAATGAAATAAACGATTTAAGACAGGTTGACTTTAATATGGATGGAGTAATCAGCCCGGATGAATTAAATCAACTCAAAAACTCTGATATAAATATTAAAACTTCCAGTAAACTATTTGAACTTATATCCACCCATCCTAACATGGTAAAAAGGATTAAAAGATTAGCTAATATGAACTGATTTTTTAATCAAATTTTTTTTTTTAAATTCAGTATATTACTTCTTTTAAAATAAGAATAATCCTGGGATTAAATATCTAAACTTTTAAAAAAAATAGTAAAGGGTAACATACTCGGCTAACCCCCTGGTAAATTATAATATCAATTATCTGGAAATCCTACTTATTCAGGGTAGCCAGAGACTGGAAACAGGTTATGTCTCCTGGGAAGCATACGACTCCCCTAATACTAAAAGTGGAACCATAGAAGTTAGTAAAGGACCAGGGACATATTACCTGGATATCTATGCCTATGAATTAAAAGACTGGAATATAGAAGTATATGACTACTATTAATACCCGGGATAAGCCGTGAGGTGCTGGTTATTACTACCTGGCCAGGTTTTGGCTAAGTAATATAACTAATCAATTGTTTTAATAAATTCCATCCCCTTTAATCAGTCCTTATTAAGAATATTATTAAAGTACTCAGTCCCGGGTTTCTAAAAATTCCTGAATATATCCTTCTATTTCATTCATCCAGGAGGGTACAAATAAATTATGCCCTTCCCCCTTTATAATAATCCACCGGGAATCTGTTAATGATTCCTGCATAATTTTAGCTAATCCCATTCCTGTTAATTTATCTTCACTACCAGATATAATCAAAACCGGACATTTAATTTTTGATAATTCTCCTGTCAGATTCAAGTCTAAAATGGCATCGATAGTACTTATAAGCGAATTTATTGAAGCAGTTTTAGCTTTAAGGGCCTTGAATTCTTCTAAGACAATTTTATTTTCAGATAGAAACCTCGGGGTATTAACAACCTGCACTGCTTCATCAAAAAAGGCCTCATAACTCTCCTTTAATTTTTCTTTAAAATCATTTAACCGGGCTTCCATTTGCTGGTCTACCTGACTAAATCCAGAAATCAAAATTAGTGATTTTACCATATGAGGAGCATCACAGGCTAATTTAAGCACCAGAGCACATCCCCAAGAAAAACCAATAAAGTGAGCTTTATTTATGCCCTGATTTTTTAGAAATTCTATTAAAGTATCACCAAAAGAATCAAGATTGAACTTATTTTTTATCTCTGGAGAAGAACCATGGCCAGGTAAGTCCAGGGCCAGGGTTAAATAATCTTTTTCAAATTTATTTATTAAGGGCAGCCATATACTCAAATCATCAGATAAACCATGTATAAAAACCAGAGGAAATCCACAACCTCTCTTCTGGTAATGTAATTCCCGGTTATTTATTTTTGAATAGATTTTTATTCCTCCTATTGAATATTGAGCCCTTAATTAAAAAAGGTGAATCTATCTTGTTTTATGATAACAATTTACTAAAAATTTATAGATTATCAGTTACCATAATTAATATACTTATATTAATTTCAGTATAAATTTACCTTAAATAGTTTGGAGAGGGTTTTACATGGTACGTTACCAGTTAGATGAAATTCCCAGTTCAATTAAATGTTCTAATTGTGGAAAAACTTCTCAGGAAGTAGAAGGAAGCTTTCAGCAGGCCGGTAATTTTATAATATAGTTAATTACGAAACTTATTTAACTGATTAATTATAAATATTTTTCTATGGCAGGGAAAAGCAAAATTAAAATTGAGAATCATTTAACTATTCAGGAGTTAGATGAGATTATTTCTGAGCTTAGAATTAGTGTTAAGGTTTATCAGCGGGCTATTTTTTTAAAAATGGTCATGCAGAAAAAGCCTATTTCGCATGCTGCAGAATTTGTGGATGTTACTAGAGAAACTGGATTCAATTGGTTGAAAAAATATAATGAAGAAGGTTTTGATGGTTTAATTCCCAAGTATGGTGGTGGAAGACCTAGTTTATTAACAAATAAACAATTCGAAGAGCTAAAAGAAATAATAATTAACTCAGAAAAGAACTATAGTATTCGTGAGGTTCAAAAATTAATTAATGACAAATATGGGGTTAATTATTCTTATAAACAGGCTTGGGAGATATGTAAAAAGAAATTAAACTTAAATTACGGTAAACCATTCCCTATTTACAGTAAAAAACCTGAAAATGCTGAAGAAACATTAAAAAAAACTTACACAAAATAGATTTAAATAATGAATATTTGGCTTTTTTAGATTCAGTAGATGTTCAAAATACAACAAACTCACGCAGAACACTGTATTTACCTGGAACAAAGAATATAATTAAAAAAAATCCAGAACAATTCAAATTAAATGGCACAGGATTGCAAGGATAGTTTATTATAAATGTCCTAACTGCGGGCATAAAGATAAATTACAGTGCGGAAAGCCGGTGGATATTATTGATTAATTTATGGATAAAAGGGGCAAAAAAAATGAAGGTCAGTGAAAATATAAAAAAAATCTCCCTTAAAGAAGAGTTTAGAATATGTCCGGAATGCGGCTATGAAAGCGGTTTCCATAATTCCTTTTTAAAAAATGAAGCCGGAAAATATCAGAATATACTTATATGTCCCCAGTGCGGGGCCCGTTATGATGTGGGATGGGAATTATCATTATAATATCATTAAATCAAGTTCATTAAGAAAGCTGGAAATAGTAGGAACATAAATAAAATATCAGGGTGATGAATATGGAAGACTATGATGTGAGTGGATATGATATTGTTTCTGAAAAAATAAAAGAAAGTCTGGGACTGAAAAGATCTCCGGTGGCCATAAAATTTGTGCTAAAAAAAGAGGATTTACCTGAGAATATGGAGGAAATTGATAAACCAGTACGGCACTGTGAAATGGTAACCCGGGCTAGTCGGGGTGAAACTTTCTATGCCACCTCAGAAGATCAATCCTGTAAAGGTGGAGCAGCAGCCATCGGTGCAGGTGAAGCTCCAGAAAAAATTAAAACCGGTGAATTTTATTATGATCTGGGACGTTTTTCCAGTATAGGTGCGGCTAAAAGGACCCTGGATGCTATTCCTAAAATAGATATGGATATTTATGCCACCATCTATGCTCCCCTGGAGGATGCTAGATTCCATCCAGATATTATTGTGGTGGTGGGAAACCCGGCCCAGGCCATGAAATTATCCCAGGCCCTGGTCTATACCCTGGGAGGTAGGGTAGAAGCAGATTTTTCAGGTATACAGTCTTTGTGTGCTGATGCGGTGGCCGGACCTTTTACTAGTAAAAATCCTAATATAACTCTGGGTTGCAGTGGATCCCGTAAATTCGCAGGTATTGAAGATGAAGAAGTAATTGTGGGACTTACTGGTGAAAATATTGGGTGTGTGGTTAATGCTCTGGATGCTATTAGCCAGTAACATCCACCCCTTTATTCTTCTTTAAAATCATTTAAAATAAGTTCATAATCCCTATACTGATTTATATTTATTAATTCCTGCTTATTTTCTGGAGGGAATCCATAAAATTCCACTCCTTCTTTAAGCATTCGTCTTAACATGGGGTTGAGGTTGCTTTTATAGTGGGGCAGGTAATGCAAAAGCAGATTCCTGGAAGAGGCAAAGGGCATGCCTAAACCTTCTGCAGAATCCAGACGACCGTAAGTTTTTCTACCCAGAATAGAAACCATGTTATCCTGGTTATCACTATTTATAATTTTATCTTTTAATTTTCTAAGGCTATTGCTTTTTACGGTGGGCTGGTCACCAGCTACACAAAGGCAAATATTACCCGAAGCAGATTTTAATCCATGATACAATGATTGGGCCAGGGGAACATCAACAGGATTATTTTTAATTATTTTTAAGCGGGGATCCTTAATATTACTTATAGCTGGTAGTATTTCATCCTGGTAATGACCTACCACCACAATACATTCATCTACCGGGACATTTAATACACTCTGGATGGTGTGCTGCAGCAGGGGTTTACCCTTAATTTCTAAAATCAGCTTATTTTTAAGGGGCAGGCCTCTTTTTTTCAGGTCTTCCCTCATGCGCCGGTTTTGCCCAGCTGCAGTTATAATTGCACTGACATTCATTTTATTGTATTGGTTTACTAATCCCTGTAGTTTATAATGTTATTATGGCACTGATATTCATGCGTATGATTTACTAATCCCGAGAATATGCCTAATTACCTAAAATTAATTGGGTACTAATTCATAGACTTCAGCATAAATCTGTGTATTTCCTGCTGCCCCGGCGGTCCACATAACGATTAGTAAGGGGTATTCTCCTGTATTATTCACCTTTACTCCTGTGGAAGGGTCCACTCCAAAGGCAATACAGTGGAATGACCAGTTTAAGCCTACAGGTAGAGGCACACCGGCAGAGGTCACCGCGCCCCTTAAGGCCCGGGCTGGGGGGCAGGTCCCATGGGAAGCAAATCCACCGGGTGCTTCTGGATCCCTTACTGCCACAAAACCACCTGACTTTTTACCTGAAGCCAGGCTTTGAGGAGGTACTATGGTCCCGTTCCATTTTTCAGCAAATTCTCGAGCATTATGGGCCCTTGAGTAATCATTGAACTCGGGAAATGATCCTAAATAACTAGCAGATCCTGATACTTTCTGGGTGGTGTAGCCCTGCATATAGGCCATAACCGGGGCCCCATCTGGATAATCTTTAATATACTCCTGCACAGATTCCCCGAAATAATCTACAATTCGGGAGGGAGGTACGGTATTTCTACCATCATTGAAATTGGTGAGAGCATAATCCAGTACAATTTTATCTCCTACCTGGGCCTTATCATACCATTCTTTGACTTTTTCACCAGAAATGTACTGATTAGGGATGGTATCATTACTGATATCTTCACCACCAACCACCCGCAGGGTCTGGTTATTTTCACTAATTTCCAGACCATTTTTAGTTTTATATCCATAGATGTAGGGGTTTTTAAATCCCCAAATAAAATTATCTGGAGGGTTAACTGTTAATTTTCCAGCATTTACCACCAGCATTCCTGGTCCTTCATAACCGGTGGCAATCCCATACCGGGAAATACTGCCGCCGGTAAGATGCACAATAGGGGTGCGGATACTACCGGTTAATAAAGACTCCATTAAATCCATAATGCGATAATCCCTGGCAAATTCAATCAGGTAACGGGGGTGGGTTATTAAGGGAGCCCTCCTTATTTTACTATCATCCACCACATCAGTTCCAGGTAATATGGTATCACCTGGTGATAAACTGGTTATTTCCTCTGCATTTTGAGCAGGATATACTCCTTCCAGGTAAACTCCCAGGGGTGTGCTTATAATACCTAAAAATATCAACACTAGCAGTACTTTAAATGCCGAGTTCTCCCAGTATTTTTTTAGAATACTTAACTCCTCCTTCTCCAATTACTAATATAATATCATTATCTTTAACTAATTCCAGTGCTTTTTCCAGTGCTTCTTTTACCTGATTTTTACTGGCACCCAGAGTTCCTTTTTTTATATTTTCTGCACTGGATCTGGTTTCCACAATCTTTTTATTGATGTACTTAGAAGATTTATAGGCGGCATAGGAAGCAGGTATCACCACATCTGCATAGTTAAGGATTTTTGCAATATCCCCATCACCCTGGCTGCCGCTTTCTGAGGAAATAGTGTTTACCACGATTAGTCGAGAATCATCATGTTTTTTACTTAAAATTCTTTGTATAACTGCTTTTACACCGGCAGGATTGTGAGCATAATCAATAATTAAAGAAGGATGGTCACTTATTTTTTCAAACCTACCTTCTACATCAGTAAAATCTTGAAGTCCAGCCACTATATCTTCAAATTTAATACCCAGTGCCCAGGCACCTGCAGCAGCAGACAGGGCATTGTAAATATTATATATCCCCTCAATTTTTAATTTAATCATAGCCTGTTCTGATTTAATCCGAAGCACCATACTGTTTTCTGTTACCTGACGCCCTGATACATCCAGTGGAGGTTTTTTAAATCCACATATACATTTATATTTGCCTAAATGCCCTAAATAATGTTTTTCATATTTGAGCAGGGCTTCACAAAGGGGACATTCCCGTCCTTCAGGGAAGGTATTAATCTCTGTTTTAATAGTTTCAATACCATAAAATATTATGTTTTCCGGGTTTTGGGAATGGGCGAAGCCGGTTACCAGAGGGTCATCTGCATTGAGTATCAATATATCGGCCACTTCGGTCATTTCTTTTTTACACTGCACATAAAGGTTAAAATCATCATCTTCTTTTAAATGGTCCCGGGAGATATTGGTTATTAGTCCCAGATCAACTTCACAATTTAAGGCAGAGTTTTTTATTTCACCCGGGTTTCCAAAGGTTCCTATTTCCACCACCGCCATGTCACCCTTAAGACGAGCTTGCAAAGCAGGAATAAGTTCGGTATTACCCTGGATAGGCATATGATGTTCGGGAACATGGTAACCTGCTTTATAGAGAATATGTTTTAATATCCAGGTGGTGGTGGTTTTACCATTGGTACCGGTTATACCTATTACTGGTTTATCCACCGTACAGATGGCCATCACTTCATCCACACCGATTATATCCGCAGAACTGGTTTTATTAATCATATCTAAAAGTTTCTGGTTATCTTTCAGTCCCGGGGTGAGTACAATGGTTTGGGCTTTTTTTAGTACCTCCGGGGAGTGGCCTCCCAGGTCCATTTTTATGTCTTCTTTGGTAAACACATCTTTTAGATTGGTATCAGGGCTTACATCAGAAACTGTTACATCAGCCCCGTTGTGCTTCAAAACACGGGCTAAGAGACTGCCTACAGTTCCACAACCACCTATAACCACAACATTGGGGTTATAATCCTGATAATAATCAATGGCCTTTTTGATATCATTTTTAACATTTTCATAGGCATTTACCACTCCGGGCCCCAGGTGTAATATGGTATCACCTGGTGCTGAAATTTCCAGGGCCATTAAAATGGCGGTGGTCACATCTTCCACCCCATAGCTTTCCACTGCACCTGCAGCAGAGATTACTTCCTCCACTGCTTTCCAGTCAACTACCTCGGTGGTTTCATTTTTAGCACTGGAAATAATCACATCTGCTTTTTTATCTAAAATCCCACCAATTTTTGATTTATCTCGTATGGTAAGGGTGTCAGGATTATCCAGACTTATTATCAGTCTTCCAGGAACAGATAATCCTTCTAATAATTTTTCCATACTTTCCGGGTTATGGGCAGCATCCATAAAAATATTAACTTCATTAAGTTGACCTATTTTCTCAAAACGACCCTTAACCCCTGGGAATGATTCAATTCTTTCTTTCAAATATTCCAGATCAAAACCCAGAACCAGGCCGGTGCCCACAGCAGCCAGTGCATTTTCAATATTACAGCTACCTGGTATTTTCAAGTTTATATCTGTTTTAAAGGGTCCCACTATTTTCCGGGAGAAGTTACCACAACTGCAATTGATGTTGCCACAATTTTCACATACACCAGTAGGAAGGGCTGTACTCACCAGGGTGAATCTGGAACCATCCAGCCCCTCCAGCTGGATATCTTCTGCATAGATATTTAGATCCACTCTTAACGGACCGTAAGTCTTATCTTCAAAATTGATGATTTGAGGAATCCCTAAACCATAGTAAATACCTTTCTGATTACTTTTTTTACCCTGCTGGGCCACCACCGGGTCATCACCATTTAAAATCAATACCCCCTGGGGGGATATTAAATGGGACAGGGAAAAGTTACGATTAATATAATCTTCATAACTTTTGAATTCATCCATGTGATCCGGAGTGAGGTTGGTTACCACCCCCGCACATAGTTCCAATCCATCAGCCAACCTTATAGTTCCATGGGGTAGTTCGAATACTGCCAGCTCCTTTTTACTGGTTTTTTCATTAACCACCAGTTCTATCAGTCCTTCAATAACCAGAGAATCCTGCAGGGATGAAAAAGTAATGGTTTCAAGTTCACCTTGCAGTACATGGTTTATCATATTGGTGGTGGTGGTTTTACCATCGGTCCCTCCAATACCCACCATGGGTAGCTCTATTAGAGAATTCAAAATCTCTCCGATATGGGAAGTACTTATCAGGTCTATTTTTTTATTTTTCCTGGTTTTTTCTATGAATTTACGTATATCTGCCTGAGGGGGTATATTAGGGGAAATAAATATGGCATCTGCCCATAAGACGCTGTCAAATATATGGGTTCCCAGTTCGAAAACAACCCCCTTTTCTTCCAGTTTTTTAATTTTTTTCCGGGCTTTTTTAGGAAGGGAGTTATAATCCTGCATATCTGAAACCCGTACCTGGTTACCTAAATAATTTAATAAATTAGCAGCAGGTCTCCCTGCATTTCCTGCTCCCACTACCAGTATCTTTTTACCATTTATCAATGTATCAACCTTTAGAGAGTGATTCAATATAATTTTGCATTTCTTTTATTTTTTCTTGACCATTTCCACCTATAAAAATATTTTTAAATGATAGATATGGTTTTATAATCTCCGGAAGCTGACCAAATTCCTTTATGATTTTGACTTCACCTTCAAAGCCCAGTGATATTAATTTCTTTACTGCCTGGGAAGTGCTGTCCTCCAGACCAGGGAATAAAATTATGGTTTCGGGATTGGATTTACATACTTCCTCTAAAATTTTAAAACGCCATTTTTCCTCTGCCCGGGGAGTTCCCACTACCATCACCGGAAACTCGGCTTCTTTTAAAACTTCCTGGATGGCCCCGGTGTTATCAGTTTTCCCCACTACAATGTGGCTGCCCTTAATATCAAACGCTTTTATACGCCCTTCAACAGGATTAAAATTTTCCAGTGAATCTTTAATAATATCTTCTCTTATTTTAAGAATATTAGCCACAGTTTCTGCTGCTCCCGCATTTATTTTATTAAATTCTCCAAAAAGAAGAAGTTGGTAGGTGGTCTTATCATAAAAAGAGTACTTTACAAGATTTTTTGATATTTCCACCAGATACTTATCCTGTTTATTCAGGAGACAATGTTTTGATTTTAAAAATTCTCCCATGGTCCGGGCATAATTTTCCAGGGACTGGTGATGGTCCAGGTGGTCCGGCCCTATATTGGTGGCCACCACCAGGTCGAAGTCAAAACAATGTTCTGCATATTCCAGGGTCATATCACAGACTTCCACAATCATGGCTTGGTATTTATTTGAATCAGCTTCTAAAATTAATTCACTGTAACCATCAAATCCACCCCCGGCATTACCTCCAATTAAAACCTCCATACCGGCCTTTTCCAGTATGCTTTTTATCATTAAGGAGGTGGTGGTTTTACCATTGGTTCCGGTAACTCCAATGGTAAAAAGGGAGCGATGGGTATTTATTTTATCAGATAATAGCATCTTAGATTCTTTAACTTTTTCTCCTAAAGGAGTTTTCCATAATCCAGGACTAAGGGCCACTGAATCAGCAGAAAATATTTTATCCTCATCATGGAATCCTAAATCAAGATCTATTCCCTCATCTTCCAGGGCGATTTTTTTATCAAGATCCGTGGCATATATCTGATAACCCCTATCTTTAAGAGATTTGAGGGTTTTTTTACCTTCAACTCTCAGTCCAATTACTGCAACTTTCATCAATACACCTTTAGCAATAAAAAATTAGGTAATTATCCTACTCATAGTTCCGGTTTAGTATGCTACATCAAATTTTAATTTCAGAAATTTTTATTAGTTATCTATTGTTATCTATTAAAACAAGTAATATTTAAGTAGTTTATGTGGTGGGGGTTTATTAAAAATTCAGTTTATAATAGGACTTCAATTTTTTAGCACAGGATTTTAAATAACCCGTGGTTTATATTCCACATCCTGAATTTTATTTATTATGGCACAGTAGATTTTTCTAGTGATGGGTTTGGATATGTGTCTTCCAGAAGTTTTATAACTCCTAGAAGACAATATATCCTT
>JAHRFX010000102.1 GCA_019084405.1 Methanobacterium sp.
AATAAGCTATGTATATGAAGATCTATCCTTTTATTTATACAAAATATCTAACTGTACTTTTATCAGGGGCATTTGAATAACTATCAATGTGTGAAATTAAACCCAAATAACCCATGAATTTTCACACCAAATCAGACACCCTGAATCATAAATCAAAATCAGATTATGTAATTTATAAATCCATTAAATCAGGGAAAATTGTATAAATAAAAGGATAGATCTTCATATACATAGCTTATTCAGCGATGGAGAACTTCTACCTTCTGAAATCGCAAGAAGAGCTCATGTATTGGGTCATGAAGCAATTGCAATAACCGATCATGTAGATGCCTCAAATATAGATTGTGTTAAAAGAATTAAAAAGGCTGTACTTGATATTAAAGACAATTGGGACATAGAAGTCATTCCTGGGGCTGAAATAACCCATGCTCCAGCCGAAGTAATTGGTAAACTTGCAAGTCATGCCAAAAAACTTGGAGCTGAAATTGTAGTGGTTCATGGAGAAACACTAGTTGAACCTGTAATTGAAGGAACCAATTGGAGTGCTGTAATTGCGGAGAAGTTGATATACTAGCACATCCCGGACTTATAACTCATGAAGAAGCAGAAATTGCAAAGGAAAATGGCATTGCACTTGAGATAAGCGCAAGAAGAGGGCATTCCCTTTCAAATGGGCATGTTGCCAAAGCGGACATGGAAATTGGTGCAAATCTTGTTGTAAATACTGATACTCACGCACCTGAAGATATTATATCTTATGAAAGAGCACATATCATAGCAAAAGGCGCAGGATTACCTGAAAAAGAGATTGAAATAGCACTGCGAGATAATCCTGAGGAAATACTTAGAAATAAAGGTATATTTTAGTTCAAAAATTTAATAAATATCTTTATTATCAATTATTTCTATCAAATTAATTTATTATTTTTTAAATTTTAAAAATAAATTTAGTGCATAGCATTATTTCTTTTTAGAACTCTTGAATAAAGCCGCTGCTTCAGAAATGTTATGAGGGGGTCCAAGTAAAATAACTACATCATCAGTTTGAAGCTTTAAATCTTCATCCGGATGTGTTATCACCTTCGAATCCCTGAATATTACCAGCAGTGTAACGTTATACTTGATTTCAAGTCCAATTTGAGCCTGTGATTTCCCATCAATAGCTGAATTTTCATCAACCTGAAACAAACTTATTTCTACATCCGATGGACAGAGTTTTAAATCACAAAGAGACGCCGTATCTTTATAAATAGTTCTAAACATCTCATAACTATCTTCCCGCAGTTCAGATATGAATTCATTAATTTCTTCTTTAGGTATAAGATATTTAGCCAGTACATGGCTGAATATTTCTACCGATGTTTCAAATTCCTCAGGAATTACATCATCAGCCCCTAACTTATATAAAAACTCCATTTCATGAATGTAAAGGGTTCTAACAATAATATAAACCCCTGGATTAAGTCTTCGAGTAATTTCTGTAATTCTACGGGTCGCTACTGGATCTGAAATTGCTATAACAACCACCCGTGCATCCTGAATATCTACATGCTGAAGCACGGCCTCATGGGTTGCATCACCATAATAAATGGATTCACCATCTGCCATTTCACTTCTTACTATTTCAGGATTGATCTCAACGACAACATAAGGAATTTTCGCGGCCCTAGCAGCTCGCGTCACATTTTCGCCGTTGACCCCAAATCCAATGATGATTAAATGGTCTTTTTTACCTATATCCTCTTCCTGAGTTTTTATAGGATAAGTTCCAACTTTAATTCTATCTGGAAAAGGAAGATTCAACAGAACATCAGCAGCACGTGGAGCTACAGCCATTATAAATGGAGTTATAGTCATTGTCAAAATTGCAACACTTAAAAATAATTGATATGAATCTTCAGTCAGCAAACCATATTGAACGCCAGTTAAAGATAAAACAAATGAAAATTCACCTATCTGGCTGAGCATAAGTCCAACTAAAACCATAATACGGAGCGAAAATCCCATCACAGCAGTTACAATGCCTGCAATTAAAGACTTTATTATTAAAATGCTTAAAACAATAAGAATGATAATTAAGGAATATTGAATTAAGAAATTGACATTCAAAAGCATTCCAATAGATATAAAAAAGAAACTTGCAAAAATATCACGAAACGGCAGAATATTACCAAGCGCTTGATGGCTGTATTCTGAGTTGGATATAATCAATCCAGCTAAAAACGCACCTAAAGCTGGAGAAAGCCCTGTAGTAGAAGTAAGCCATGTTATTGCAAAAATTATTGTAATAATACTTAATAAGAAAAGTTCTCTGCTTTGTAAACGTGCAATTTGATATAAAATACGCGGCACAATCCATTTTGCACTTACAATAGTAAATAAGATAATCCCAATACCTTCTAATGAAAAAATAAAGAGAGATGCACCTAAGTTTCCTGCAGTCCCAACAAGAAGAGGTGTAAAAAGTATCATTGGAATAACAATTATATCCTGAAAAATTAAAATACCGAAAGATATGCGTCCCTGAGGACTATCAATCTCATTTTTGTCTTGAAGAAATTTAAACACGATGGCGGTACTGCTAAGAGACACAAGAAATCCAATAAATATAGATTCATTGACAGGTACCCCTAAATTTTGAGCTATAACAAAAACAATTAAAAATGTTAGAACTACCTGAAGAGTTCCTCCCATTAAAACCGATCTTTTAAGTTGTGAGAACTTCTCAAAGGAAAATTCTATACCAATTATAAAAAGCAGGAATATAATTCCAATTTCAGCTAAAAACTGAACTTCTCCAACAGCACTAACCAGACCAAGTCCATTTGGTCCTGCGATTATTCCAGTTAAAAAGAACCCTGCAATTGAAGGTATCTTTATTCTGTGAAATATAAATAGTACGATTACAGAAAGCCCGAATATAACAACTATATCCTGTAATAATGGTATTGCCATGTCATCATCCTAAAATGTTGTTAAATATGTGTACGGTTCCTATTTATTTAACAAAATTAATTGATTAGTCCACTTGAAGCGTGCAAGATTATCCTTTATAAAATTAAAATTTTCATACAAACATGCGTTAATAACCAACGTACAATTTAATGCCAATATAATTTTTGCGTTAATAAACATAAACATTTTACTAGTTTTGGCTCTGTCAAAAACTTGGGGGTTGATTGTCGAAAACTTTTTTCTGATACTGAATTTCTTTTCTGATGTTTATTCGTGACATTGCACCATTTTTAATCTTCATTAACCTCTTAACACTTTTAGGAAAGGTTTTTTGAAAGATATTTTCTATTTTGTTAGATGTTCGCTGGATATTTTTATCATCTAAGAACGCGAAGAAAGTTTTAAAGTAAGGACGCAACGAATTAATGATAATCAATTGAATAACCTTCGAATACTCTTTAATTTTAACTAAAACTTGGTTAAATTTGCTTCTAGCATTTTTTAATGAGTCAGTTTCAAATAATGACTGAATATTTCTTGTTTTTCTTCTTGTATTTTGTTTATTTCTTCTTTTGATAGTTTATTTTGTTTAATATAGTTCTTTATGATTTTGTTAAAGTTTTTAAATGTGTGAAAAATAGCACCATTGGTATTTAAACCCTAATTCTTCAATAATTGGTTTATATTTCTCATCTAAATCACTAGT
>JAHRFX010000087.1 GCA_019084405.1 Methanobacterium sp.
AGCATATAAAATCATGAAAAAAGAAATAAAAATCAAGGATTTATTAAGAAAAATTTAACATATCACTTGAAAAATCGATAGTGCCTCCTGTGATAATTTTTTAGCCTCAGACAATTTGGCAAATACATAATGGGACAATTCTTCAGAATTCATGGGATTTTCGCCTTTATTATATTTATATATTCCAGCCATATATATTTTAATATATAAGCACTTACAAATCATTATATATTTTAATATCCAAACATTTATATATTGTATTATGTGGTCATTTATAAATAATTATATATTTTAATATATGAACACTCCTTTGATGCCCCTGATAAGGATTCCGCGAATTTTATTTTTTAAAAGAAGTAATTATTTTACATATTTTTTTCTAAATAAACAACTTTTGAGTTTTATTTAATCTTAAACGCCTTATAAAGTAGTATATACTAAATATAATCAACTTTAAATTAAAGTCCAGATAAAAGTAGTTAACATAAAAAATTGATCTTATAAAAACTTAAAAGTAAGCTAATAAAAAAAAAGATGGGAAAATTTACACTTTTTTATAAAATTATTCTAGGAGTAATTACTGTATTGCTATTAAGAAGATAGTTTTTAATAAAAAAATAAAAAAAACAGAAATTGTTAGGAGTAAAATGATTATGCGCGTACTAATTACTGGAGGAGCTGGTTTTATTGGCAGTAACTTCATCCACTACTTCCTGGATAAACACCCGGACTATGAACTGATAAACCTGGATGCTCTCACCTACTGCGGCAACCTGGAAAATTTAGTAAAAGTAGAGGATAACCCCCACTACACCTTCCTCAAGGGGGATATAAATGATAAGAAACTCCTGGAAAAAATCATGCCCGAGGTGGATTACGTGGTGCACTTTGCTGCTGAATCCCATGTGGACCGCAGTATAGAGGACCCGGGGATATTCATCCACTCCAATATCCAGGGCACCCAGACACTCTTAGAAGCGGCCTTAAAAGCAAATGTTAAACGTTTTTTACAGGTATCCACCGATGAGGTCTATGGATCTTTAGGAAAAACCGGTTACTTCACTGAAAGTACTCCCTTAGCACCTAACAGTCCCTATGCGTCCAGTAAGGCCGGGGCGGATTTAATGGTAAGGGCCTATTATGAAACCTTTGGTTTACCAGTAAATATCACCCGCTGCTCGAATAACTACGGACCCTACCAGTTCCCGGAAAAACTGATCCCCCTCATGATTACCAATGCCCTGGAGGATAAAAAATTACCGGTCTATGGGGATGGCTTGAATATCCGGGACTGGTTACATGTCCAGGATCACTGCCAGGCTCTGGATGCGGTACTCCATGCGGCACCATCAGGGGAAGTATACAATATCGGGGGTAATAATGAGAAGACCAACCTGGAAATAGTTAAGAAGATTTTAGATTATCTGGGTAAGGATGAGTCTTTAATCGAGTTTGTTAAGGATCGTTTAGGGCATGATCGTCGCTATGCCATTGATGCTGCCAAGATAAAAAATGATCTGGGATGGGAACCTTCTTATAATTTTAGTGAAGGTATAAAAGAGACCATTGACTGGTATTTAGAGAATAGGGATTGGTGGGGTAAGATTAAAAGTGGGGAGTATCGGGAGTATTATGCTAAGATGTATGGGAAAAGACAGTATTAGTTGTTGTCTTTCATTTTAATCACTATCAGTGAGTATTATTAAGAGGTATGGTAGTGGTTAATAGGGGTAAAATTAGAAAAACATCTTTTCGGGGTAATAGTAACCTGTATTAAACATCTTATTTTTTTATTTATTAGTGGTTAGTTTACTGTTTTTATAAAATTAGTTAAAAATTCCTTTATATCCGGCAGGTCCTGATTTATAATTTGGTAAATGATTTCATCATCAACTTCCCAGTAAATATGCACCAGTCGATTGCGGAATTTGGCCATTTTTATCAGTTTCTCCATAAGTTCTGGAGAAATTACCTCTACCTCTGCCATGACCTTAAAGGTATCAGCATAGCTTTCTGGTATGCGAAAACCATTACGGGATATAAGATGATTGCACATATCTATATACTTGCTTCTATGGAAACTATTAAAAAATATTTAGAGCTAGCAATTTTATAGGGATCCTTAAGGAAATCATCTCTTGAGTTATTAGATAATTCTTTCAGGCTAGTTAAAGCCATGATTATCTGTGAAGTTGAACTACCATGGGATAAATTAAAAAGTTATCTTTTTACAAGATTTTGAAGAAGCTCAGGATGAATATACCGAGATAGATAATGCAACTGATGAAATAATTGAACTTTACGATTTAGAGCATAAAAAAAGACTAAATTCCCAATACGTGGTAGGATATGATGTAAGAGTATCTAAATCCAAAACTTCCAGGGATAGGGCAAAAACATTTGTTTTGGAGCTTGAAAAACTTTTAATAGAACTGGAATAGGTAAAATTTAGAATACTTATAAGATTAGATTATGTTTTTTATTATCTTTGGTGGTAATGTTTAAAAAAATAAATATTATCTAGTTAGTAAATAGCTAAAATTTAAAACATCAAAGCTTATACTTCACCACCACCAACTAATTGATTAAGGAGAATAAGTTCATGATGGATGATACAACCCTGGTTTCTATTAGTAAAAAGGCCGTACACTGTGACCTGGAAGAGGAAGTGGTGATTCTGGGCCTGGATGATGGAGTATATTATGGCTTAAACCCGGTAGCGGCCTTTATCTGGAACACTATCCAGACCCCCCACCCTGTGGGAGAATTAAAAGAAAAAATACTAGCTGAATACGATGTCACCGAAGACCTCTGCCAGGCGGATCTTTTAGAGATACTGCAGAAACTATTAGATAAGAACTTAATTGAAATAAAAGACGATTAATTGGGTTTTCTATAAGATAAGTGGATAAGACCCTTAAATTAAAATAATAACAGTTTTTTCTATGTTGATTTTACGCTTCTATAAACTAAAAAAGCCATATAAGGTGCTGGTGGTGCAGGCCCTGGTCCTGCAGTGGCTTTTCAGGATCATGTTATGGGTTTTACCATTTTCTTTTATAAAAAGAAGGTTTATAAAAGGGGAGGTTAGCCCCGAACTAAGGTCTAAACTGCCTATAAAAAGTGTGATGTGGGGAGTTATGGTTACCAGCAGATACATCATTTCATCCACCTGTTTAACCCGGGCCCTTACCGGGCATATGCTGGGTAGGTGGTATCATTATCCTACCAGTGTGAGGATAGGTGTGGGTAAATATGAGGGGGAATTTGAAGCTCATGCCTGGTTGGAATATAAGGGGGATGTGGTTTTAGGTTTAGCCCAAAAAAAATATGTGGAGCTGGTGGAACTTAAGTAAAAATAAAAAATTTCGATTTAAATTAATTATGAATTTATTAACCTATCCTCGCTTTTATTATTTTATAGATTCTTAGGTTGCAGATAATAATCAAAGAAATAGTGGTAGAATAAATAATAAGTTTCCCCACTACTATTTTTTTGCCATGGGGTGAATATTCCTTAAAGATTTAACATTTTTTAGATAAGTACCATTAATTCTACAATTTCTCCCACACATTAAAATCCCTATACCACCTAAAAAGAATACAATTTTTTTACAATAAGCTCCGATTCAAAAATCCTGCCACACTAAAAATGAATAAATTTTTTATACAATTGAATACAATTTTTATACAATGCTAGAAAAAATTCTCACTTCCCGTACCCGGACCAGGATTTTGACCCTGTTTTTACTAAACCCCGATGAGGAATTATTTGTTAGGGAAATCTGCAGAAAGATATCTGAAAATATCAACGCCGTTAGAAGAGAACTATCAAATTTAGAAGATTTAGGATTCTTAAAAAGTGAAAAAAAGGGAAATATGAAGTATTACAGTGTTAATAAAAAATTTCCCATCTACCCTGAACTAAAAAGCATAGTACTTAAAACTGAAGGAGTATCTATGATTTTAAAAGATATTTTAAAGGGGGAGGAGGGAATAAAATTAGCATTTATATACGGCTCTTTTGCCTCAGGAGAAGAAAGGAAAGGTAGTGATCTGGATATTTTCCTGGTTGGTGATACGGATGAAGATGAAATTATAAAAAATCTCTTCCAAGTGGAAGAGAGTTTATCCAGGGAAATAAACTACGCGTTATTTAGTGAAGAAGAATTCCAAAAAAGACAAAAAGAAGATGATCCCTTCATTAAAAATGTTTTAAAAGAACCTAGAATAATTATAAAAGGAAAAATTGATTGATAATTCTAAAACGTCTTTAAGAGTAAATAATGGATAAAAAAAAGAGAAAGTTTATGGTGGATAAAGTAAGTGAACTGCCCGCCTGATTCAATTAATGTAAGAAAAAGTAATTATCGCCTTAAACTCCCAATTTACTTTAAGATTTGAAAATAGAGAAGTGAGAAAGCATGTTAAATAAATTGGAAAAAGAAGGATACATAAAAAAGTTACCTAAATCCAATAAATAGGTTGAAGAGTCGTTAAATATAGCGCGCAGGGATTTAATAAGTGCACAAACCATGCTAAATGAGAGTAATGACTGGGCCTATAATATAGCCTATAATGCCATCCTGCAGAGTATGAGGGCTTTAATGTATGCCCAAGGTTATAGAGTTTCTAGTAAAAATTCACATATCGCCACCTTAAAATTTGCCGAAATATATTTTACACAAGATGAGATAATCTTTTTTGATAGGATGCTTAGAAAAAGACATCAGGCAGTATACGATGTAGCAGGTACCATATCACAAAAAGAAGCAGAAAAAGCAATTACACGAGCTGATAAAACCATAAAAAAAGTAGAAGAGATGATTTTTAGGGAAAAACCATGAGTGCCATTACCGGAATATTTTATAGAAAGGGAAAAAAAGTGGATCCCCAGCTCATGGAGAGGATGAATGATAAACTATCCCACCGGGGAGTGGACGGATCCCACATCTGGGTAGAAGATAATGTGGGTCTGGGCCACCAGATGCTCCACACCACCCCGGAATCCCTCCATGAGGAACTTCCCTTTATAGAAGATGACCTGGTGATAACTGCTGATGCCCGGATAGATAACCGGGAGGAATTAGCTGACGAATTAGGTATTGATGAGGTGGAAACCGTTAGTGATAGTTACTTCATCTTAAAGGCCTATGACATGTGGGGGGAGGATTGTCCAGATAAGTTACTGGGGGATTTTGCCTTTGCCATCTGGGATAAGAAAAAGGAGATTCTTTTTTGTGCCCGGGATCATATGGGGGTTAAGCCCTTTTATTATTATGTGGATGAGGAGATGTTTGTTTTTGGGACGGAGATTAAGGCGCTTTTTGAGGTGGAGGGGGTTCCTAGGGAAAAGGATGAAAAAAGAATTGCCCTGGCCTTAATGGTTGATGATTTTCAGGAAAGGGAGAGGACATTTTATAAAGAAATTAAATCATTTAAAGCTGCTCATTATATGGCCATGACTAAAGATTCTAGTAAATTCAAAAGATACTGGAAACTGAACCCTGATTTAGAAATCAGAATGGATTCTGATGAAGAGTATATGCAAGAATTTCTTAAAATTTTTACAGAAGCAGTTAAATGTCGTTTAAGAAGTCCAGATAGAAAAATAGGGGTTATGTTGAGTGGAGGATTAGATTCATCATCTGTTACCTGCACAGCACAAAAAATAATTGAAGATAATGATCTGGAAAAAGAAATTCATAGCTTTTCTTTTATTTTTGATGATTTTCCAGAATCTGATGAGCGATTTTACATAAAGCAAGTAATTGATAAGACTTCAATAAAACCAAATTTTATACTATCTGATAAAATCAGTCCCCTCCATAAAATTAATCAAATATTAAATTACCAAGAACAACCCATCAGTACTTTTCAAATTGGTCTGGTTCATGAATTAAATACAGTTACTCAAATTAAGGGTATTAATATCATTTTATCAGGAGAGGGTGGAGACCAGGTCGTATCCCATGTTAATAATTATATTGAAGAATTATTAATTAATTTTAAATGGAGAAAAGCTTATCAGGCCATAAATGAGATTGCTAAAGTTCGGAAAGTACACAAATGCCCATTATTCATAATAACAATATTTCATATAATAAAGTTCTATGTTATGAAATGGTCAAGATTATATGATGTCCTAAAAAAGCCTGTTCCAGTGCAAAAATTAATTAAAAAAGATTTTTTAGATAAATTAGGCATTAAAAAGGTTGTTCATTTCAAATCCAGACGATTTAAGTGTTTGGATTGTAAGTGCAGTCACTATTATCAGATTCAAAAAATTGCTCATCAAAATAGTTTTGAAATAATAGATCAGAATAATTCAATTTTTCATATTGAGGCTAGACATCCTTTTTATGACAAAAGAGTTATAGAGTATTGTTATGCTATTCCTACCACAATGAAGATTAAATCAGGGTGTAGTCGCTACATTTTAAGAGTATCTATGAGAAATATTCTGCCAGAAAAAGTAAGATGTAGAGTTACAAAAGCAAACATAGGTTTGGCAAGTGTAAAAAACTTTTTAGCAGAGAAAAAAATTTTAGATGAAGTTCAAAAAGATCCTAAAAACATTATTGAGGATTATGCGTATTTAGAAAAATTGGAAGATGTATTTAGTTATAGTAGAAAGAAGTATGTTTCAATTTTAGAAATATTCGCTTGGAAAGTTATATTTATTTATTTATGGTTAGATAAAGTAGAATTATAGAATGTTGTGGAATTGGTGAAATTATGGATGTTAAAAAAAGATATGAAAAACCAGAAATGAAAGCACATGGCGACTTAAAAATAATAACTAAAGGTGGAGTAGAAGGTGCTGGTGACGGAGCGGGTCCATTAGAGCCTTCTTAATTAAATTTTTTTAAAAAAAGGATATTGGGAAATAATTCAAAATGGTTTTCCCTTACGTTCATTTATTATTAATTTGTTTTTTTGTGAATTGTTAGCTCCATTCCATTCATAAGGAGTACTAGTTGCTTTTTTATTTGCAGTTATAGTATAGGTTCCTTTTTCTTCTGCTTTAACAGTAATATTGATTGTCCTAGATTCTCCTGATTCAAGATTGTCTATAATCCAAGTTAAATTCCCACTGACAGGATCATAGGTAGCATTGCCATCATTTTCGATGTAAGTTAATGCCCCTAATGTATTGTTAATGGTTATATTTGTATTAGCAGTAGGTCCATTATTTGTTACAGTTATGGAGATTATAATCTCTTCATCTATTTTTGCTTGAGTAGTTTTTTGGCCATTTGTATTTAGATTTACTTCAATATTAGATGCGGGAGCCACTGTTAGTCTTCGTGTTTCTGAATTAGAATAACTACCACTCTCATTTTGATCCACTGATACCAAATAAGCACGAGTAGTTAAATTCTCAGTCCTAACACCCACATCATTAACCCTCAAATAAACAATAATAGCAGCAGTACCA
>JAHRFX010000115.1 GCA_019084405.1 Methanobacterium sp.
AAGCATTAATAAGGTGATAAATAATTATTTTATCACTGTACACCGTATTTTGAGCTGAATCCAGTCCCAACAAGTCTTTAATTACTTTCGCCGAAAGATTTAATACATCACCATTCAATAACATATCATGCAGGGTGTTTTTTTGTGTCATAATAAAATATAACACCCTGCATAATATAATACTTAACTTTACGATCTACTGATTATTATGAAAGCATTAATTGTATATGGAAGTAGATATGGATCAGCCAAGAAAATTTCCCAGGAAATAGGAAATGTTTTAAGAAATGAAGGAATGGAAGTGGATGTATTGGATTCCAGGGGACTTAAAAAATTTGATACCTCCCCTTATGATTTAGTGGTACTGGGGAGCGGTATCAAGGTGGGGTCCTAGACTAAATCTGCACTAAAATTCATGGAAAACCATCAAAAGGATTTAAAAGATAAAAAAGTGGCCCTATTTGTATCTTGCACCGCCAACCGGGATGAAAAACTCCTAAAAGAAGCCCAGGAAAAATACCTGGATGAAGTGGCTAAAAAATATCTAATAAACCCCCCGGTGGCCACCGGACTATTTGGAGGAGTTATTGATCCTGATAGTAAATTTGGCATAATGGAAAAAATGATACTTAAAATGGTTAAAAAAGACCTGGAAAGTAAGGGTATTGATACCACCAAACCCTATGATACCCGGGACTGGGAAGAGATACATAAATGGACCCGGGACTTAATAAAAAATTAATATACTTTTAACCCATAATTTAGGTTAAGTACTTCTATTCCCATAATTAATAAGTAAGGTACAAGTTAGGGGTGATTAAAGATATTTGGAATGACCCGCCGGCAGTTTTTAAAAAAAAGCAAAAAGGCCCTTAAGGATACCAGCCACTTACTGGTAATGGTAATAGAAATCACGGGAAAAGAAGATAAGGGTAAAATAAGTCCCCGGGAAGTGGATGAAAAATGGGAAATAATTCGCCAGGAAATAGAATCTATTTTCGCCGGGTATGAAAAAATTAAACCCCCCTCTAAATGTATTTCTTTTTACCGTAGAATATTGAATATTTTAGTGGATTTTCAAGAAATGGTAACCTACAAAAAAGAGTATTTACGCGCAGATGATTTAAATAATGAGGAAATAGAAAAAAAGAGACATAAAACATCTCAACAAATGGAAATTTTATGGTCTGATTTTAAAACTTTAAATGAAGAAGTAACTACTCAATTAAGTAAAAAATAGCCAGTAAATTAGATTAAGGTGGTATTAATGGCCCATGAAGATGAAATAACCATAACCGAAAAAGATGTTATAAATACCATGGATATTTTTACCAAAATACCTTCTATCCTTTTAGGTAGATGGGTATCTAAAAACAAGAACCTGGTTAAGACCTTTGAAGGTCAGGTGAATGGTTATAAAAATCAGGTAAGCCCGGAAGACATGCAAAAACTGGAAATTATAATGGAAATGCCGGTAAGTGAATTGCAATCAATACTGCAAAAAGCCTATCTCCAGACCGGCAAAAAACAGCTTAAGATCCTCTCCAGTTCCCAGGCCAGACCATTTATTGAAACCAACTTAATGGAACTTAAAAGGGTATTATGATTACTGATTAATTCCTTTTTTATATTATTTTAACTAATTCAGGTAACTTTTTTTTATGATTCAGTTAAGCTTATTTTAATTCAGTACGCATTCTTATCCCAAAAACCCTTCAAAAGGGTCATAAAAAAGATTTTAATATCCAAACCTATGGTCCAGTTTTCCACATAAAAAATATCGTATTCTATTCTTCTTTTTATACAGGTATCCCCTCTCCAGCCATGTACCTGGGCCCAACCTGACATTCCAGGACGCACATGGTGTTTTATCATGTACTGGGGAATTTCCTCCCGGAAATGTTCTACAAATACCGGCCGCTCAGGCCGGGGACCTATAAAACTCATCTCTCCTTTTAATACATTTAAAATTTGGGGAAGCTCATCCATACTGCATCTGCGAATAAAAGACCCAACACGTGTCCGGCGAGGATCATGGGGAACGGTCCACTCATCCTCTTTATTATCATCAGCTTTTACATGCATACTGCGGAATTTATACATGTGAAATGTCTTTCGGTTAAGACCCATTCGCTCCTGCTTAAAAATCACCGGGCCAGGGGAACTTATTTTAATCAGGAGGGCTACTATGATCATCAACGGAGAAAGTAAAATAAGGGCCCCTATAGCCATTATCACATCAGTCATCCTCTTTAAACTACGGTTAAAGTAGTTATCCAGAGGGACATAACGAATATTTATAATGGGGATATCATCGATCTGGTCCATGTGGGGCTTGGTTTGAAAATAACGGTAATAGTCCGGTACAATCTCTGCTTTAACTCCATACTTTTCACAGATATCTATTATCCTATCCAGCAGGGTATAATGCCGTGGTGAAATGGCTATAATTATCCTCTCCAGGGGGTTACTTAAGATAATTTTTTTCAGATCATCTATCTTCCCTATAACGGGTAAACCTTCTATTTCAGTTCCTTTTTCAAAATTATCATCCAAAAATCCGATAATATTATATCCCAGGTATTCATTTTCCTGAATCTTGTGGGCTACTTTTTTTCCTAATTCACCGGCACCAATAATCATTATATATTTTATATTGAATCCTTTAGCCCGCACAGATCGCAATAATTTCCTAAATAATAATCTTTCTACAATGGAAAAACAGGTGCTGAACATTCCAAAAAGAGCCAGCAAGAGACGGGAGTAATCACTGTATTCTAATATAAATAAGAGACTTATAATTGCTAATAAACCTAAAAAATTAACTTTAAAAATATTCAAGGCTTCAAAGCTGAGACTTTTTGTTCTATGGGGTTGATATAATCCAAATAAATTGTAAAGGAAAATGTAGAGAGGTAAGATAACTAAAAGAAGCACCATGTACTGTTCAAAGTTCCATACACTTTCCCCTAAACCAAATAAGCTGCTTTTAAATCGTATCTCCCAGGCTAAAAATAGGGAGAAGCTTATTATAACCAGGTCTATCAGGACCAGACCTATATTGAAAAATCGCTGGTTTTCTTTAATCATTGTTGCACCGGAATCATAGTAGTGGTTTGGATTTAATTATTCATCTTTTAAAAAGATTAATAGCAAGTTTTATCAGGCACTGCCCCCCTATGGCCATATAAACCATTGCATTTACTACCACCAGGTAGTTATCCCTATAATGTTTTTCATAGAATATATACATTGCTCTATAAAATTCATATATTAGTTTACTCTTTTGCTTTCGGCTGCCGCTGGCCCCCTTGTGGTGGAGTATCTGAGCCCCTCCATGGTAAACCACTTTCCAACCCCGGGCCTTTATACGATAACACCAATCAATATCCTCCCCATACATGAAGAATTCTTCATCCAGAAAACCTACTTCCTCAATAGTTTGGGATCTAAGCATCATAAAGGCACCACTTATAGAGTCAACCTCATAAGTACCATTTTCATCCATATAACCCAGATTGTACTGGTTAAATCTTTTACTCTCAGGAAATAATAATGATAAACCAGTCATCCGATAAAAAGAAACCAGTGGTGTGGGAAAACTTCTACGACAGGCCTTATCCAGGGAACCATCATCCAGTAACACTCTACATCCTAAAGCACCCCCCTCTTTGTGGGTTTCCAGGTAGTGGAGGCATTCTGCCAGGCAGTTACCCTGAATTTCCGTATCAGAGTTAAGTAACAGCACGTACTTGGACTGAACTTCTTTTAAGGCCAAGTTATTGGCATAGGCAAAGCCTTTATTTTCTGAGCTGGGAATGATTTTTATTATCTTCTGGTTTATTTCTTTAGAAAAATCTGCTTCTAATTTTTCTAAACTGCCATCACCGGAAGCATTATCCACCAGGTAGATTTTAAAGCTGAAGAGATGGTTTTTTGTTATTATAGATTCCAGGGCTTTTCTGGTGAAGTGGTAGGTGCGGTAATTTACCATGATGATGGATAGGTCCATGCTATTGCCTTTGTGAGCAGTTTTTTAAAAGTGGAATTTTATCTTATCTTAATCGATTTAAGTATTATTAGGTAAGAGGTGTAGATATAATTAATTAATAAAAAATGAATTTCAAAGTATTCTTAATAAGTAAATACTCAATTTTAAGGTAATTTATTAAATTCTCCCTTTCATATTCGGTTTTTTTTATTTTACTTAAATTAGATAGCCCTTCTTTTATACCATTGTGATATGTTTTCCCATATCCTTTAATTATAAAGAAAATATATTTTATGAAAAACCCCAGGACTAAAAAGGGCAAATTTAAGACTAATTGGGGCCAGGGCAGATTTTTATAAACCAGAAAAATATTATTCCGGGCAGCTAATTTTATTTTAAAGGCATTGTAACGGCCCCCGGAGGTAGCACTACCTACATGATAGGCCACAGCTGAGGGTGTGTAAAAACATTTATAACCATTTATACGGGCCCGGTAACTGATATCCACATCTTCCAGGTAAGCAAAGAAGTTCTCATCCAAATAACCTATTTTTTCTAATATACTGCGCCGGTAAATAGCAGCTGCAGCACAGGCACTGAATATTTCCCTCTTAGAGTTATATTTATCTGGAGACTTACCATAACCCACCCTTCTGGTCCAGCCCAGTAAAGTGTATTCATCTCCCGCATCATCCATCTTCTCCGGGTTATGGTACTGGATGATCCTGGCTGAAACCCCGAAGATATTTTTATCAGTCTGGATGCACTCTAGAAGATTTTTTATACAATCTGTTTCCAGATAAACGTCATTATTTAAAAGGAATATGTATTCTGATTTAGATGCCTGGATGCCCTGGTTTACAGCAGCAGCATAACCCTGGTTGGTCTTATTTTCTATTAATTGGATATCTGGATGGGTTTTTTTAATATAATCGGCACTGTTATCTGTGGAGGCGTTATCTATTACTATGATTTCTGTGGGAGTGTAATCCTGTCTTTTAATGGAGTTTATACATTTTTTAAGGAGTTTTTTTCCATTAAAATAGGGTATGATGATGGTTAATGACATAATTACCGAGTTTAAATATTCAATTAGAACTTACAGCTTTTTCATAGGCATCACAAACTTCATCCACCGGTCCTTGCATGATTAGTTTTCCTTTATCCAACCATATGGCTTTATTACAAACCTTTTTAACCTGTCCAATAGAGTGAGATACAAATAACACTGTTGTTTGACCACCTAAAAGGGAATTCATTCGCTGCGTACTTTTTTTCCTAAATCGAGCATCTCCCACTGATAAAACTTCATCCAGGATGAGTATGTCGGGAGTAATGGTGGTGGCAATGGAAAAACCCAGCCGGGCTTTCATACCTGAGGAGTAATTTTTAACTGGTACATCTATGAATTCCCCTATTTCTGAGAATTCAATGATTTCTTCGGTTTTATCAGCCAGTAATTTTTTAGGATAACCCAGGAGGGCACCATTTAAGAAAATATTTTCCCGACCAGTATAATCTGGGGCAAATCCAGCTCCAAGGGCTAATAATGGAACTAATCTTCCATTAACTTTTATTTTACCTTCAGTGGGCTTCATTACTCCGGATATAATTTTTAAAAGGGTACTTTTACCAGCACCATTTAATCCAATTATACCTACCTTATCTCCTTTTTCCACTTCAAAGGCAATGTCTTTAAGGGCCCAGAACTGTTGAAATTTAAGCTGTCTTTTAAGGAATTTAATAACGTATTCTTTTAAGTTGTCGGTCTTTTCTTTACTCATGTTGAATTTCATTCCGACTTTTTCAACCTTGATAGCTGGTATTACCAAGTTTTTCACCTTCAAATTTAAATATTTAATATGAATTTATCCTGATATCTGTAAAATACAAATAATCCAATTAGCAGTGCTATAATTCCTGATGCCATAGCAAATAATAATTGCATGGGATCATAAAGTGTTCCATCTAAAAATACAGCTCTACAAGAATTCATAACTGCATAGATTGGATTAAATGTTTGTATAAATCTGAAACTTTCTGGCACTATCTCTGCAGGATAGAATATAGGGGTGGCATACATTATAGTATTTTACGAAACTTTTATTAGGTATGGGGGAGATATTATTTTTTATGTCAAATGAAGCTGAATTTGGTGTGGAATATAGTTATAAACAGGTTTGGGAGATTGTTACTAAAAAATTAGGCCTTTCATACCGGAAACCTTTTCCTAAATATTCAGATCGACCAGAAGATGCTGAGGAACAGCTTTTAAAAAAACAATGAATTTAAATCTGGATAATGAGTATTTATGTTTCTTAGACAGCTCTTCTGTGCAAAATATCCCTAATTCTCAAAGAATAATAATGGATCCCTGTGATCCTCCTAAAAGAATTATTAAAAATGGACAAAAGTTTAAAACTAATGGGACAGGCATACAAGGTGTTAATTGTAATTCTTGCGTATTATTCACTCCTTCTACTCGTGCAGATGAATTTGCCTTGATTTTAACCCAATTTCGGATGATTAATGTTGAAAATATTAAAGCACAAAATCTGTTAAAAAAAAGCAATGACTAATCCAAATTTAACAGAAGATTATAATTAAACTAGAATTAGCCTCTAATTTGTCATCAAACTATGAAATAATTAATGATGTGAATAATATACTATATAAAATGTTAGATGAAGAAAAAGAAGATGAAAAAATCGACAAAATGTTAAAAAGACTCCGTAGATATGAAAATAAAATTGACATAAATAATTCCCGGAAAATTCACGCAACTAAAAGGAAATATCTACTTAAAAATTTAGAT
>JAHRFX010000062.1 GCA_019084405.1 Methanobacterium sp.
AAAATGTTAGATGAAGAAAAAGAAGATGAAAAAATCGACAAAATGTTAAAAAGACTCCGTAGATATGAAAATAAAATTGACATAAATAATTCCCGGAAAATTCACGCAACTAAAAGGAAATATCTACTTAAAAATTTAGATACAACAGAAATTAAAGGTTTAATGAGCAAAGAAAAGGTTTTAAATATAATACTTGATAATTACTCCACTCATAAAGCAGTACTCGTTAAAAAAGTAGCTGAAATTTTAAATATAAATTTAATATACTTACCTGAATATTCACCGGATTTAAACCCTATTGAAGATGTTTGGAGAGTAATAAAGGATTACATATCACGGAAATATTTAAAAGATGTAGAACACTTAAAAAAACTCTTTAAAGAAGAATTTTACAAAATAATAAGAAATCCATCATTTTACACTACATGGGTACAAAAATTCATCACAGCATACACACAATAAGTTAAGTAAAATACTATAAATTATAGAAGTTTTTAGAGGCCCTAAAACTTAAATCTTACTAATCTAATTATTTGACAGTCAGGATCCCCTGATTACAGGTATTCAAAAGAAAAAATAATTAGCTTAAAATGATGCGTCAGGACTTTTTAAGGCAGGTATATTTAAATAAGGATTCTAATTCCTTAATAAAAAAAATTAAAAAAAAATTAAAGTGGGGATTCTAACCAGGTTTCAGTTCTTTTGTTAACTTCTTCCCAGTTTACTATATTCCAGAAAGCTTCCACAAAATCAGGCCTCACATTTTTATAATCCAGATAGTAGGCGTGTTCCCATACATCCAGCACCATCATAATCCTGAAGTTAGGAATCACATTCACGTTATGTTTTTCTATCTGCATTATAAATAAACGGTCAGTCCTCCTACATAAAGTAAGAACCGCCCATCCAGAACCTTCTACACTAAGAGCAGCCTGCGTGAACTCTTTTTTAAATCTATTGAAGCCACCAAAATCTTTTTTGATGTATTCTGCTAAAATACCCTCTGGTTCACCACCGCATTTACTGGCTGGTCCCATATTTGTCCAGAAAAGGTTATGAAGGACAAAACCACCTACCTGGAATGATAATTCCTTGGCAGTTGCTTTTATATCAAAATCTTCATTATTTTCTCGAGCATCATCAAATCTTTGCTTTAAAATAGAATTAGCACCATCAACATAGGCCTGATGATGTTTGGTATGGTGGATGGTTAACTGTTCTTCAGATATGTAGGGCTCCAGGTCCTGATAACTATAGGGTAATTCCGGCAACTGGTATATTTTTTTTTCCATTTTTTTCACCTTTTAAATTAAAAATATTTCATCTTATAATTACCATTTGTAGTAATTTCTATGACATAACCACCAGTCATAACAAGTGTATTGTTCCTTTCGCTTTTTAGCAGTTTCAACATCACTGGCTGGAGGTATAATCAGTCCTTTACCTATTAATTCATTGTTAGGCCAGTTGGCAGGTATAGCTACTCCTTTTTCTTCAATATTTGCAAAACCCTCTACCATCCGGAGTATTTCATCCATATTTCTACCCAGTTCTTGAGGATAATATAGAATGGCCCGTACTATGGCCTCAGGATCCACAATAAATACTGCCCGCACGGTATTGGTGGGACGGGCAGGATGGATTAAACCTAACATATCTGCCACTTTTCCTGTATCTGCAATTAATGGAAAAGTTATTTCCACATTCAGGTTTTCTTCTATCCATTCAATCCATTTTAAGTGTGAAAATATCTGATCAATACTCAGACCAATTAATTCACAATTTAATTTTTTAAACTCTTCATAGCGGTTCTGGAAGGCAACAAATTCGGTAGTACACACCGGTGTAAAATCTGCTGGATGGCTAAAAAGAACAAACCATTTTTTTTTAAATGCCTTGGGAAGCTTCATCATTCCCTGTGTGGTTTGAACTTCCATTTTAGGAAATTTATCTCCAATTAAAGGTATCCCCCTTCCTTTTTTCTTAATTTTTTTTAATTCATATATTTTTTCTCCCATTAAAACACCCCTTTTTGCATATTTATGGTAATATTATGCACCTTATTTTTATTTATTATTTGGGTTTATTTAATAAATCCATTTTAAAAAAATAAATTTTTTTCAAACTTCAATTTTTAATATTCACCATATATTTTAGCTAATCAAAGGAGTTGAATTAATTATTGGAGATTTTTAACTGAATTATTCTAAAAAAACAAAAGAATTGAATTATTATGATTGTCACTGGATTATTAGAATCTGAGGTTTGTATGGTGAATAATATTCCAATTATTCAGCAGGTGGAGTAAATACTCTTTTTGCCAGCTCAGTATCCATCATCAGTAGGCTGGCAGGTGATTCAATGGCCAACCTTACTTTTTGCAATATTTCTCCGGCTGATTCTTCTTCTTCAACCTGTTCCGCCACAAACCATTGCAGGAAGTTATTGGTGGCATGGTCTTTTTCTTCCTGGGCCAGGTTTACCAGTTCATTTATAAGTCCGGTTACCTTTTTTTCATGGCTTAAAACATTTTCAAACACATTCAGGGCGGATTCCCATTCACGGGGAGGTTTTTCAATTTCATCCAGAAGTACTCTTTTGCCTCTTCTAATCAGGTAGTCATGGAACTTCATACCATGGCTGAGTTCTTCCTGGGCCTGAATTCTCATCCAGTTGGCAAAACCCGGCAGATCTGAATCCTCAAAATAGGCCCCCATAGCCAGGTAAAGGTAGGCAGAGTATAACTCCCCATTCATCTGTCCATTTAATGCATCCTGCATTTTTTCACTAACCATCTAATTCCTCCTTAATTTAAAAATATATAATTCAAAAATTATGAAGATTCATGTCTTTGTAATATCTCATCTGCCAGGGCATCAATTTTTTCCAAATCTTCCTGATTGGGTAAGCCTTTTATGGAAATAGAGTTCAGATATTCAACTTTCAGGTTACTTAACTGGTCTTTTAATAATTCTTCCATACGACTGCCCCATCCAAAAGAACCCATAATGGCCACGTATTTTAATTTAGGTCTTAACAAATTAATCAAATATGTATTGGAAAATGTGAGTGGATGAGGACCTGTTAATACCGTTGGGCTGGCAATAACCAAAGTGGATGCGTCCACCAGAGACATTAAAAATTCACCAGGATCCATCTGACCCAAATTGAAGGGCTTTACAACTAAACCCCTTTTTATTAATGACTCCACCAGATGATCTACCATAACCCGGGTACTACCATGCATAGAAACATAGGGGATTACTACATGGTTTAAGGTTTCATCGGATATCCAATCTTTATATAAATTTATTATTTTATCCCCCGGGGAATAAAGAGGCCCATGGGACGGTGCTATGGTGTTTATATCCAGATTATTTATTTTCGCCAGGTTGTTTTTTATGGAGGGTCTAAAGGGCATCATCAGTTCGGCATAATACCTTTTGGCAGCCGGGTATACCTCGTCGATTTCATGGGCATATAACTGACTGGTGGCCATATGTGATCCGAAAAAATCACATGAAAAAAGAATTTTATTTTGTTCTAAATAGGTAACCATGGTATCTGGCCAGTGCACCCAGGGGGTGAAAATAAATTCCAGGGTCTTATCCCCTAAAGAAATCTTCTCCCCATCCCCAATGGCCTTAAACTTATCTTCCGGGATAAATAAAAAATTTTTTAAAAGTTCCTTGCACTTCGGATTGGTAAGCACTACTGCCTCTGGATACTCATCCAGAATAACTGGTATAGAACCAGAATGGTCCTGTTCAGCATGGTTGGATACAATGTAGTCAATTTTTACCTCTAATTCCTGGAGGTTTTTTAATAGTTCATGAGTTTTTTCTGGGTCAACCGTATCTATTAATGCAGTTTTATCTCTTCCCGGAATTAGATAAGAGTTATAACTGGTCCCCTGTGGTAAAGGAATTAACTCATCAAACATTTGCCGATCCCAATCCAGGGATCCCACATAATAAACACCGTCTTCAATCATCCTGGCAGGCATCTTAATCCACTTTAACGAACTGATCTTTTCCTACTCCGCAGATAGGACAAACCCAGTCGTCTGGTATATCTTCAAAAGCGGTGCCTGGTTCTACACCAGAATCAGGATCACCAATTTCAGGATCATATACATAACCACATATCTCGCATTGATACTTATCCATTTTTACTCCTCCTAAGCCTTGAAATCACTTAAATTTTAAATTAGTTAATTTTTTAATTCTATAAACATTCTTTTAGGTGCTCCACATGAGGGACATTTCCAATTTTCTGGCATATCTTCAAAAGCGGTCCCTGGTGCTATATCAGACCGGGGTTCTCCTTTTTCAGTGTCGTATATGTATCCGCATACTTTACATTTGTATCTTACCATAATTACACCTTTTTTTTATCCATCTGGACATAAATGCCTTTTTTTTGGAATTTATTTTACTTTTTAGTTGATTTAAGGAAAATTAGTTCTTCAGTGGTATGAATCTTATTTTTCCTGCTCCACATGTAGGGCAAGACCATTCATCAGGAAGTGAATCAAATTCTATTCCGGAAGGAGTTTCCTTTCGGGGTTCCCCCATATCAGGGTCGTATATGTATCCGCATACTTTACATTTGTATCTCATCATATCACCGGGTTTAATTAAATTTTCCTTATATTAATATTAGTTTTTTCAGATAAAAATATTGTTATTTTAATTTCTACGAACAAATTAACTATACGGCAATATGATTAATCAGAATATAAAAGTTTTTAAATCCAATAAAAAAAAGGATTTTTTTTAAAACCAGTAACCTAAATAAGAAAAGGAGCAGATATTTTTAAAAAAAAAGAAAAGAGATTCATTAAAAAAAAATTATTCCTCTTCAATTACTTCGAAAAACTTAACTTTTTTAGGAATAACTCCTGGTCTTTCATCAGTCATGTAATTAAAATAACCAATTAAATGGATGTTATATTCTAAATATCCTCTAATCAAGTCATTGAGACCTTCATTACGCTTTCCAAGTACTAATATTATTAAGAACTGGATGGTTAAACATATTCCTGCAATGATACTATATAATCCCAGCACTATAACCACTGGTATTGCATAAAAAAATCTTACAAATAGTTCTAATCTACTTGCTTTTTTTTCATATTCAAATAATTCATTCAATTCAAAATCATCATTCATATTTAAACCTCCGGATTATATATTAACTGCTTGTTTGTTTTAAATGTAATTAAAGATATTAATGAGGATATTAATAATCAGTACTTCGTAAAGTAATTTTGTAAATTTGTTTTAAATATGCTTTTTGGTTTTGGAAATTGGTTTTTAAATCTTTTTTTATCTGTAAATCTGTGTAATTTGTTTAATTTTTATTCTAAGTTGAATTCTTAGCTGGTGTTGAATTC